>JAKAED010000048.1 GCA_021820105.1 Actinomycetes bacterium | reverse complement strand
GTCAAATGTGACTACGTCTGGCGGCGCACGGACCGATGGATCGAGTTCCCCTGGAGCGCGGAGCCGTCGCTGACGCCCCGGAAACACGCGGCTAGCAGTTGAGCTGCGCCGCGAGGGGAGTGGCGGCGCGCCACCCATCCCTGAGAACATCCCGGGTCCGTCGGTCGCTGAGCTAGATTCCCGTCGATGACCGGCGAACCACCAATCATCGTCGAGCACCGCAAGGAGCTCACCTACCTGCTCTCGCTCGGCGCTGAGCTGGAACACGGAATCATGTGCCAGTACCTCTACGCGGCGTTCAGCCTCAAGACGGCCGCCGACGGCCTCACGGAGGAGCAGGCGGAGCGGGTTGAGGAGTGGCGGCGCGTGCTGCTGAAGATCGCCGGAGAGGAGATGCTGCACTGGGCCATGGTCCAGAACCTGCTCGCGGCGGTTGGGTCGGCGCCGTTTGTGGCGCGACCGCACCTGCCACACCAGGCCCAGGGTTACCCGCCAGGAGTGCAACTGCGGCTGCTGCCGTTCGGTGAAGATGCGCTCAAGCACTTCATCTTCCTGGAGCGGCCCGAGGGCATCGAGGAGCCTGACGCTGATCTCTTCCAGCTGAGCGGGGAGGCGCCCGCGCCGATGAACCCACAGGAGATCATCCCCAGGGGCCAGGACTTTGGCACCGTCGGTCACCTCTACAGGTCGATTGAGGCCGGACTCAAGAACCTGGCAGACAAGATCGGTGAGGACCAGCTCTTCATCGGGCCGGCCTTCCACCAGGCGGAGGAGTCCGCGTTCGGCTGGCCGGACCTTGGCCCGATCACCAGCCTCGAGCAGGCCAACGCCGCGATTGAGCGCATCGTTGAGCAGGGGGAGGGAGCCACGGGTGATCGGGATGAGGCCCACTACGGTCGCTTCCTGGAGCTCCGCGACGAGTACTTCAGGACGCGCGCCGCCGAGCCTGACTTTGACCCCGTGCATCCGGTGGTGGCCGCCGGGATGCGCAGTGTTGAGGGGATCGAGCCGGACTTCTACATCACCGATCAGACCACCGGCCAGTGCTCTGACCTGTTCAACGCCATCTACGAGCTGCTGCTGCAGATGATCGCGCGCTACTTTGCGTTTGGTCACGAGACGGCGGAGCAGCGTGCCTATCTTGCCAACGCAGCCGTCGATCTCATGTTCCAGGCGATCAAGCCACTCGGGATCATGCTCGCCGGACTGCCGGTCGGGCCTGAGCACCCGGGTGCCACAGCCGGCGCCAACTTCCAGCTCCCCTACCGCGCGAGCTTCCTGCTGCCGCACCGCCGGGCGGCCTGGATCCGCTACGCCGAGCGCCTCAACGACCTTGCCGCCTTTGCCTCGGAGATCCAATCGCCTGACGGGCAGGCCACACTCGCTGAGGTGGCCGGATCTCTGCGTGAGGTGGCGAGCGGACTGCTGGCTGAGGTCGAGCCGGTCTGAACGACCGCTGGGTATCAGCTGCCTGTGGGCGCCGCGGTGCGCCCTGAGACGAAGATCAACTGACAAGGACTGCACGAATGGAAAGACGCACACTTGGCAGCCAGGGCCTTGAGGTCTCGGCTGAGGGTCTCGGTTGCATGGGCATGAGCTTTGCCTACGGCCCGGCCGATGAGAGCACGAGCCTGCAGACGATCGATCGCGCGCTTGAGCTCGGGATCACCTTCCTGGACACCGCCGAGGTGTACGGGCCGCACACCAATGAGGAGCTGGTCGGTCGGGCGATCGCGGGCCGCCGTGACCGCTTTGAGATCGCCACGAAGTTCGGCTTTGCGATCAACCCGGATGCACCGCGTGACCGCCGACCCGACAGCAGCCCTGAGAATGTCAGGCGCGCGTGCGAGGGCTCGCTGCGGCGTCTGGGCATCGATCACATCGATCTCTTCTACCAGCATCGGGTCGACCCGAACGTTCCGATCGAGGAGACGGTTGGGGCCATGGCCGAGCTGGTGGCTCAGGGCAAGGTCCGCTACCTGGGGCTCTCTGAGGCTTCGCCTGAGACGATCCGCCGAGCTCATGCCACCCACCCGATCACCGCTGTGCAGAACGAATACTCGCTCTGGACACGTGATCCCGAGGACGGAGTCCTCACGACCCTGGAGGAGCTCGGCATCGGACTTGTCGCCTACTCGCCGCTGGGTCGCGGGTTCCTCACGGGACAGATCCGCTCCATGGACGATCTGCCGGCGGACGACTGGCGGCGGAGCAACCCGCGCTTCCAGGAGGAGGCGCTGGCGGAGAATGTCAAGCTGGCCGATCTGGTGGGGGAGCTGGCGCAGGCTCGAGGAGTCACCCCGGCTCAGCTGGCGATCGCCTGGGTGATGGCCAAGGGTGAGCACATAGTGCCGATCCCCGGGACCACGAAACCGGCACGGCTCGAGGAAAATGCCGGCGCGGCGGACGTCAAGCTCTCGGCCGAGGATGTCGCTCAGTTGGACAGCGCGATCTCACGCGACGCGGTTCGGGGTGCGCGTTATCCCGAAGCGATGATGGCGCTCCTGGATCGCAGCTGAGTCTGCCGCGGTTCTGGGACCCCTGGGTATTAGGAGGCCGCCCCGGCCGGTGTTGTTCCGGTCGGGGCCGTTGTGGTCGGGGCAGCTGTGGTCGGGACCGTGGAGGACGGCTGGGTCGTAGCCGGGGATGGGCCGTTGATGGTCAGGATGGTCGCGCTCGCCGGGCCGACCGTGATGTTGTAGATCCGGTTGCGTGGAATCACCCGAGATGTGACCGGTGTGCCGCTCAGCTGCCCGGTCTGAGGATCGATGGCCTGGCCGCCGAGCGTTATCCCACTCGTGTCGGTCAGGTGTCCGGTGGCGCTCGATAGCGTCTCGGCCGTTCCGGGTCCGGTTGCGCCCGCGCCAAACGCCTGAACCGCCACGCGCCTGCTGCGGCCGCTGATGTTGGTCACCACGATGTTGACGGCGTGTGTGGGAGTCTGAACGGCCCAGGCGAGCAGTCCGTTGGGCATCGGCGTGACACTCAGGATCCGCGAGCCTGGCGGCGTCAGCTGCGCGAATGCCAGCATGCCGTAGTACTCGGGCTGGACGGTCACCTGCCAGCCCGTGGTCGTAAGGGTGGGTTGGATCAGGTTCTGCGCCGTATTCGGCCGGCTCTCAAAGTTGACGCCCGTCACACCCGTCTGGGCGTACATGGGGAGGATGTTCAGGGCCCAGAGCGCAGGTCCGAGTGAGTTGCTGAAGCCGGCCAGCCCGCCGCATGTCACCGCATTGATCTCATCGACACGGACGGCAACCTTGTTCTGGCGGCCCAGCACAGTCCAGTCTTCCACCGCGTTGGCCAGCCTCTGCAGGGAGTTGTAGTCAAAGAGCTGGCTCTCCTGCAGCAGCCCACCCTTCTGGCAGTTGCGCGGGGTGAGCGCGTAGGTATGAAACGTCAGCAGTGACGTCTTGGGGCTGGAGTGCAGGAACTGCGCAACGTGGGGGAGGGCCCTGAACGACGAGTATCCAAGTCCCGCCAGCCTGACCGGGCCAAGGGCCTTGGCGAGCGTGTCCCACTCGCTGGTCATCTGCGGGAACGAGTAGCTCTTGGGCCGCCCCAGGACCACCACATGCCCGACCTTCTCGATGTAGAAGGGCCACTTCGAGTAGAGCTCGGGCTCGTTTCCCAACTCGAACGTGGTGGGCACGGTCGGACCGATCCCGGACTGGATCGCTGCAACTTCGGCGGCTGCCACCGTGGGGTTGTTGGCCTCCATGTTGATGCCGATGATCAGGTGGGCCTTGAGGTCCTCAAGCAGCCGTTGGGCCACCGCCATCCAGGTTGGCGTCAGCGTGAAGCGCGCCCAGATGGGGTGCGCCATTCCGGGCACCGGCCACCAGGTCCAGTCGGTGGTGTCGCCACCGATGCGCAGCGAGAAGCCGCCGTTTGGCGCCAGGTTTCTCATCACCTGCTCAAACGGGACGTCGGGTTGCGTGGGATCCTGGCCCACGGCCTTGAACAGGTCCCAGAACTCGTTTGTCATCCCCACGAACCCGGCACGAATCGGGAGCCCGGCATAGACCCCACCGACCGTGAGCTGTACCGGGCGAGCGGTGGCCGTAGTCGACGGCTTCGGTTTCGCCGTCCTGCTGTCGGCGCGCGCGGCGCTTGCCATTGGGGCCGCAGACCAGGAGGAGAGCGTCACGGCCACTACGGTGATCGCCACCTTCGCAGGGCCCTGCGCTCCTTTGACCGCGGCACGAAGCGACCGTGCCACGCCGTTACCTAACCGGCTGAGCCGAAAGACCTGCTCAAACAACGCCACTCCATTGCCGACAAACTCAAGATCCGTCTGCCTCCGTCGGGGCTGCAGTCAAGCAGACGCTCGCGTTGGACGCGCTGAAAAGGGGTGCCTGCGGGCGCAATCGCTTACTCGCAGTTGACACCTCGACCTCAACTTGAGCTGCGCCAGGGTGGCTCTGTACGCCACAATCGGTAAATCGTGGCCGGTTACGCATCGGGCAACAGCTGAAGTGGGAGGTCAGAGGCTTTGAGATTTGCGAGCTTGTTCACGGAAGACGGACTCCGTCTACATGTGCGGGGCAGACATGGCTACGTCGACGTTGCCCACGCGACGGGCGAGGAACGCCTCTCAGATATCAATGCCGTGTTGGGCGCCGGTCCAGAAGAGCTGGAACTGCTCAGCGCTGTCGCCGAGCAGGCGGGCCGCGAGGTGAGCGAAGCGGAGTTTGGGCCGCTGATCCCTCAGCCGAGGCGGATCCTCTGTCTTGGCGTCAACTATCTGGACCACGCCCTGGAGGGAGGGCGCCCGCCGACCACCTGGCCTGAGGTCTTTGTCCGGGGAGCTGACTCCGCGGCGGCACCCTACGGTCCGCTGGTCAAACCGGCTCTCTCCGCTCGTTTTGACTATGAGGGTGAACTGGCCGTGGTGATCGGCCGCGGCGGTCGCTATATCCGAGCCCAGGACGCGCTTTCAGTTGTGGCCGGCTTCACGGTCGCGATGGACGGGTCTGCCCGGGAGTGGCAACGCGCAGCGTCGCAGTGGACGGCCGGCAAGAACTTTGACGCGACCATGCCGCTCGGGCCTGAGCTTGTGACGCCTGACGAGGTCGATGTGGCGGACGTCAAGCTGACGACGACGGTCAACGGCAGAGTCATGCAATCGGCGAGCACGGCAAACATGATCTTTGATGTCCCCAGGACGATTGAATATCTGTCCTCTTTCACGACTCTGCGGCCGGGCGATGTCATTGCCACCGGCACTCCCGGTGGTGTGGGCTTTGCGCAGAAGCCGCCGTTGTGGCTCAAACCCGGAGATGTTGTCGAGGTTGAGATCCAGGGTGTTGGTCGGATCGCCAACACCGTGGTTGCTGAGGACGCTGCGGTCGCGGACTGGCCGTGGTCACCGCCTGGTCCTGGCGCCACCGTTTAGCCCCTGCCTGGACCCGGCGGAGGTCGCGACCGACCGTCGACCGCATCCACCCGCAACCGCCCCTGGGCGCCAGCCGCTAACGGCCGGCCGCCAGCGCCTCACGCACCCGCCGCACCGTTGCGCCGGGCCGGACCAGCGGCCCGGGTGCGAGTTGGCTGACCCGCAGCTCCTCAATCAGCCATCTGAGGTCGGCTCGACCGGTCGCCTCTGTCTCCAACTGATGGATCACAGCCATGTGCTCGGTGTCGGCGCGCAGCTGTCGCGGCAGGCGCTCAACCCGCTGAGCTGCGGCCAGCAGGTAGCGCTCCACGTCAGCCAGTCGCTGCAGGCCGGTCGCGGTAAGCATGCCCGCATAGACGAGCCGGCCCAGTTGGCGAGCCACGTCCTGACGCGCGGCTCCAAAGCCGGCTCCGGTCGGCAGCCGATCCATGGCGTCACGCACAGAACGCGCCGCCTGCAGGATGCGGCTCAGCGCCACCAGCACCTCAAGCGTCGTGGGACGGATCTCGCCGCGGACCTGCTCCCGCAGCGCGGCAAACGCTGCCGCATCCCAGGCCGGTCCGCCGCCGCGCACGATCAGCGCGTCCAGCGCCGCGTTGGTCGCATCCTCAAGCAGCTCGTCAAAGCCCGGGTGTGGTGCTCCCGCGAGCTCCAGCGTCAGCTGGGGACCGAGCTGGCCAGTTACCCACGCCCGTGGTGACGGGACGGTCAGGCGCAGCAGCGACCGGGTGCCGCGGGCCATTGTCGCGGCCTGCTCGGCGGCACTGTCACAGATCCGTACACCAACGGCGTCGCCCTCATCAACAAGCGCCGGAAACCCACGCATCCCTCCGGGCAGATCGATCGTGCGCGGCAGGGAGTCGAGCTCAAAGTCACGCATGCCGTGGCGTACCAGTGCGGGCACGGCGGCACCGGCCCTGGCCTTCAGCAGTGGCCGCAGCTGATCGCGCAGCGCCTCCAGCGAGTTGCCGCCGGCCAGCACCGTTCCATCCTCGTCCTCCACGGAGAAGCTCATCCGCAGGTGTGCGGGCAGTGCCTCCAGCGACCAGTCGGCGGGACCGATGTGGATGCCGCGGACCTCCGTGATTGCGCCGGCCAGCACCTCCAGCAGTGGTCCGGAGCGCGGTTTGACGGTGGCGAGCAGGGTACGGGCGGTGTCGGGTATCGGCACCAGTGGCGTGCGCAGCGGCTTGGCGAGGGAGCGCAGCAGAGTGATCACCAGCTCCTCACGGAAGGCCGGAACGAGCCACTCAAACCCGACCTCCCGCACCGATGCGAGCGCGGGCAGCGGGATGTGGACCGTCACGCCGTCAGCGACAGCACCCGGATCGAACCGGTAGGAGAGCGCCAGTTCGAATGGCCCCTGCTTCCAGACGGATGGTCGGTTGGCGCCGTCGGGCCTGACCTCACCCTGGATCAGCAGCTCCATCGGGTAGTCCAGGAGCTGTGGCTGCCGGGGGCGCTCCTGCCGCCACCAGCGGTCAAAGTGGCGGCCGCTGACGATGTTCTGGGGGAGGCGCTCATCAAAGAAGGCTGCGCGGGCCGCCTCGCTCGCCAGAAGATCACGCCGCCGTGCCCGTGCCTCCAGCGCCTCAACCTCCTCCACCCGCTGCTGGTTCTCCCGCATGAAGGCGTGGTGCTGGTCCCAGTCACCCTCCACCAGGGCTCGCTGGATGAACAGCGCCCGCGCGGCCTGCGGGTCGATACGCCCGTACTGGACAGTCCGTGCCGCCACGATCGGCAGGCCGTACAGGGTCACGCGCTCGGAAGCGACCACGGCAGCCCTGCGACGATCCCAGCGCGGCTCGCCGTGGGAGCGCTTCACAAGGTGCTCTGCCAGCGGCTCGACCCGTTTCATGTCGACCGCTGCCGCTGTGCGACCCCAGAGTCTCGTGGTCTCCACCAGTTCCGCGACCATCACCCAGTTCGGTCCCCGTCGCGCCAGCGCAGATCCGGGGAAGATGGCGAATTTCGCCCCGCGCGCACCGGTGTACTCGCGCGTTGCGCTGTCCTTCATGCCAATGTGTGAAAGCAGGCCCGAGAGCAGTGCGGCATGAATCTCCGGCGCCTCAGCTGGTGTGTCGTTTAGCTTGAGGCCCAGTTCACGGGCGGCCTCCTCCAGCTGTGACACCAGATCCTGCCACTCACGCACGCGCAGGTAGTGCAGAAACTCAGCCCGGCAGCGCTTGCGCACCTGGGAGCGCGACAGCTCAGCGTCCAATGCGCGCAGGTGCCGCCAGAGGTTCAGGTGGGTGATGAAGTCTGAGGCGGGGTCGGTGAAACGGGCGTGCAACTGGTCGGCCTGAGCACGTTGTTCCGCCGGCCGCTCGCGAGGATCCTGGATTGACAGAGCGGCCGCGATGACTATCACCTCACGGGTGCAGCCCAGCGTGTCCGCCTCAAGCACCATCCGCCCCAGGCGAGGGTCGACCGGCAGCTGTGCGAGCCTGCGGCCAAGCGGCGTCAGTGGCTCGGCTGCTGCCGGGTCGAGCGCACGCAGCTCATGCAGGAGCGCGATCCCGTCACGCACCTGGCGGCGGTCCGGTGGCTCCAGGAAGGGGAACGACTCGACGTCTCCAAGGCCGAGTGCCGCCATCTGCAGGATCACGCTTGCGAGGTTGGTCCGCAGGATCTCAGGGTCGGTGTACTCGGGCCGGGCGTTCAGCTCCTCCTCTGAGTAGAGGCGCACGCAGATGCCGTCACTCACACGGCCGCAGCGGCCCTTGCGCTGCTCCGCGGACGCGCGCGAGATCGGCTCCACCGGCAGCCGCTGCACCTTCAAGCGCGTGCTGTAGCGCGAGATGCGAGCAAATCCGGTGTCGATCACGAAGCGGATCCCGGGCACCGTCACCGATGTCTCCGCGACGTTGGTGGCCAGCACTACTCGGCGCGCTCTGCGCTTCCCAGACGCGAACACCCGCTGCTGCTCAGCTGCGGCCAGACGCGAGTAGAGCGGCAGCACCTCCACCTGCGGTCCGAGCCGCCCGTCCAGCAGCTCAGCCGCGTCCCGGATCTCGCGCTCGCCGGAGAAGAAGGCCAGCACGTCACCGTCGCGCTCGGCCAGCAGTTCCTGGACCGTGTCGGCAAGAACGTCAAGCAGCTCCTCATCCTCAGCGGGCGGTCGGTAACGCACCTCCACCGGGTAGGTGCGACCGGACACCTCAACGATCGGGGCGTCGCCGAAGTGCCGGCTGAAGCGCTCCGGGTCGATCGTCGCGCTGGTGATGATCAGCTTCAGGTCGGGGCGCCGCGGCAGGATCCGGTGCAGGCATCCGAGCAGGAAGTCGATGTTGAGCGAGCGCTCATGAGCCTCGTCGACAATCACCGTGTCATAGCGACGCAGCAGCGGATCGCGACGTATCTCCGCGAGCAGCAGGCCGTCTGTGACCAGACGAACGAGCGTGTCATCGGTGCCACGATCATCGAAGCGGACGGCGTAGCCGACCGCTCCCCCCAACGGCACGTTCAGCTCGTCAGCGATGCGCTGCGCCACCGTGCGCGCGGCGATCCGCCGCGGTTGCGTGTGCGCGATCGCACCCCGTACGCCTCGACCCAGCTCGAGGCAGATCTTCGGCAGCTGTGTGGTCTTGCCCGAGCCTGTCTCGCCTGCGACCACAACCACCTGATGGTCGCGGATCGTGCTCAGCAGATCCGCGCGTCGCGCGGAGACGGGCAGCTCATCAGGGTATGTGACTGCCGGTACCGACTGACGGCGCCGCGCAACGCGCGCCTGCGCCTGGATGAGCTGCTGCTCGAGTCCCTGCCGCCCGCGCTCATCGCCGCCGCGCAGACGGCCGAGTTGACGGCGCAGGCGGTGCTCGTCTCGGAGCGTGAGCTCCCGCAATGCCGCCCGGTTCAGATCCGGCATCTAGTGTCCGGCTGGGCCTGCCACGGATGCGGTTGCGGCGAGCGGTCTGCGGGCGGCGAGCATCACCCTCAGGATAGGCCGCAGCCTGGTGCCGCGCCAGTGGTTCAGTGAATCCGCAGCACGCGCGAGGAGGTGATGCGCGTGGTTGTGCCGGTGGGAACAAAGACGATGGTCAGGTGCACAAGGACACGCCTGTTTGACTTCAGCCAACGGCGCGCGGCGCGCCGCGGCACCAGCAGCAGGTGCGTACTACCCGAACTCCTCACCTCAATCTTGTACCTGGCATACGTGCGGGTCCGCTGCGTGTGTCGCCGTCCGGTGCGAGTGGTGAACGTTGCAAGCACGGTGAGCTGTCCTGTGGCCGGCGTCGCGACCGTGGCCGCCACCCGATGCTGGGTTGTCTCAGCGGCGGCGGTGACCGGTGCAGCCGCCTGCTGGCATGCGGTGGCGCCCACCTGGCTGAAGGTCTGCTGCGGGCACGAGGTGCAGGTTGTCGCTCCCACTCCGGATGCGAAGGTGTCCGCGGGGCACGGTGTCGGTCCGGTTGCGTCGGCAGTTGAGACGTATGAGCCAGCGGGCGCGGCTGTGCAACTGGTTGCCCCGGTCACGCCCGAGAAGGTGCCGGCGGCGCACGGGGTTGGAGCGCTGGCGCCGGAGGCCGCAATGTAGGTGCCGGCGGGTGCGTCGGTGCAGCTGCTCTGACCCACTGCGCTCGTATACGTGCCGGCGGCGCATGTCCGCTGGCTCGTGGCACCGGCAGTTGGCACATAGCTGCCGCGGGCGGCCGCTGTGCATGCGTCAGAGCCTGAAAACGCCGTGAACGAACCCGGCTGGCATGTGACCTCAGCGGTGGCCGCGGGAGTCGCCACATAGTTGCCGGGATCGGCGAACGAGCAGTTGATCTGGCCCGGAAGGGAGGTGTAGGAACCGGGGACGCAGGCTGACTGCGCTGCGGATCCGAGAGATTGCACGAAGTAGCCGGGCTGGGCTGGCAGGCAGGCGCTGCTTGCCTGCGTGGGCGCGTACGAGCCTGCGGCGCACGCGGTCTGAGCGGTGGCGGCGGTTGTGTCAACGTAGTGGCCCGCGCTGGCCGCAGTGCAGGCGGACTGGCCCATGGAGGCGGCGTAATAGCCCGCCGAACAAGCGATCGACGTGATTGCCGTGCCCGTGTCGACGTAATAGCCGGGAGCCGCCGGTGTGCAGGTGGTGTCGCCGGGGAGCGGGCTGTAGTAGCCGGGTGTGCACGCCTGCTCTGCGATGGCGCCCAGATCGCTGACGAAGTACCCGGGTGCGGCGGGTAGACAGAGGCTCTGCCCGGATGCGGGCTGGTAAGTGCCCGGCTGGCACAGGGTGCACGACGTGCCTCCGGAGGCTAGGAAGGATCCTGGATTGCAGGTCGGTGCCGTCGCCTGCGCCGAAGCGGCGTTCATAGCCAGCCCGCCAAGGGCGCATGTCAGCGAACACAGCAGCGCCAGTACACCACTTCTCTTAAACATGACGCCGGTATCGGCATCGCCGAGGGAGAACGTGAGGCCTGTCTCCGGGGTTGCGGCTGGATCTGAGTCTGGCGGCGCGTATCAGGCGGGGTTGGCCGCGAGCAGCTCCTCCACAACTCCCAGCCCACGGGCCACCTCGACGAAGCTTGTGGACAGCGGGGACAGCCCCACGCGCAGCCCCTCCGGGGGCCGGAAGTCAGGAATCACCCCGCGCGCCCACAGCTCCGGCACCATCCCTTGAAACGCCGGATGTTCCAGCGTGATGTGGCTGCCTCGCCGCGCGCGCTCGCGCGGCGAGGCGATCCGCGCGCCCAGCGGCACGAGTCGCTCCTGCGCGTAGCCGATCACAAAGTCGGTGAGGGCCAGCGACTTGGTCCGGAGCGCCGGCATGCCGGCGCGCTCGATCAGCTCGAGCATGTCGCGCATCGGCAGCATCCCGACGATCGGGGGAGTGCCGCTGATGAAGCGTCTGATCCCGGCGGCCGGAACGTAGCTCGGCCCCATCGCGAACGGGTCTGAAGCGCCCATCCAGCCCTGGATCGGCTGCGCGAGGCAGTCCTGGAGGCTGGAGGCAACGTAGGCAAACGCCGGTGCGCCCGGGCCGCCGTTGAGGTACTTGTAGGTGCAGCCGACGGCGAGCTCGATGGCGTCCCGGTCGAGGTGGAGCTCAACCACACCGGTTGAGTGGCTGAGGTCCCAGACGCACAGGGCTCCAACCGCGCGGGCAGCGGCAGTGACGGACTTCATGTCCAGCATGTGGCCGGATCGGAAGGCCACGTGGCTGAGGAGCAACACGGCGACGCGCTCATCGAGAGCTTCCGCCAGCTCCTCCTCACTGACCCCTGAGTCTGGGTCCGGATCGATCCAGCGCAGTTCAAGCCCACGCTCGGCTGCTACGCCCTCAACTATGAAGCGGTCGGTGGGGAAGTTCTGCGTGTCGGTGACGATCACGTCGCGTCCCGGGCGAGCCGTGACCGCGGCCCTGACCAGCTTGTAGAGCAGGACCGTGGTTGAGTCGCCGACGATTGTCTGTCCCGACCCCGCGCCAAGCGTGATCCGGCCCAGCTGATCTCCGAGCACAGTGGGAGCGTCCATCCAGCCTTCCTCCCACGCGCGGATCAGTCGCCCTCCCCAGACCTCGCGAACAAAGGCGCTTAGTCGCTCCGTCGTCACGCGCAGCGGCCGTCCAAGGGAGTTTCCGTCCAGGTAGGCGACCACCTCGGGCGCCTCAACGAACTCCGGCCGGTAGGCGGCAAGCGGATCCTCGCGGTCCAGTGCGACTGCGCGGTCCAGCATCCCCTCAGGGCCAATGGAATCGGTGTCAGCGGCGCCGTCGTCTACCACCTCGTGTGCAACCTACCACGCCGGTGCGCGGGCGCCGCCCGTCCGGCGGGCGAGACACGGTCTGGGCAGACGCTCAGCCTGATCCGCTCGGTGTGCGGTGGGGGTGGGCGGGGAACGCTGTCTGTGATGAGGATCAGGCTTCCGGCGGGCGGCGCAATCGCTGTGGCGGTGCTGTTGGCCGGCGGCGGCGTGCAGCCCAGGGACGCCGTGCCGGGTGCGCAGGGTGGAGCGCGGTCGGTGCTGCCGCCGATGACGAGGCAGGCGCCGGATGAGCGGCGGACGGGCGATGGAGCCGCGCTCTTGCAGGGAACCCCCGCATGCGCGACGAATCAGGGCTTTGACGAAGTGACCGCCAGCGCAGCCATGCGAGCGGCCTGCAGGATCCTCAGACTAAGGCTCAACCAAACGGTTAGTCTCGCAGACGGCGGTACCGGTGCCGGACCGGTGCCGGACCGGTGCCGGACCGGTGCTGGAGCGGCGCTGTAGGTGCCATCTCCGCCGGCGGGCTTTGATGCCCTCCGGGCGAACCATGCCGAGCGCAGCCGCTACGGAGTCCCGCCGGCACCGCCAAGAAGCAATCAATCCGCCTACCGGTGGTGGACCCGGTTCGTGCGCCACCGGCGCGTCAACTCGGGCGTGGGAATTCCCGTGTACCTATATGGCGCGACCAACGGCTTCGCGGCGGCGCGGGGGTGTGACAGCTGTTGGGCCGGCTGCGGCAACACGGCCGCAGGCTGGCGGGTGGCCACCGCCTCCTACTTCCAGCCGGCGCTGGCAGCGAGTCGTTGCGACACCGGCACCGCAGTTTTCTGGGCGGGGATCGGCGGTGACGGTAACGACAAAATGGGGCAGACGGGGACCGCAAGCGGAGAGAACGGCTGGCCTGCCGGCAGCGCCTGGGTTGAGACGGACCCACGGCACAACGCCCCATTTCAATTTCCGGGCAATCCGGTGGCTGCACCAGGTACGCACGTGTACGCAAGTACGGCCTACTCGGACTCCCGCTACCAGTTCACGATCCGGTTGGGTACGCATACGTTTACAATGGGGTACCAGGGCTCCTGGACCAGAGCCGACGCCACCGCGGAGGCGATTGCTGAGCACGTTGTGGGCACCAGGATCGCCAACTTCGGCACGGTCCGGATGATTGCGCTCAACGGGAGGCACTACTCACCGGTCCAGGATCACCCCCACAAGCGGTGGACCACCTGGGGCATCGCGGTGAGCCCGCTTCTGGATGCTGGGTTCCGGATCAGACAGACAGACTGCCTGGGCAGTGCGGTTGGGCAGACAACAGCCGCCGGCACGGTTGCAGGTCCGTAGACTCTGAGCCTCAACTACCAGAAGAGGGGTCTGTCAGGAATGGAGTACCGCACGCTCGGAAACAGCGGTTGTGTTGTGTCGACGCTCGCGCTGGGAACCATGACGTTCGGCAGCGAGACCGATGAGGCCGGCTCTCACGCTCAACTGGACGCGTTTTTTGAGGCGGGAGGGAACCTGATTGACACCGCGGACGTCTACAGCCGCGGCGTCTCTGAGGAGATCATCGGGCGCTGGCTGGCGCGCCAGAGCTCGGAGCGCAGAGGCCAGGTGGTGCTCGCCACCAAGGGGCGTTTCACCATGGGCCCCGGACCGAACGATCTGGGGCTCTCCCGCCGTCACCTGCGCGCGGCCCTGCACGCGTCGCTGAAGCGGCTCGGTGTTGATCACATCGACCTCTACCAGGTGCACGCTCATGATCCGCTGACTCCACCCGAGGAGACACTGCGGTTCCTTGACGACGCGGTGCGCGCTGGGGACATCGCGTACGTCGGTCTGTCGAACTACACGGGTTGGCAGCTGCAGCAGATCGTGGGTCTGGCTGAGCTGCGCTCCCTAGTCAAGCCCGTGACGCTGCAGCCTCAGTACAACCTGCTGGTGCGTGAGATTGAGTGGGAGATCATTCCCGCCAGCCTTGCGAATGGACTCGGGCTGCTGCCGTGGTCGCCGCTGGGCGGCGGCTGGCTGACCGGCAAGTACACCCGCGATGCGCGTCCAACGGGCGCCACTCGGCTCGGTGAGAACCCCAACCGTGGCGTTGAGGCCTATGACCGGCGCAGCAGCGTGCAACGCACCTGGGATGTGGTTGAGGCGGTTGAGTCGGTCGCCGGCGGTCGCGGGGTGACGATGGCTCAGGTCGCCCTCGCGTGGCTGGTCGACCGTCCAGCGGTCACCTCTGTGATTTTGGGTGCACGTACGCTCGAGCAACTGCATGAGAACCTGGGCGCCGCCGGGCTGCATCTGGATGACGCCGAGCGGAAGCAGCTCGATGCCGCCAGCGACCCCGCACCCGCGGACTATCCGTACGGTGGACCTGGAGTGGACCAGCGCTCAAGAACGCTGCCGGCCTAGACAAGCGCGGCGCTGAGCTCCGACTGCGGGCTCAGCGCCCCGCTTTCAGACTCCCTCGCCGCCACGCAGCCTCTCCAACAACGGTGGGGAGTTCCAGGCTGTCTCACCATCCTCCTGCCAGCGCTTGAGGTTCGGCACCTGCAGGTGCCGGTAGCCGGCGCGGAAGAGCGCGAGCGCGCCGATGAAGCCGATCGCGGCGATCCCGAGACAGATCCACAGCGCCCAGCGTGTTCCACCTGCGCGAGTTGAGCCCAGAACGCTCGCCAGGTACACGAGCACCGGCGCCACCAGAAACGCGGTGACCGCTCGCAGGAGCTCGATCATCGCGAACACCCGCTGCAGCAGAGCCGATCTGAGGGAGAAGCCGGCCATGAACAGGCCGGGTGAGACGGTTGCCGCGACGCCGAGTCCGAGCAGCCCGGTGCCAGCTGCGATTCCGGCGCCGCCACCGTTCAGGACGGCGATCAGCAGTGCCGCCGCGCCAATTATGGCCAGCGTCCCGCAGATGGCCAGCACGGGAACGAACCTGGTTTTGAAGATCGTCCCAAACAGTGCTGCGATCAGGATCGCGCCGGCGAACTCCGGCAGGAACAGCAGTCCGGTGTTGGTCGCGCTGGTTGTGACATGCATGCTTCCCAGCGCCAGGTACATGATGCTGAAGGACGAGGCACTGGCGGCGAGCGCCAGGTAGATGCCGGTCACCGGCGCGGTGGTGGCGGCGGCCTTGACGGGCATCAGCGGGTTACCGGAGCGGTACTCATACACCACCAGCGCCACGATCAGCGCGGCGCCACAGACCAGGGGAACGATCGAGGATAGGTCGGCGGCGTGCGTGCCTTCCAGGCGCCCCGCGCCGTAAAACGCTGCCGCGCTGCCGATGATCGCCATGGCGACGGCAACAAAGTCCCAGGGCGCCTCAGGCGCAACTGGAGGTTCGTCCTCAAACGTGAGCAGTGACAGCAGCAGAGCGACTCCTGCCACGCCTGCGACGCCCCAGAACAGCGGTCGCCAACCACCCGAGGCGGATTGGATCGCGCCGATTGTTGGGCCAATGGCCACCGCACCAAAGATGCAGAGGTTCATGATGCCCGCGGTGATCGGCATCTTCGCGGGCGGCCACTGCGTGATCAGGGGCGGTACCGCCGCGATCAGCAGCAGGCTGGTGGCCAGCCCCTGGAGGATGAAGCCCGCGATGAAGACCTGACCGTTCGGGGCCCAGGCGGCAAGGATCGACGCGATCACCAGCAGCAGTTCATAGACCACGAGCAACCGTCGCCGGGGTAGGTGCATGGCCAGTTGTGCAGCCAGCACGGTGCCCATCGTGTAGCCGGCGGCTGAGACCGAGACTGTCACCTCAAGCGTCATCATCGACAGGCCGGTGCTGCGGGAGATGTTGTGCAGTAGCGGGAACACCGCCGCCGTCAGCGCCAGGTACGGAATCAGTGAGCAGATGACAAGTCCGGCGTCCGCGGGATATTGCTCGCTGACGGGTACCTTGGGCACTGCGGTGTGGGTACCCCCGCCGGCAACCACAGAATCGTCGCCGATGGCCACGGGGTCAGAGCGTCGGGTGTAAGTCCAAGCCGTGGCCGCTCACGGACGGGTGTGAAGATCCGCCGGCTCGCGCCGCGCCACGGGCCTGCCCGCAACCGTCTCAGTGCGGCGAACCTCCGCGCTTTGGATCCGCGCTTGATAGATCCGCCACGGCCCACCCTCGCTCACGTCCGGAGGGCCCAAAATCCGCCAGCGGTCGGGCTGCGGCTTACTCGCGAGAATCTCGATCGCGCGTTCAACCTCCGTCGGCTCTGAGAGCTCACGCGCACGGGCGCTGAGGTAGAGGCCGTCAACACGTGGAGCACGGGCCGCCGCTTCAGGCGGTGAGGCCGGCCCATCGGGAGGCGCGTTGTAGACCACAATCGCCACCGCGGGGTTCGCTCGGAGGTTCTGTGAGTGGCGGGCGCCGGGCTCAGAGGTCCAGTATATATTCCACTCCTTGTCGGCCGCAAAGAAGAGTGGCGAGATCCAGGGGGCTGCGTCGGCATCGACGGTTGCCAGGACCATGTTTGTGCTGTCACTCAGCAGACGGCGGGCCCGTTCCCCGGGGTTGGTCGCCGCCTGAGCCGGATCGTGGCCTGAGGCGGTCACGGCCGCAGCTGGCTGGGGCGCTTGCGCATCGACGTTGGCTTGCGCATCGACATTGCTCACCAGCCCCAGGTGCCGGGCGGGCCCTTGAACGGGCCGCTCACGGCTGACGTGATCCAGCCACCGTAGAAGTCTCCCTCCTGGGCCTCAACCAGCTCGTTCCCGAGCCAGGCCGCATCGACGCGTCCTGGATAGAAGGCGATGTGGTCTCTCAGCACCGCGTAGCGCGGAGCGGGGTCCGGATAGAACCAGGCCACCGCCGGTAGCCGGGCGCCTGCGACCCGGGCGTCGAGGTAGCTGGCACGCCCCTTGAACTCACAGAAGCTGTCTCGCGCGGAGCTCTGCGTCAGCAGGTCCATGCGGACGTCCGCCGGGGGGATGTAGATCGTGGGCGGATGGCTCGTCTCAAGCACTCGCATCGCGGCCCGTGATCGCGCCAGCTCGACCCCCCGCAACTCAACGCGGACCTCCTGAGCGCAGGGTTCGACGGCTGGAGGCCGCGGGTAATCCCAGACCGACTCGACATTCTCTACGTGTCTGCTCACATCGATGTGTACGTACCGAAGCCTCGTTCAGGATGCCAGATTGCCGCCGAGCAGCGGCCATCGCTGAAGAGTCCGTATCCTGTCCGCGTCGATGCCCCGACGATTGCGACTGGAAGGATCCGCCCGGTGATCGCTAACCGCACACGCTCCATCGGAGTTCGTCTGACCGTGCTGGCGCTGCTCGTCGCAGCGGTCGTGTCGCTGGCCGACGGTGCAGCCTCCGCACAGCCCGCCAGGGTCGCTGTCGGCAGCACCGTGGTTGGTCCCTCTGTCGCCCCCGGATTCGTCGGGATCGCGACGGAATTCTGGGATGTCGAGAAGGAGGTGGGCACGGATCCGGCGCATCCTGACCCAGCCTTTGAGCAACTTCTGCGCAACCTAGCCCCTTACGGGGGGCTGACGCTGCGAATCGGAGGCGACAGCACCGACTGGGGCTGGTGGCCGATCCCGGGCATGCAACAGCCGCCGTGGGTGCGCTGGACGATGACGCCGACCTGGGCGGCCGTGACCAAACGCCTCGTCCAGGATCTGCACGCGCACCTGATCGTCGGGCTCAACATGGAGGCCGGGAGCGCCAAGATCGACGTTGCTGAGCTGCGCGAGCTCCGGCTGGCCGTGGCCGGCTCGGCGCCGGTCACCTATGAGCTCGGCAACGAGCCGGAGCTCTACTCGCACTTTCCCTTCTACCACAACAAGGCCGGCAAAGCGGTGCTGGGAAGGCCCAAGGGCTACTCCTACCCCGACATTGCCACACAGTGGAACCAGCTTGCCGCGGCGTTGCCCGGAGTCGCGTTGGCTGGTCCCGGCTTCTCAGGCACAAGCGCGCTGCCTTACCTCAGTCAGTTCCTGACCGCCTCGCCGAGGCTCTCGCTGCTCACCGTCCACACCTACCCGCTGAAGTCAAAGCGCTGTAACGGCGGGGTCAACCTGCAGGAGGGGCAGCTGTTTGAGCCAAGCTCCCTGCAGCAGCTGGCCTCGCAGATCGGCTCATGGGTGAGCGTGGCGGGGCAGCATCGCGTGAGCCTGCGTGTGGATGAGATGAACTCCGTCACCTGCGGTGGCCTGCCCGGCTTCAGCGGCAGCTTTGGGCCCGCGCTGTGGGCACTGAACATTCTCCCTCTGTACGCCGAGGCCGGCGTTATCGGCGTCAACTTCCAGACCCGACCGGACACGGCCCAGAACCTCATCCAGCCGCAGCAGACCTCTGCGGGCTGGCGGGTACAGGTGATGCCCGAGTACTACGGACTGTTGACGTTCGCGCAGCTGACACCTCCGGGCTCAAAGCTGTTGCGCGTGACCGCTGCGCACCGCGGGCTGCTCTCCTGGGCGGTGCTGACACCGCAGGGGCAGGAGCACGTGGTGGTCACCAACATCACCGGCAAAGCCAGCGAGCTTGCCGTTTCTGCCGCCGGTGCCCGTGGTCCTGCGACGGTGGAGTCGCTCCGTGCCGGAACGGGCGGCCTCCGGGCGGAGGGCGGTGTCACGCTCGCAGGTCAGCGGATCTCGGCCAGCACCGGCGCGCTGACCGGCGCGCTCCAGCAGCTGACCGTGCGCCCCACGGGGCGTGCGTACCACGTAACCGTTGCTGCCGACAGCGCAGCGATCATCACCTTCAAGCGCTGAGACCAGCCGCCCCGCACGCGGCCGCGGGCGGGGCACAGCCGCGCCGCCCTGCACGCGGCCGCGGGCGGGGCACAGCCGCGCACGGGGCCGGCGGCGGGGCCACGCAGGGGGTCGGCCGCGCGCAGTTCAGCGAGGATCCGCTGTGGGCACCTTGATCGCGGGATCAGCGCGTGGCGAACCGGTCACGCCGCTCCCCCTCGGATGCCACCACCAGGATCGCGCCCTCACCGGTTGTGTAGGCCTCCTCGCCGTGCTCCACCACGTCCATGCCCACCGCCTGGGCGCGGTCGCTGGCTCGTAGCGGCATCACGGCTCCGACCAGACGCATCAGGATGTAGGTTCCGATGAACGCGTAGGCAGGACCCGCAAGCACTGCGATGCCCTGCCAGAGCAGCTGCGCCGGATGCCCGAACAGGAGCCCGTTGCCGATCCCATTCCACGACCGCTCAGCAAAGAAGCCGATGAAGAGCATGCCGGTGAGGCCAGCTGTGCCATGGGCCGCGAGCACGTCCAGCGACTCGTCAAGGCGTGTGCGCGGGCGCCACATGATCAGCGCGTAGCTGGGCAAAGCGGCCACGGCGCCGAGCAGCATGGATGCCATCGGGCTGATGTAACCGGCTGCGGGCGTTATGCCCACGCATCCCACGACCACCGCCGTGGCCGCACCGATCGCGGTGACGCGGCGGTCACGCAGCGCGTCCAGCACGAACCAGACAACCAGCGTGCAGGCGGGGCAGAGCAGCGTGTTGACAAATGCGAGTACGGAGGGCTGGTTGACCGCATAGCCACTGCCACCATTGAACCCGAACCAGCCAAACCACAGTAGACCGGCCCCAAGCAGCACGTACAGGGCATTGTGAGGCAGCAGCGCCTGGCGGTGGTAGTCCCGACGTGCGCCCACCGCGATTGCCGCGGCCAGGGCGGAGAACCCGGATCCCATCTCAACCGGAACACCTCCGGCAAAGTCAAGTACCCCATGCTGAGCCAACCAGCCGCCACCCCATACCCAGTGCGCCAGCACCGGGTAGACGAGCACTGACCAGAGCGCGATGAACACCATGAAGGCCCCAAACCGCATGCGCTCAACCACGGCGCCTGAGATGAGCGCCGCCGTGATGATCGCAAACGAGCCCTCAAAGGCCATGAACAGCAGGTGGGGAATGGCCGTCCCAGCACGCGGCGCGAATGTCACCCCGCGCAGCAGGGCGAACCGCAGGCCGCCGATCAGGCTTCCGCCGGGAGCAAACCCCAGCGTGTAACCGATCAGCGCCCACGTCACGGTCACTATGCCCAGCGCTGCCAGGCTCATCATGAAGGTATTGAGGGTGTTCTTGGAGCGCACCAGTCCGCCGTAGAAGAGCCCCAGCGCCGGGGTCATCATCAGCACGAGCGCTGTGGCGATCAGCATCCAGGCGGTGTCTCCGGCGTTCACGCCGGCGGGCAGACTCAGCATCTGAGCGGTCAGCCCTGATCCACGGGCGTGACGGCGGCGCGATCGGTCTCGCCCGTGCGGATCCGCACCACGCGCTCCAACGGCAGCACGAAGATCTTTCCGTCCCCGACCTCACCCGTCCTGGCTCCGTCGCAGAGGGCGTCGATTGTCTGCTCCACGAACGTGTCGGAGACTGCGATCTCAAACCGGACCTTCTCCGACAGGCCCATCTGGACGGTCGTGCCGCGGTAGGTCTCAACGTGCTCCAACTCACCACCGTGGCCCTGCACGCGGCTCATCGAGAAACCTCGAACCTGGGCCCTGTAGAGGCTCTCAAGCACGTCATTGGCCTGCTCAGGACGCACGATCCCGATCACTAGTTTCACGTGGGACGCTCCTTGTGCTCGGCGGAGAACCAGGCGTCGGTGACCACGACACCTTGGACAAGTGGACAAATCCTACGGATTATCTGCGTGTCACGGCTTGCGCGCCGGAACCGGAGGTCCGCCGCGCATCGGGCGCGGCTCGTCCCGGTAGGAATCGCGGTACTCAGCGGAGGTGGCGTGCACCGCCGCTCGCAGGCTGGCCATCCGGGTTGCTCGGTCACCGGGACTGCTGGCCGCGATCGGATGCCGCGCCGTCCGCAGAGCAGCGGCTATGAAGTCTCCCTTTGCCTCCGCATAGGCTGCCTCGGACGCGCCGGTGCAACCGGCCTTCAGGTGCGCGTATTGCTGCGCGGCCTGCGGTTGCGCCCGGAGGTGCTCACGGAAGTCGATGTGGTCACGGTGGGGGCGTGAGCCTGCCACCAGGAGGAACAGGTGGTGCGCCGGCTTACCTTCAGGACAGGAGAACGCCTCACGTCCCGGGATGCCCGCCACGCCGTCAAACCGGTAGCCGAGCGGGCGCAGCCTCTCCACGGCCAGAGGGACATCCTGCGCAGAGGCCAGGACCACATCGATATCGATGATCGGTCTTGCGCTGAGGCCCCTGACTGAGGTGCTGCCCACATGCTCGATCACGGGCGCCAGGTCTGCAACGGCGGCGCGAATCGGCTCAGCCAGCTCGGTGAACAGGGCCGGCCATTGCGGGTCGTAGTCGGTGACCGCCACCGACACGTGCAAGCTCGGCTGCTCAGCGGCGGTGCCATTCCTGATCTCCTGCACCATCTCCTGCGGAGTTTGGTCCTTCCCGGTGAGTGCGACCACATGCAGATGGGCACCGGCAATGCGCCGGCGAAGCTCAGCCAAGCTGGGGTCGGGCGCCAGGTCCTCAAGCACCACCGTGAAGCCCGCCTCGGTATATGCCTCGGCCGCTGCCGCTTGCACGCGGCGGAGGAGTCGCTCCTCCTCCTGCTCCTGGCCTGCAGCCGTCCCCGCCTCCGGATCGATGCGTCCGGTGATGATGCTTCTGCGGAACATCTCGCCGGTCAGGTGGACACCGCGCTCGAACTGGGCGGCAAGCAGCCGGGCGGTCCGCGTCCTGTGCTCCGAGTGCGGAGCACAAATCAAGTAGACCGCAGCGGTATCGGCCGTCAACGCGGCGGCGGGTCCGGATGCATCCATCCACAAACCGTACCGACGATGTGAGTCGGGAGGAAGTCCATGGTTGCAGCCAGAGCCTCGGTCAGCACCCGTGGTGGCTCACGGACCGGCGCCGGGGCTCCTGCCTGCTCCGCCTCCGGCCTGCCCGGGCGGCGCTCCGCTGTTTCCAGCCCCTCCCTGAGAACCCGGAACCGAGCCTGTCTGCCTTGTCGTTGCCGTGGTCACGGCGGTGGTGGGAGTTGCGGCGGTGCTCGGCGCACCCGTCGCCGATGAGCTGCGGTGAGCACTGCCATGCGGTGCACCGTGTACGTTCGCCGACCGGTGCGCGCCTTTGGCTGCCCGGTGATCTCCCTTCTGGCCGTGCGATCCGTGGGCGCCCCGCGTCGCAGGAGCCCGGGGTGTCCTGTGCAAGTTGCCATGAGCACGCGGGGTCTGCGCCCTGTGGTCAGCCGACACGGCGGTTCCGTGGCGCCCACCGGTTGTGGTGGTGCCGGCTCGCCCAGCGTGCACAGCTCGTTGGGCGGGAGCGGGCGACACCGCGGTCGAGGTGCTGGACGACGGTGGCGTTGGAGTGGGTGCGACCACGGCCGGGCCGCCGCCGGCTGCCGACGAGTGCGTCGGCGCCGGTGCCGACGCCGACGAGCTGTGTTGCGCGGCGGAGCTGTGTTGCGCGGCGGAGCTGTGTGGATGGCCAGACCGATGAGAGGAGTGTTTCCGGACCGGGTGAACCCGCCGCTTTGGCCCCAGAGTTCGGTGCTGATGGGTGGCCATCTGCCCGGACGCCGCCGGCGTACGGCTGAGTGGTGCCGACGGAGGCTTCGCGGACTCCCCCTGCGGGGCCGGCGAGGTGGACTTGCTGATGCCTGCAGGCGACTTGGCATGGCCGGCGTGAGCGGCGCTGAACACGGTGACGGCCCCTGCCGTGGCGGTCACCACGATCGCTGCGCCGGTCGCCGCTGCCTTCAGCGAGATGGCCGCGCCCAGACCCTTGACCGTGGAGCCGACCGCGAGGCCGGCACCGCTGCCACCGTGGCCCGCCCCCGCGCCGGTGATCTGCGCGAGCAGGCCGGCGGCGCCCGTGGCCGGAAGCGCGGGCCAGAGCGCCTGCATGTCGGACCGCCTGGTGGAGATCGCCTGTGCAAATGCCGCGCACGAGGCGCAGCCTCTGATGTGAGCGCGCACGCGACGGCCGCGCAGCGACCGCCGATCGTTTCCAGAGATGATCCGCTCTGTCTCCTCACATGTCATGGCGCGCCCCTCAGCGAACTCCTGAAGTGAGCGGCGCGCTTCCAATACCGACTGCTTCGCCGCGCCAACGGAGACCTGTAGCGTCAGCGCGATCTCCTCGTGCGACAGGCCGCTCAGTTCGCGCATCAGCAGTATCGCCCGCTGCTGCTCGGGCAACTCCCGAAGATCCTTCAGGAGCGTGGCCAGGCGCTCCTTCTCCTCGAACGATTCGCTCACACTGCTCATTGACTCGAGGTCGTCCGGCAGCTCGGTACGACCCTCGCGCCGCCGGATGATCGAGATCGACTCGTTGTGCGCAATCCGGTAGAGCCAGGGGCGCAGCGGTGCGTTCCGGCGGCTCTCGCGCAGGGCCACGAGCGCCTTTGTGAAAGCGGACTGCAGGGCATCCTGAGCGTCCTGATCGTTGCCGGTCAACCCGCGGCAGTAACGGTAGATCTGCTGGTGGTAGCGCTCGAAGAGGATCGAGAAGGCGCGGTTGCTGCCGGTGGCAACCTGTGCGGCGAGCCGCTCGTCTCCGATCAGCGCGGGCGCGAGCCGCAGCAGTCGCTGCTGTGTGTGGGTCGGCATTGCCACAGTCTCCGCGTCCATACATCATCTCATCGACCACGCGGGCGCACTACAAAAGTCAGGACCTAGAAGCTCGCGGGCCGGCCCACGCGCAGATCCATCAGGCGACCATCTGCCGTTTGCGGCGACGCGTCGCCGGGAACCAGACCCGCAATGGCTGACGACCCTCTGATCCATCCCGGCGACGAGCAGCGGGATGAACCGATTGAGCGGCGCGACGATGCCGATGGCGAGCGCGAGCTGCGGGTCGATCGTCAGCAAGAGCTCCCCGGCGGTGCTGAGGGCGGCGACGAGAGTCGCTCGGCACACATGCTGGTCGACCATCCGGGACAGACAGAGCCGCTGGGGGACACCGATCAACACTCCGATCCCTCAAGCCTGCCACCTCACCGCGAACGGGCCAACGCCGAACGGGCAGAGCGGGACAGGCGCGGCACCTCCTAACCGTGCGGACCCCGCATCAGAACCCCTGGCCTGATGGTCTGAGCGTCAGGTAGGTGGCGCTCATGTCCTCATCGCCGTGCTCGCGCGCTCCCTCCTCAAAGCGGGTGTGCACGCTGCGCAGCAGCGGCAAATCCAGTTGACGCCGTTCAGCCGCCTCCGAGGCCAAGCGCATGTCCTTGGCCGCGAGCCTCAGCGTGAAAGATGGCTGGAAGTCGCCCTCAAGCATCTTGCGGGCCTTCATCCTCAGGTAGGGGAGGTCAAGTGGGCCGCCGCTCAGCGCGTCCAGGACCAGTCTGGGATTGCAGCCCAGCGCCTCCGCCAGCGTCAGAACCTCGGCACCACCCTCGACCACCACTCCGATCCAGGCGTTGATCGCGAGTTTCAGTCGCGAACCGGCCCCGGCCGCACCGAGCCACAGGGTGCGGCGGCCGATCGCCTCGAACAGCGGTTCGAGGCGATCGCGCAACTCGTCGGGGCCTGAGGCGAGGATCACGAGCTTGCGCTCCAGAGCGGGTTCCTGAGAGCCCAGGACCGGCGCATCCACGAACTTGACGCCGCGCGCGTCTGCGAGCTCCTGGCAGCGCCGCGTCCCCTCCTCGCCGATCGTGGAGGTCTGCACCCAGATCAGCTCACGCTGCGTGTGAGGTTCCGCCAGCGCACCGGACATCACCGCCATGACCACGTCAGCGTCGGCCAGCATCGTCAGGACAAGTTGCGCGTCGCGCACCGCCTCACGCGCCTCGTCGTGGATGTCAGCCCCATGCTCGCGCAGCGGCTCGGCCTTCTCCCGCGAGCGATTCCATGCCTGCACGCCAAAGCCCGATCTGGAGAGATTGCGGGCTATCGCGAAGCCCATCATGCCGCCCGCCCCCAACACTGCAACCTGCTCAATCCGTTGTTCGGACATCCCCGGCCGCTCCTCTGTCACCTGCTTCTTCAACGGTCCTACCCGTGTGACGCTCGTGGTATCGCCGACTCAGGCGGAAAGCAAATAGACGT
>JAKAED010000203.1 GCA_021820105.1 Actinomycetes bacterium | reverse complement strand
CTGATATGGTCGGGCAACGGCACGCCCGACGGCGGGTACCTCATATCGTACCTTGCCGCCAAGCTCTTTGATCCTTTTCACCGTCTCGGCGAGGCTTTCGCTACTACGGCAGACCGCTATGACGTTTGCGCCGGCGTTCGTCGACACCTTCACCTCGTCGGTGATGCACATGACCGGCGTCGCGGTCTCGGCGCAGGTTCCGGCGCGAGTTCCCCACTACCAATCCGTTGCCCGGCAAGCGTTTGCGGTCACCGGGCTCCTCGAGGGGGACTGGGTCAGCCTCTCGACCGGGGCGTTTGAGCGCCTGCCCGCCGTCGGACGGGCGGAGCGCCGGAGTGCCCGCGAGGTCCCACACCGGGCGCACGCCACGGCGATGGGGACGACGACACCGCGGCCGCCCACGCAACAGGCGCTCGAGGCGGCGGCGGACCGTGCCGTCGACCCGCTCGACGCCTCGACCGCCGTCCCCCTCCCGGACCTCACGCCGAAGGGCATGAGCGCCGCGGCGCAGTCGATCACCTCGTGCGGCTCGGCAACCTTTACCCAGCTCAACGTCCCCGCCGGCACCGTGCTCCACCCGCCGTTCGCTGCGACGCTCACTGACCTCACCCCGCCGGCGACCGGTGGCCCTGCGGCCGGCGAGGTCGGCATCGACGGTATTCACGGTCACCGCATCGAGAAGAACGCCCGTCTCAAGCTCGAGATCACCGACGCCCTCGGACAGGCGCCGACGTATCCTGTCCTCGTGCAACTCGCGCTCGGTGGCCCCCAACACGGCCAGGTCATCCTCGACCCGGACGGCAACCGCATCGCGTGCAACACGGCGGCGTTCATCTGGCACGACCGCGACGACCAGGGCAACTTGATCGCTCCCAACGAGGAGTTTGAGATCGGGATGGGGACCTTGTCTTCGTATGTCGGCGTCGCACCCGATCCGGTGACCCCGGGCCAGGTCATTCCGGTATGGGGCACCGCCGAGCTCCTCAACCTCTCGGCACAGGCGAAGGTCCAGATCGACGGCACCTGGGCCGATCCGCTCCTGATGAGCTACAACGTTCACCCCCAGCCCGGCCAGCCGGATCACTTCCTCTGCACCGACCGGCAGGGCCAGGCGTGCCCGGACGTGTTCGAGTACTGGACCGGCTACCAGCTCGACGTCACCGCGCAGCCGCCGTCCTCGCTCCCGGTCGTGCTGCTCAACGCCTACTTCCTCGGCGACCGCTACGGCAACGTCGTCTTCGGGCCGACCGCGACCTCGGCGAGCGCGCCGGGCGCCGGGGTCACCGTGGGGTTTGCCGACCAGACCTCGGGCACGACGAGCGGCGACCCGGCCGGCTACGCCCTGACGACGACGTGGCCGATGCGTCCGGCGCCGTCGGGCCAGCTCACCTCGACGCTGTCGGCGACCTACCCCGACGACCCGGCGGGCGATTGGAGTGGCGGCACCGTCAGCAAGGCGATCACCTACCAGTTCGACAGCGGCTCGACGCACCTACTCGTCCAGGCGCAGAGCTACGAGAAGCGGCTGGAGGACCTCGGGCAGAGCGTGGTGGACGGCCCGCTACCGATGAGCGTGGCACCGGGGGCCACGGCGAGCCTGACCACCCTCGCGGACGGGAGCACGCCGCGGCTGGTGCTGTTGGCGCTCTCGGGCTCGGACGTCACCAGCCTGGTCACGGGGTGGGGGCAGGAGCCGTCGTCGGTGCCCGGCTGGGGGTGGAACGCAGGCGGAGGGTGTGCCGAGCCGTGGTGCTGGGTGCAGTGGAACCCGCCGTGGGACCTCGTGGTGGAGACGCAGGCGACGGCGTCGCTGCGGCTGACGCTCGAGGACGGCACGGGGCGAGTGGCGAGCGAAGGATCGTTCGTGGCGCACACCTGCCCGAGGGCGGAGCACGAGACGGACGGGGCAGCGACCGGGCAGGGGTGCACGGACCTGGCGATCCCGAGCACAAACGGCACCGTCGAGGTCACGCTCAACCAGCTAGGCTCGGCGCGGGGCTATCTGGGGATCGAGCTGACCAAGGCGCCGATCAACCCGGGGACGTACGTGGTGTGGGTCGAGTCGCTCGACCAGGGGTACCGGGTGCGGGAGACGGCGCAGCTGGTTGGGCGGGGGCCGACCGGCGAGTACCGTGGCGGCTATGCGATCTGCACGGTGATGGGCGGCGAGATCCTGGATGAGAACTTCCAGCATACAGACCCCATCCCCGTCGAAACCCCAACTCAAGCGTACATCCGCCTCATCGATCCACAGGAGGCCAGCAACACCGTGACGCTGACGGTGGACTCCCAGAAGCGCGATGGAACCCAGATATCACCACCCACTGCTGTTACTCTTTCCCGCATCGGTACCAGGGCGGTGTTCCTTGCGCCGATTACTCTGCTTCCGGCTAGCCAACAACCCGAGGGCGCCCTGAGCGCGAGGACGATGGGGGCGCCTGAAGGCCCCCAGTTCAGGATCGATGCGGAGATCACGGTCGTCGCTGACGGTGACGGCCGCGTGAAGCGGGACGGGCGAAAGGCCCCCGAGCTCGAATTTCGGTGGTTGGACGAACAGGGCAAGAGTGAGGTCAACTCGCCGCTAACGACAATCGTCAGGAGAACCGACCCACAGACCGGCAAAACGCTCTACCTTGAACGAACGATGGCGAGGGTGGTTGCGGTCGATGCTAAGAAGCGGGTCGTGAGGGATTCGTATTTCTATCCCTTGAGAGTAGACGAAGAACCAAACACGAAATTCAGCAGTCAATCAGATCTCCCGACGACGCCGGATTGGCGGTTCAGCTATCAAGGGGAGCGAGGTGTTGCATCCAACCTCCGCTTTGATCGCGCCAACCCCGGGTACCTCACCTCAATCGCGCTATACAAGGGAAAGACAGACCCATTCGAGCTGCTCAGCCTGGCCGGTCCGCGCCACTTCGACGGTCAGCCGATCTTCCTCGCGACGACGCCCAAAGCCTGGGACGCCATCCTGTCCGCCTGTTTGGCCCTAAATGGGATCCCATGCCATCTGGTCCCTCAAAGACCCGATGTGCTCCAGCCCGTCCTCGTCAATGGATCTGCCAACGTTGGGCAATGGGTTGATCAGCAGACGTTCACCCGAGGTGGGTCCACCCTCAACCAAAACACGATGCGTGACTGGCTCGAGGCCGCAGCGTGGGATGTGCTGTCCAACACAGCGGCAAGCGGAGATCCGACATCGGCAACAGTCGCAAACGACGTGCAAGTCCTTAGTCAGGACCTCGACCTCGAAATCGGCGCCATCCCGGACGACTACGGAATGGTCACATCGAGTCACAATGCGCGGGTGACCTTGTTTGCAGCGAAGCTGGACTTCGATGCGTTCCGCTGGGATACCTGGATGGGGATGTACTACCACGGCTTTCTTGCCGACTCTCCGAGGGCGTTGACGCATCTCGTTCTGCACGAGGCGCGGCACTGTTGGCAGTTGCAGACGCCGTGGACCGACACCGACAGCGATCGCACACCCGATGCCCCGGAAGCCATTGACCCTCACAGCATTCGCCTAAAGGACGATGAGTACGCAGGTCTATCGCAGTGGCAGAGCGGCAACTTCGAGGTGCACTTCAACGGCCGATCGGTCCCTGAGCCCCCATGTGGCGACCCCCAGACCGACTGCTGCCTGTCTGCCGCACAGGTTGAGCGTGACGCCGACTACTTCACCGCCTGGGCCGCGGGCGGCGCCGCGACCACACTCTCGAGTGGGATCACTGGATTTGGTGTGGGCAGTATCGACCCGCTCCAGATTAGGGCCGGGCAGACACTCGATGATGCGCTAGTTGTCACGGCCTCCCAGTGGGTCGGTTTTCAAGACGAGTGTCTCAACAATACGAGGATCAATCCCACAACGCACTCGGCACGCTGGGAGGCTGCCGCACCAAACCTCGTTGTCGAGTTTGATTTCGCCAACGCTCCCGATCTAAGTGCAGTCCCCCTATCGGATCAAGGTACGTGTTCTCCGTTGTCGAGCCTGTGCGTTGCAATGACGGATGCGAGGGGCGTGGCGAGTGTTGGCTTGACGTGCGCGGCTGGGGCGACGGCTGGTCACTACACGATCGGTGTTCGGATACGACAGCTCGTCCCCAGCGGGGACAGGATGGGCGATATCCTGCAGGAAGCGAGCATTCCCGTGGAGGTGGTGCAATGAGGATCCCGATGGTTGTTGGAGCCGTCGTGGTTGTCGCGAGCACGGTTGGAATCTGTGCTGCGCAGCCGGACTGGCGAAGAACGTTTCCGCGCGTGGCCGATTCGCTCGTGGCTAACCAGCCGATCATCGCCGAAGCCCGTTTCGAGCTCGAAATGCGACGAGTCGGCGGGCCGCGTCCGGCCATCGTGGTGGATATCCTCGACGACCCGTCTTTGCTTGTCGACCACCCATGGATGGCTCACACGTGGATCAAGCAAGCGCTCCTGGTTTGTGAGAAGCGTATTGTGCCCTGCGGCGAAGTGTTGAGGCTGTTTGACCGGGCACGGGCAATGGGCAACCCAAACGCTCCGATCTTCGGCGCGCGCGACCGCGAGGCCCTCGATGAGGAAAGTGCGCGCGAGGTGCTCTCGCCCGACATGACTCGGGAACTCTACCGGCGCGCCCTTGCCAGAGTTAGCCCTCTTGTATGGGAAGGAGTCTACGAGAACAGGGAGGACGCTGCGTTCCGAGTTTACAACGAGAGGATCTCAGATCTGTACCCTGCTGTTGACGCGTTTCTCCAGAGCGACAAGACGAGTGACAATTCGCGCGTCATCGCGGCGCGGCGGGTGGCGTTGGCAACTGCCGGCCCTCAGCCCGTTGGAGCCTTGCTCGCACTTGTTCGGGAAGCGGAGGCGTGGAACGTTGATTCGTGGAGCCTACCCGACCCGCAACGGTATGAGGCGCTGAGTGCGGGACGAGTGAAGTATGACTTCCTCCTCCGCTTTTCGCTGGCAGAGCTGCGGCGTCGCAACCTGCCCGGAACCCTGGAGGGCCTGAGGGAGATCATGAAGCTGAACGAGAGGGTGCACATTCTGGCAGCGCACCCGAACGCGAGTGAAGTCATCCGCCGTGCGGTCCGGAGTTCTCGATGGCTCAAGGACGAGTTCGCGACGGAGCTCGCGGAGGCAATCGGCGACTTTGGCGACCACGAGCTCGAGCGGGACGTCCTTGGCGGTCGGTGCCTGCGGGACATGGTGAGCGAAGCTGAGAAGGCGATGGTTGCGCAGACGCTGCTCGCCTCGAGCGCGATGGTTACGAGCGAGGTGCGGTAGGAACGGGGGA
>JAKAED010000202.1 GCA_021820105.1 Actinomycetes bacterium | reverse complement strand
TGGGACCGTCCTGGCGGCGGTGGTGGCACCCCGGATCGCAAACCACTGGGGCTTGGCGGCGCCGTTCTGGGTCGCCTCCGCCCTGATGGCCGTCACGGCTGTGATCTTCTGGCTGATGGCGCGCGATGCCCCGGCAGCGCCGGCGGGAGACAGCCGGGCGGCCGTAGCGGCGGCCGCCCGCGTCTTCAGGACCAGCGCGCGGGCCTGGGCGCTCTCGCTCTTCTACTTCCTCTCCTTCGGGGGTTTCGTCGCGCTCTTCCTGTACCTGCCCAAGCTGCTCACCGCCGTCCACCACCTCTCCAAGACCGACGCCGGCTATCGGGCCGCTGGCTTTGCGTTCCTGGCCGTGGTCGCACGCCCCATCGGTGGCTGGCTCGCCGACCGGATCGATGCCGAGCGGGTGCTCGGCATCAGCTTCGGCGCGACCGTCGCGTTCGCCGTGACACTCGCCGTCGGCTACGAGCAAATGCTGCCGCTGACCCTCGCTTGCCTGGCATGCGCGGTGGCGCTCGGCCTGGGCACCGGTGCCGTCTTCAAGCTCGTCGCGCAGTGGTACCACGACAACGTCGGCGCGATGACAGGCCTGGTCGGCGCCGCGGGCGGCCTCGGCGGGTTCTTCCCGCCGCTGCTGATGGCGCTCGTCAAGGGAATCACCGGCAGCTACGCGCTGGGCTTCGTGGCGCTTGGTGCGGTTGCCGCCGCCTGCCTTGTGTGGCTCGCATTCCTCGTCAGAGACGAGGCACCCGCGCCCGAGCTGCAACCGCTGCCGAGCACCGTCGGCTGAGCCGGACGCGAACAGACCCACGGAGATCAAAGCCATGTCCAAGGACCACAAGACTCACGCGGCGCTCGAGCGTCCCCGCTTCCTCGCCGGCCAGCTCGCCGCCACACGCTGGCAGGAGGTCCGCTCCGACGCACGCGGCTGGGAGCGCTTCTACCGCCAACGCTGGCAGCACGACAAGGTCGTGCGCTCGACCCACGGGGTGAACTGCACCGGTTCCTGCTCCTGGAAGGTGCATGTCAAGGACGGGATCATCACCTGGGAGACCCAGCAGACGGACTATCCCTCAAACGGGCCCGAGATGCCCGACTACGAGCCGCGCGGCTGTCCCCGCGGGGCGAGCTTCTCCTGGTACGTCTACAGCCCGCTGCGCATCAAGTACCCATACATGCGCGGCGAGTTGCTCGGACTCTGGCGCGCCGCTCGCGCCGAGCACGCCGACCCGGTCGACGCGTGGGCGTCGATCGTCTCTGACCCCGACAAGCAGGCTCGCTACAAGTCCGCCCGCGGCAAGGGCGGCTTCGTCCGCGCCTCCTGGGAGGAGGCATCCGAACTGGTCGCCGCCGCCCACGTGCACACGATCGAGCGCCACGGCCCCGACCGCTGTGTCGGCTTCTCACCGATCCCGGCGATGTCCATGGCCTCCTACGCCGGCGGTGCCCGCTTCCTGTCGCTGATCGGGGGGGTCTGCCTGAGCTTCTACGACTGGTACGCCGACCTGCCGCCCGCCTCGCCTCAGATCTGGGGCGACCAGACCGACGTCCCCGAGTCGGCCGATTGGTGGGACGCGGGCTACCTGATGATGTGGGGGTCGAACATCCCGATGACCCGCACCCCTGACGCGCACTTCATGACCGAAGCCCGCTACCGCGGGCAGAAGACGGTGGTTGTCTCACCCGACTACAGCGATCACACCAAGTTCGCCGACACGTGGCTGCCGGCGCAGCCGGGCACCGACGCGGCGCTGGCGCTGGCGATGGGCCACGTGATGCTGCGCGAGTTCTACGTCGAGCGCCAGGTGCCGCACTTCGAGCGCTACGCCCGCCAATTCACCGACCTGCCGTTTCTGGTGACGCTCGATCCCGGGACCGATGGGACCCTTATGCCAGGGCGCCTGTTGCGCGCCTCCGACCTGCAGGAGCAAACAGCTGGTGCTGCCGGTCCGCTGACCGGCAGCCCAGAGAACGCGGACTGGAAGACGGTCCTGATCGACGCTCGCAGCGGCGACCCAGTCGTGCCCAACGGCTCGATCGGGGATCGCTGGGGTGAGGCCGGAGAGGGCAACTGGAACCTCGACCTGGGTGACGTGGAGCCGCGGCTGACACTGCTCGAGCCGGGCGCTGAGACGGCCTCCGTGACCCTGCCGCGGTTTGATCTGCCCGGCGGCGCCGACGTTCTGAGGCGTGGGATCCCAACGCGCCGCATCGGCGGCCACACCGTCACAACCGTCTTTGACCTGATGCTCGCGCAGTACGGTGTCAGCCGCCCCGGGCTGCCGGGGGATTGGCCCGCGGACTATGAGGACGATGCGCCCTACACGCCGGCCTGGCAGGAGCCGGTCACCGGCGTCCCGGCTGCGGACGCGATCCGCGTCGCCCGCGAGTTCGCCCGCAACGCCGAGCTCACCGACGGCCGCTCGATGATCGTGATGGGCGCCGGCACCAACCACTGGTTCCACTCGGACCTGATCTACCGGGCGATGCTCAACCTCGTGCTGCTGTGCGGATGTCAGGGTCGTAACGGCGGCGGCTGGGCGCACTATGTCGGCCAGGAGAAGGCAAGACCGATCACCGGCCTCGGGGTCGTCTCCTTCGCCGGTGACTGGTCAAAGCCACCGCGCCACCAGCCGGCTACCCCCTTCTTCTACCTGGCGACCGACCAGTGGCGCTATGACCGCCTTGCCCCCGAGCAGCTCGTTTCGCCGCTTGCCGCCGCGGATTCGAGTGCGCGCCGCCACGCGGCCGATGCCAACGCGCTGGCGGCTCGGCTCGGCTGGCTGCCGTCCTATCCGACGTTTGACCGCAACCCGCTGGAGCTGGCCGATGCGGCCGCGCGGGAGGGCATCGGCGTCGAGCAGTACATCCTCCGTGAGTTGCGCGCGGAACGGCTGCACTTCGCCTGTGAGGATCCGGATGCTCCGGAGAACTTCCCGCGTGTGATGACGGTCTGGCGCTCAAACCTGCTCGGCTCGAGCGCCAAGGGGCATGAGTACTTCCTCAAGCACCTGCTGGGCGTCGACACCGCCGCCGTGCGCAACACCGAGACACCTGAGGACGAGCGTCCGCACGAGCTCAACTGGCACGAGCAGGCGCCGGAGGGCAAGCTCGACCTGCTCACCACGCTGGATTTCCGCATGAACGGCACCTGCCTGTACTCGGACGTCGTACTGCCGGCCGCCACCTGGTACGAGAAGGAGGACATCTCGACCACCGACCTGCACCCGTTCGTGCACGCCTTCAACGCCGCGATCACCCCGCCCTGGGAGACCCGCACGGACTGGGAGATCTTCCGCACGATCGCGCAGGCCTTCAGCAGGATCGCGGCGACGCGCCTGGGGGTGCGCACCGATGTGGTGCCGGCGCCGCTGCTGCACGACTCGCCTGAGGAGCTCGGGCAGCCGCTCGGCGAGGTGCATGACTGGCGTGCGGGTGAGTGCGAGCCCGTTCCCGGTCGCACCATGCCGAAGTTGATCGCGGTGCGGCGTGATTACGGCGCGGTGGCAGATTGCTTCAGCTCGCTGGGTCCGCTGGTCGACTCCGGCACGGCCTGGAAGGGGGTTGGCTTTGAGGTCGGCCCCGAGGTCGAGCATCTGCGTCACGCCAACGGCACGGTGCGCGGCGGCGCGGGTGACGGCCGCCCCTCACTTGAGAACGCGGCCCAGGCGTGCGAGGCGATCATGGCACTCTCAGGTGCCACCAACGGGCGTCTGGCGGTGCAGGGCTTTGAGACGCTGGAGCGCCGGACCGGCACACGCTTGGCTGACCTCGCCGAGGACAGGCTGGAGGACCGGCACAGCTTCCGGGATGTCTCGATCCAGCCGCGCAAGACGATCACCTCGCCGGAGTGGTCGGGGATCGAGTCCCGTGACCGCCGCTACAGCCCGTTCTGCGTCAACGTGGACCGCCTTGTTCCATGGCGGACGTTGACCGGGCGCCAGCAGTTCTACTCAGACCACGCCTGGATGCGTGACTTCGGTGAGACGCTCGCCGTCTACAAACCGCCGCTCGACATGGCGCACCGGTTGGGGGCCGACGACCCCGCGCGGAGCGGTGAGTTGGCGATCGCGTTGCGCTACCTCACGCCGCACTCGAAGTGGTCGATCCACACCACCTATCAGGACAACCTGCACATGCTCACGCTGTTCCGCGGCGGCCCGGTCGTCTGGATCAGCCCGACCGACGCGGCCAAGGCGCAGATCGCTGACAACGACTGGATCGAGATGTACAACCGCAACGGCGTCGTCGCGGCGCGCGCCGTGGTCAGCCACCGCATCCCCGACGGCTGCGCCTTCATGTACCACGGTCAGGACCGCCACCTGAACGTGCCGCTGTCTGAGGTATCGGGCACGCGCGGGGGCACGCACAACTCCGTCACCCAGATCCAGATGAAGCCGACGCACATGATCGGCGGCTATGCGGAGCTGTCCTACGGATTCAACTACTACGGGCCGACCGGATGCCAGCGTGACGAGGTCACGGTCATCCGTCGGCGCCGCACGGAGGTGGAGTACTGATGCGTGTCAAAGCCCAGGTGGCGATGGTGATGAACCTCGACAAGTGCATCGGCTGCCACACCTGCTCGGTCACCTGCAAGAACGTCTGGACCAACCGCGAGGGTGCCGAGTACATGTGGTTCAACAACGTCGAGACCAAGCCCGGCGTCGGCTACCCGCAGCGCTGGGAGGACCAGGAGGAGCGCCACGGCGGCTGGACACTTGATCGTCGCGGGCGGCTGCAGCTGAAGTCAGGCGGGCGCCTCAAGCGCCTGGCCAACATCTTCCACAACCCGGACCTGCCCGAGCTCGATGACTACTACGAGCCGTGGACCTACGACTATCAGCAGCTGACCCAGGCAAAGAGCTCCAAGCACCAGCCGGCCGCGCGCCCGGTCTCGCGCGTGGACGGGCGACCGATGGAGATCAAATGGGGCCCGAACTGGGAGGACGATCTGGCCGGCGGGCCGAGCAGCGGCCCGGCTGACCCCAACCTCGCGGGCCCTGGGGGCGTCCACAGCCCGGAAACCTCGCTGCAGGAGGCCGTCAGGGCTGAGTACGAGCAGGTCTTCATGATGTACCTGCCGCGCATCTGTGAGCACTGCCTGAATCCCGCCTGCGTCGCCTCCTGCCCGTCCGGTGCGATGTACAAGCGCGAGGAGGACGGCATCGTGCTCGTCGATCAGGAGGCCTGTCGCGGATGGCGCATGTGCGTCTCCAACTGCCCCTACAAGAAGGTCTACTTCAACTGGTCCACCGGTAAGGCTGAGAAGTGCACGCTCTGTTACCCGCGCATCGAGGCGGGGCTGCCGA
>JAKAED010000047.1 GCA_021820105.1 Actinomycetes bacterium | reverse complement strand
GCGCCCGACCGCGAAAACCGCCCCGCCCGCGCCCGCCCGACCCCAGCGGCCCCGCCCGACCCCGCCGCCCCTCACCGCCCCCTCAGACCACCCACGCCCCGTCCCGCAACAGCGGCACCTCAGAACCATCGCCGAGCACACCCGTGACCGCCACCTCATCCGAGCCGACCATGAAGTCCACGTGGATCGCGCTGGAGTTCGCCCGCTCACGGTCAGGACCGTCCTCCACTGAGAACGGGTAGGCGCTGCCAAACGCCAGGTGTGAGGATGCATTCTCATCCAGCAGGATCGAGTAGAAGACCGACCCGAGCTGCCCGATGCGGCTCTCGCGATCGACCAATGCGATCTCACCGAGACGCGCGGCACCCTCATCCGTCGCGCACATCGTCCGCAGGATCTCCGCTCCACTGTCGGCGTCGATCTGCACGGCCCGCCCGCCCTCAAAACGCACCCGCAGCCCCTCGATCGGCGCTGCGCCCGGCACCAGCAGAGGCTTCGTCGCGGTCACCACACCGTCCACCCGCATCGGATCTGGCGCTGTGAACGTCTCCTCCGTCGGCAGGTTCGCCGTGAAGGAGATCCCGTGGATACTTGACATGCGACCGCTGATCCACCGCGAGCCCGGAAGCAACCCGACCGTCAGGTCAGTGCCCGGTCCGACGTACCGCAGATGATCAAGCGACAGTTCGTTGAGCCGCGTGGAGATCGACGCAAGCTGCGCCAGCCGCGCCTCCCAGGCGGCCACCGGATCTGGCTCATCCAGCCGCATGATCCGCTCAATCTCCTGCCACAGCAGCTCATACGCGGCTTCTGGCTCCAGATTCGGATGCACCAGACGCGCCCATCCAACGGTGGGGAATGGGACGATGCACCAGTTGGTCTGCTGCTTGCCGGTCACGATGATCGACTCGCGCGTGCGCGGCAGCAGGTCCAGGCCGAGCAACTCCGGATCGACACCCTCAAACACGTCCGGATCGACTACGCCCTGGAAGGAGATCCGAGCCGCACCCGCCTCTCCCACGGCCAGCATCCGCTCGCCGATCCAGGGCGGCACGAACCCGAGCGTCTCGCGCGGGGCGTGCAGCAGCCGTGAGCGCTTGACGTGCGGATCAAAGTAGGCGACGTCCACGAACTTCGCGCCGCGCGCGTACGCCGCCTCCGCCACAGCGCGACTGATCGCCTCCTGTCCGGGCTCGACACTGAGCGCCACGATCTGCCCTGGCTGGACGTTGGCCCCGATCCCCACGGCCAGTTCCGCAATTGCGGCAATCCGCTCTGCCTCGCTCCTCATGCGGCGACCGCCGCGCGCGGGAAGATCTTCGCAAGCGTATCTCCGGCCAGCTTGACCGTCTCCAGGTCGTAGCTGTCGGCCATTGAGAAGCAGTAGCCCTCCAGCCCAGCTTCCTTGAAGGCCTGCACGCGCTCACCCACCGTGTCGGGATCTCCGATGATGGTTGCGGCCAGGTTCTCCTCCGGGACTCCCTGCGCCAGCAGCGCATGCTTCTTGGCCTCGGCAGCCTCGTGCGTGGGGGCGATCAGCACCCGACCGAGCGCGGTCTTGGTGATCTCCGCGTAGTCACGGCCAACGTCCTCGCAGTGCCCACGCAGCACCTCCAGCAGGTGCGATACCCGCTGCGGATCCCCGAACAGGTTGCAGCCATCGCCGTACTGGGCCACAAGCCGCAGCGTCTTGCGCTCGCCGCTGCCGCCGATCAGGATCGGGATGTCCCCGCGCACCGGCTTGGGGTTGTTGTAGGCGTCCTGTACCCGGAAGTGTGTGCCGCTGAAGCGCGCCTGATCCTGGGTGAACATCGCCCGCACCAGCTGCAGTTCCTCCTCGAGCATCTCAAAGCGGGTCTTCAGCGTCGGGTACTCGTACCCGTAGGCGACGTGTTCCTCCTCGAACCAGCCCGCGCCGATCCCGTGCCAGGCGCGCCCGCGTGAGATCACATCGAGTGTGGTCGTCGTCTTGGCGGCTATTGCGGGGTTGCGATAGGTCACGCTGCCGACCATCAGTCCCATCGTCAGTTTGCTTGTGCGGGCGGCGATCGCTGCCAGCATCGTTGAGCCCTCGAACATCCAGTTCTCTGGTGGGCCCACGGGACCGATCTGGTGCAGGTGGTCCATCACCGATACGGAGCTGAAGCCTGACTGCTCAGCGGTGGCGGCGATCGCGGCGATCCGCTCAAAGACCTCATCGGGGCCGACGCCCGGGTAGTTGAAGTTCGGAATGTGCAGAGAGAGAGTGATTGGTACGCGCATGTCTACAGACGCTACAGGGACTGGATCCGATCCCCACCACTGAGCACAGGTTGTTCACCACGACGGTCGCCCCGCTTGGCGACCGTCGGGTCCACACCTCGCCCCCCGACCCCTGCACCAGCGCGCGATACTCGTCTCCCGACCCAAGAGGAGATGCCAGGTAATGGAACGCACGCTCTACAGCAGTGAGCACAGGGATTTCGGCGATTCGTTTCGCGCGTTCCTGACCAGGCACGCGGTGGACAGTTACGAGCAGTGGGAGCGCGATGGGATCGTGCCGCGGGACTTTTACACGCAGGCGGGTCGAGGTGGCTTCCTGTCCCCGGAGGTTGACGAGGAGTACGGCGGCGCCGGTGTCCACGACTTTCGTTTCAACGCGATCCTGCACGAGGTCGGCTTCGGTATGGACCTCACCGGCGCAGTTGGCGGCATCACGCTGCACAACGACATCTGTCTGCCCTACCTGGTCACGTACTGCACTGAGGAGCAGCGGCAGCGCTGGCTCCCCGGAGTGGTCAACGGCGAGCTCCTCACCGCGGTTGCGATGACCGAGCCCGGTGCCGGTTCGGACCTGGCCGGCATCCAGACGCGCGCGGTGCGCACGGAGGGCGGCTGGATCGTCAACGGGGCTAAGACCTTCATCACCAACGGCATCAACTCCGACCTGGTGATCACCGTCGTGCGGACCGATCCTGATGATCGCCACGGCGGCCTCAGCCTGCTGATGATCGAGCGCGGCATGGAGGGCTTCGAGCGCGGTCGTAACCTGGAGAAGATCGGTCTGCACAGTGCGGACACGGCGGAGCTGTTCTTTCAGGATGTGTTCGTGCCGGAGGAGAACCTGCTGGGGGAGGAGGGCCTCGGCTTCCGCTATCTGACCTCCAACCTCCCGCAGGAGCGGCTTTCGGTGGCCATCACCGCGGTCGCCATGACGCGGGCCGTGCTCGAGCACACGCTCGCCTACGTCAAGACGCGTAACGCCTTTGGCAAGCCGATCGGCAGCTTCCAGAACACCCGCTTTGTGCTGGCGGAGTCGGCCAGCGAGCTTGAGATCGCGACGCATTACCTGGATTCCTGCGTCCTCGCCCACAACGAGCGCAGGCTGAGCGCCGTCGATGCCGCCATGGCCAAGTGGTGGTGCACTGACATGCAGGGACGCGTGATCGATCGCTGCCTGCAGCTGCACGGCGGGTATGGGTACATGCTCGAGTACCCGGTCGCCCGCGCCTTTGTAGACGCGCGCGTGGCCCGCATCTATGCGGGCACCAACGAGATCATGAAGGAGATCGTCGGGCGTTCGCTGGGGCTGTGAGACGTCTTGCGCGCCACCTGTTGTCGACCCCTTCCACCCCTTGCGTGCGTAGGGTAACCTCTGCATGCAAGGCGGGGTGAATGCGAGCCTTAACAGAGGCTCAATCCATCACGGCTTGAATGTGTGAGGATGGGTGGCCGCTCAGCGCTGTTGCTGCGCGTCCGTGTAAAGAACAGAGGAGAGAGGTACCTCTATGAGTCTGAAGTACCGGCGGCTGGTCGCCCGTGGGCGAGTTGCCGCAATTCCCTTCGTCGCCGCTGCGGCGGTGGCCGGCGGCGTGGGCGTCAGCAGCGCTGCAGCTCACAGGGCAGGTCATGCGGCCGGCATGGCTGTCAGCAGCAAGACGCTGAACGTGCTCAAGAAGTACGTGGCCGCGCAGGAGCACGCTCCCGCCTGGATTGCGCCCGGTCCCGCTGTCAACGCCAAGAAGGCGCTCAAGGGCAAGAAGATCGTCACCTTCCCGATCAGCTCTGAGATTGACGCCTGCAACCTGAAGGGTCAGCAGGGCTACCTGGACGCTGAGGCCACGAAGCTCGGTGCCAAGGTGATCGCGCTCAACTCAAGCACCGGTCCGACGGGTTGGCAGGCCAACCTCCAGCAGGCGATCACCGACAAGGCCAACGCCGTGGTCATGCTGTGCGGTCCCACGGCCGCTGTCCTCACCCCGCAGCTTGCTGCGCTGAAGGCTCACCACATCCCTGTGGTGGACGGTAACTACAACCAGACCGGCGGCTCCAAGTCGTTCCCGTTCTCGGGCCTCTCGGCCGAGTCGGGCGTTGACACCGCGGGCGGCATGAAGACCGATCTTGCCCAGGCGCTGATCAACCTCAAGGGCAAGGCCGCCCACGTGCTGTTCCTGGACAGCTCTCAGGTCGCTCAGTATCAGGGCGCGATCAACGCGCTGAACGGCGCCATGAAGAAGTGGTGCAGTGGCTGCTCCGTGGTCAAGTCGGAGGACTTTGCCACGCCGGATTGGAGCGGCCCCAAGGAGACCGCTGCGATCAGCAGCGACCTGCAGGCCAACCCGAGCATCAACACCGTGATCGTGACCTTCGACGGCATGACGGACGGTATTGAGAGCACGGTTCAGTCGGCTGCCTCCAGCCATCCCGGCCTGGCGATGTACGCCTGGGGCGGCGGTCTGGCTGAGATCAAGGCTGTTCAGAACGGCGGCACCTTCATGGGCGACTCCGGTCCGAACGAGAAGTGGGATGCCTACAACCAGCTCGATCAGGTGATCCGCCTGCTCGCGCACCAGAAGCCGGCTCCCGTGAACAAGGAGATCGCTCCGAACATGTTCTTCGTGAAGAGCAACGCGGCGAGCTTCTCGGTCGGCGGCAAGGGCACGCAGTACAGCGACAAGGCCTTTGCCAACGGCGCGTTCGTCAACAACTACCTGCGCCTGTGGGGAGTCATCAAGTAGGAGCCTGAACTAAGGGCGTCGTCTCGGTCGGTACAACTAGCGATATGAGTGGTACAGAGCAGACGGCGCCCGCCTTTTCAGGGAATTCGGGAACCCCGGCGCTCTTGGCTAGCAACCTCGCCAAGAGCTTCGGGGCCTTCCGTGCCCTCAAGGGTGTCGATCTCACGATCAACCAGGGTGAGGTGGTCGCACTTCTGGGGGAGAATGGCTCGGGCAAATCGACGCTCGTGAAGATCCTCTCCGGCTACCACGTTCCCGAGCCGGGTGGATCTCTACAGATGAACGGTTTGGATGTGCCGCTGCCCGTACCGCTCGGGGAGGCGCGCACCGTGGGTCTCGGCTTCGTCTACCAGGACCTGGGGCTGGCCCCGGATCTGCTGGTTGTGGAGAACCTGTTCGTGGGCCATCGGGTGGCTGACGGACTGGGCTCGTTTGCGCGGATCAGGTGGAGCGACGAGCGGCGGCGCGCCCGTGAGATTTTTGAGCGGTACGGGGTCGCGCTGGATCCGAACGCTCAGGTGGGCCAGCTGCGGCCGACCTCGCAGGCGCTCCTGGCGATCGTGCGCGCCGCTGAGGAGCTGCGTGAGTACCGCGAGCAACATGGTCAGAGCGGTGGCGTGCTGGTGCTAGATGAGCCGACCGTGTTCCTGCCGGAGAGTGAGAAGGTATTCCTCTTTGACCTCGTCCGGAGGGTGGTTGGTGATGGGCTCGGCGTGCTGTTCGTCTCTCACGACATGACCGCGGTTCGTGAGATCGCGCACCGCGCAGCTGTGTTACGCGATGGCGAGAAGGTCGGTGACGTCCTTGTGCAGAGCGCCAGCGACGCGGACCTGATTGAGCTCGTCTCCGGTCACCGGCTGGACCGTTCAGTGATCGAGCAGGCCACCACCTACGGCTCTGAGCAGGCGGCGGAAGCAACCGGCGAGGTGGTCCTGTCGGTGAAGGAGGTCAGCGGTGGCCGCCTGCGTGGAATCAGCTTCGACCTGCACGCGGGTGAGATCCTTGGGATCGCGGGACTGCTCGGTGCCGGTAGTGAGGAGCTTCCCTACGTGCTGTTCGGGGACGTGCCAAACATGAGTGGGGAGCTGCACCTGCCCAACTGGAGCGGCCAGGTGCGAGAGCTCTCACCCAGCAAGGCGATCTCCCTGGGGATGGCGCTTGTGCCCGCCGATCGCAAGCAGCAGGGGGCCGTGGCGGAGTTGCCTGTCTCCCTGAACATGCTGTCGCTCTCACTCAAGAGCTTCATGCAGAGCGGCTTTCTGAGGTTGGACAAGCTGCTGGGCACCGCCAACGTGCGTGCTGACGACTATGACGTTCGCCCACGTGACGCCTCGCTGAACATGGCGTCCCTGTCCGGCGGCAACCAGCAGAAGGTCGTGCTCGCGCGCTGGCTCGAGCAGGCGCCACGTCTGCTGCTGCTGCATGAGCCCACCCAGGGCGTTGACGTTGCCACCCGCCATGAGATCTACGAGCTGATGCGGGCGCGCGCAGCCCAGGGCGTCGGAATCCTCTGGGTCAGCACCGACTTTGATGAACTTGCCACCGTGTCACACCGCATCCTGCTGTGCGCACACGGAACCATCGCGGGCTCGATCGCGCCGCCATACAGCCGCGACAGGATTACCAGTGAGGTCTACTCCGCCACCGCGCGTGGCACTGCCAGAGAGGTGACAACCGCTTCATGACGACCAACGTCAACACGCCGCCCGATCAGGCTGCGGCGCCTGGTCCCGGTGGGAAGCCCCGCTCTGGCGGCCTCTCCCGCATCTTCAACGGCCGTGTGGCCGAGGCGTCGCTGCTGCCAATCGCGTTTGCACTGGTGATCGCCGGCTTTGGCATCGCACGGCCCGACACCTTCTTCCAGTGGTCGAACTTCACCAGCATCTTTGGGCTGAACTCGACGCAGCTGGTGCTGGTGATGGCCCTGCTGATCCCCCTCACCAACGGCGACCTGGATCTGTCAGTCGCCGAGCTCTCAGGGATGACGGGGATCCTCGTCGGCTGGTTGAACGTGAACCACGGCTGGGCAATCGTGCCTGCGATCCTCGTTGCGCTGGCGGTTGGCGTGCTCTGCGGGGCAATCAACGGCTGGATCATCGTCCGCTTTGACGTCAACCCGTTCATCGTCACGCTCGCCATGGGCAGCGTCTTTGACGGCATCGCCTTCTGGTTGCCCAATCAGCAGACGATCCCCGGCATCTCCACGAAGCTCACGGACTGGACCGCGCTCCACCATTTCCTGGGGATTCCGCTGGACTTCTGGTACGGGATCGTGATCATGCTCGTGTTCTTCTACGTGCTCACCTTCACGCCGTTCGGGCAGCGGGCGCTGTTCATCGGCCAGTCGCGTGAGGTTGCGCGTCTGAGCGGCTTCCGGGTCAACTCGAGCCGCTTCTGGGCGTTTGTGGTCGCAGGCTTCATCGCCGCCATCTCCGGCGTGATCAACGACGGCATCCTCAGCGCCGCGACACCGCAGAACCAGGGCAACCTGCTGCTGGCCGTGTACGCCGCAGCCTTCCTCGGCTTCACAACCATCCAGCCCGGCCGCTTCAACGCGATCGGTGCCGGTATCTCCGTGTACTTTCTGGCGGTCGCGGTCAACGGCATGAACCTGCTGGGCGCCCAGACCTACATCCAGTCGCTCTTCTACGGTGTGTTCCTGGTGGTCGCCGTGGTCGCCTCGCGCATCATCAACCGCCGCCGGGCGGCCACCGCGGCCAGGGCGGCGACCTGATGGCGCCCGCACCGGTGTCGCAGGGGTTGGCCGCCGTGTTGGGCCTGCGACAGCTGATCATGGACGGTGAACTGCGCGCCGGCGACCGCCTCTCTGAGGTGCGGTTGGCGGCGCGACTCGAGGTCTCCCGTACGCCGCTGCGGCTCGCGCTGGCCCAACTCGAGCATGAGGGTCTGCTCGAGCCGGTCCAGGGCGGCGGCTTCATGGTGCGTTCCTTCAGCGGCCGTCAGGTGGTGGACGCCATCGAGCTTCGCGGAGTCCTGGAGGGGACAGCGGCTCGGCTGGCGGCGGAGCGCAACAACGGTCCGCGGGCGCTCGGTGAGCTCGTGGCGTCGGTCGCGAAGCTTGACCGCATCGTGGGGGTTGAGACCATCCCCACGGGTGAGGCCTTTGAGCTCTATGTGGAGCTCAACATGACCTTCCACAACCAGCTGTTCGTGCTCGCGGCCAGCGATGCGCTGCTTGACGCTTATGAGCGGGTGCTGGCGCTCCCGTTCGCTCAGCCCAGCTTCTTCCTGGAGATCCAGGCTGAGCAGGAGCTGTTTGAGCCGACGCTCGCCGCCGGCAACGCACAGCACCACGAGATCCTCAACGCGATCGAGCACGGCGACGGCGCTGAGGCCGAGCGTCTGGCTCGCCGCCACGCTCACCTGGCCGTGGAGAATCTGCAGTCGGTGTTGGAGAGCGGCGGGCTCGACAGGCTGCCCGGCAGCAGTCTGATCACGCTTGACGCCGGTTGAGCAGAGCTTGCAAACCAGCTAGTCGGAGGAGGGCGGCATGAGCAGCACGCGTCAACAGCTTTTGATCGGCGGAGAGTGGCGGCAGGCGCGTTCCGGCGCGACCTTTGAGGCCCGCAATCCCTTCACCGCGGAGGTCGCATCGATCGCCGCGGCCGCAGGCCGCGAGGACGCGGCCGCGGCGGCCGCTGCCGCAGTCCAGGCCTTCCCCGAGTGGTCTGAGACCCCGCTCGCCAAACGTCGCGAGCTGCTCGATCGGGCTGCGCAGCTGATGGAGGAGCGCCAGGAGGAGTTTGCGGCGACGGTTGCCGAGGAGACGGGCGGAACCTTCGGATGGGGCATGTTCAACGTTGGTCTGGCGGCCGGCATGCTGCGCGACGCCGGCGTCCAGGCCGCCGCGGTCCACGATCAGGAGATCCACTCCCACGTTCCCGGCAAACGCATGCGAGCGGTCCGTCAACCGGCGGGTGTGGTCGTCGGGATCGCCCCCTGGAACGCGCCGGTGATCCTCGGTACCCGCGCGCTCGCGGCGCCGCTGGCGCTGGGCAACACGGTGGTGATGAAGGCGTCTGAGGCTTCGCCGCGCACGCACGGCCTGATCGTCGATTGCCTTGCGCGGGCCGGGATGCCGGCCGGTGTGGTGAACCTGATCACCAACGCGCCCGCCGATGCGGCCGACGTCGTGGAGGAGCTGATTGCCCACCCAGCCGTGCGCCGCATCAACTTCACGGGTTCAAGTCACGTCGGGCGGATCATCGCCGAGAAGGCCGGCCGCCATCTCAAGCGGGTGGTGCTGGAGCTGGGCGGCAAGGCTCCCATGGTGATCCTGGATGACGCGGACCTGGACGCGGCGGCGGCAGCGGCCAACTTCGGTGCGTTCATGCACCAGGGCCAGATCTGCATGTCGACTGAGCGGATCGTGGTGGACCGCAGGGTGGCCGACGAATTTGCGGAGCGGTTGGTGGCGCGTGCCTCCGGTCTGAAGGTCGGTGACCCACGTGACCCCTCCACACAGATCGGGCCGCTGATCAATGCCGCTGCGCTTGACCGCGTCTCAGAGCTGGTGGAGGACGCTCTGGAGAAGGGGGCGCTGCTGTTGACCGGCGGTGAGGCGGACGGGTTGGTCTACCAGCCGACGGTGCTGCGTGGCGTCACGCCGGAGATGCGTATCTATCGCGAGGAATCGTTTGGCCCGTCGGTCTCCCTGATCGAGGTCGATGATGCCGAGGAGGCGATCGCCGTCGCCAATGACACGGAGTACGGACTGTCCGCATCGATCTTCTCTGGAGATGTGGAGCGCGCCGAACAGCTGGCACGCCGGATCCAGAGCGGTATCTGTCACATCAACGACACCACCGTCCACGATGAACCGCAGGTCCCGTTCGGCGGCGTCAAGGCAAGCGGTTGGGGGCGCTTCGGCGGTCAGTGGGCGGCTGAGGAGTTCACGGAGCTGCGCTGGATCTCGATCCAGGACGAGCGCCGCGAGTACCCCATCTGATCGCGATCCGCACCGTTTCGTGGTGCGACTGATTGCGGGTTTTCCGCAGATTCGTTCAGGTCGTCGCCCATTTTGACGATGTTCGGGGTGTGCACCTGCACCGTGGAAAGAGCCAGCAGCAGGCGGCCGTCTCGGCGGGGGAAGCCGTGGGCGTGAGCGCCGCGCACGACCCCACGCCTGATGCGGCCATTGACGCCGTGGCGGCGATCCTGCACGCGCTGGCCGAGGTTGCCAATCCGGATTCAGATGCGCCCAGCATGCTCGAGGCCTGGACGCGCCACATCCTGGTGTTGGCGGCGCCTCCCGGATCCGGAGACGCTCCGGTGTCGGAGCGTGACTGGCGTGGCATGAGCCGGCAGGTTGTCGCGCACGTGCGTGACGACCATGACTCCGCGTCGCGCTCCATGGGTGAGCTTCAGGAGGCCGTCTGGTTGGTGATCGAGCGGCTCGCGCAGGCGATCGTCGGTGACAGTGCTGCCGACACTGAGGCGGCCAATCAGCTCGAGCGGCTGCGGGCCGCCGTGGGGAGCTCCCCGGAAGAGCTCAAGGCAACGGCGCTTGAGGCGGTGGATCGCCTCTCGGAGATCATCGACGAGAAGAGCAAACGTCAGCGTGAGCTGGCGCGTGAGCTGGGTGAGCGGGTGGACGTGCTCAAGGGTGAGTTGGAGCACACGCGTCGGGCGGCTGATATTGACCCGCTCACACAGGTCTGGAACCGCGCCGTGTTCCAGCGCGAGCTGCCTCGCGCCCGACAGGTCAGCACCTTGGTCGGGGACCCGGCCTGTTTGGTGCTGGTGGATATAGACCACTTCAAGCAGATCAACGACGTGCACGGACATGCGACCGGCGATGCCGCACTTGAGGCCGTCTCCCGGGAGCTCGTACGCTGCTTCCCGCGTCGCTCGGACATCGTCACGCGACTGGGCGGGGATGAGTTCGCGGTGATCCTGCCCAATGCGACCGCGAGCGTCGGTGGCCGGCTGGCTGACCGCTTCCTGAACTCCGTGCGTGAGCTGAATCTCGCCGGCCCGCGCCAGCCGGTGAACCTCACGGTCAGTATCGGTGTGGCGGAGGTGCTCCCGGCGGAGTCGGTCGACCGTTGGATGGCTCGCGCTGACCAGGCCCTCTATGAAGCCAAGGCTCGCGGACGCGATGGTGCAGTGGTCGCGGTGGATGAGTCAAACGCCGTGGTCCAGGCGACCGCGGCAGCCCCGGCGAACCAGGACGCCGCTCCGGTCCCGGCCGGCGCTCGCTCCTGACGCGCACGCGCCGGCTGTTGCCGGGAGGCCGCCTCGTCTGAGGGGACGGCGACCCAGCCGCTCAGATCGCAGGTTTGTGCGTCCCGGCAGCGAAGTTGACAGCGTGGGCTTCTTTGGTGGTGACGACGATGAGCATCGGCAGGGTGAGGACTCGGCGATCTTCTCGAGCACTCTGAGCGCCAACGAGTTCGCGCTGCTCTCCGAGCTTGGGCCGCAGCCGCTGGCGCAGGTGATGGGCACGTCGGTCTATCAGGTCGGATGGCAGTACCTGCCGCCGAGCGCGCAGTGGGGTACCAGCAACTTCCACTCGCGCCTTGATGTGGTCGATCAGGCCTGGAATGCCGCCCGCGCCCTGGCCTTCGGCAGGCTCATTGAGGAAGCCAGATCGGTGGGAGCGGATGCTGTCGTCGCTGTGGAGCTGCGGCGCGGTGAGCACGAATGGGCGCGGCGCTCGGTTGACTATCTGGTCAGTGGCACGGCGATCCGGATGCCTGACGGCCAGCGCGCCGTCGGGCGGGATCCGCTGCTCAGCGATCTGTCCGTGCAGGACTACTGGAAGCTCGTGCGGGGTGGCTGGGCGCCCAGTGGCCTGCTCGCTGCGACGGCGGTCTTCTTCGTCTCGCAGGGGTTCTCGACCCGGTTTGCCCGGCGCGCATCGTTTTTCAGAAACCAGCACCTGAGCGAGTTTTCAGATGGCTTTGGTGCCGCCCGACGGGCGGTCGTGGACGATCTCCGCCTGCAGGCCCGTGACCACGGCGCGGACGGTGTGGTCGGGGTGACGCTCGACTACAGGCTTGAACGCCGAACGATCAGGGTGATGCGTGTCCAGCAGCGAACGGGCGTCACGGTCGGCACCATCGGGTTGGCCGGTGGTGCCGTGCCGCAGGCCGGCGGCAGCGACTCTCGGGACGGGATCGTCTTCACCGTGCACGCTGTGGGCACCGGTGTGCGGCGCACGACCTCTGGGTCTGCGGATCTCACCCCAACGATGATCAATGTCGGAGCGGTGCGATGAGCCTGCCGGAACGGAGGCGAGGTCCGCTCGACGGTGTGCCCGCGTCCGGTCGTGCGCGCCTTGATCAGAACCGGCAGGGGCTCTTCACTTCCGACCTGACCGTCAATGAGTTCATGCTGATCACCGAGGCCGGCTTTGATCCGCTCGGACTGGTCGTGGGCAGCTCCATCTACCACATCGGCATTCAGGTCGCGAACCCGGGCCGCAGCCAGGAGATGACGGTCCTCTCGCAGGCCATGTATAACGCCCGCGACCATGCGATGACGCGCATGGAGGAGGAGGCGGATGACCTTGGCGCAGACGGGATCGTCGGCGTGCGCCTGCGGATCAGCCGCCACGATCTTGGCGGCAAGATGGCTGAGTTCGTGGCCATCGGCACCGCCGTCCGTCACCGTGAGGGCGTGCTTCACCGCGCGCCCAACGGTAAGCCGTTCACCAGTGACCTGTCAGGTCAGGCGTTCTGGACGCTGCTGCGTACCGGGCACCGCCCAGTTGGCATGGTCATGGGCAACTGCGTCTACCACGTGGCCCGCCGCGGCCCGATCCAGACCGTTGGCAGGCTCGCCAGCAATGTTGAACTGCCCAACTTCACACAGGCGCTCTATGACGCTCGCGAGCTCGCGATGCAGCGCATGCAGTCGGAGGCGCAGCAACTGGACGCAAAGGGAATCGTCGGGGTCGACCTGCAGGAGAGGAGTCATGAGGGCTGGGGCTCCCACATCATTGAGTTCTTCGCGGTTGGCACCGCGATCGTCGCCAGTGAGACGGCGCAGCCGATCAGCACCCCCATGACGGTGCTGGACCTCAACGACCGCTGAGCACTGGCCGGCTGCGGGAATTAGACACCGGCCGTCCGGCGGGTCAAGCTCTGGCCTTGATCTGCCGAATATCTGGCCATGAGCTTGCGGCTGAGGACATGGTTGGCGGCGGCAGCCGTGCTCGCGGCGACCATGTTCGCTCCGAGTGTCGCCAGCGCAGCGATCTCGGTTGCGTCACCCATCGCGAACAACACCTACGTGGACTCGGTGTACGTCAGCTGGTCGGTGACCACGCTACCGAAGTCGATCTCCATGGTGTGGACCTGCACCGGGGGTTACTGCCTGAACACGGTGACCTCACCAATCACGCTCAACCTGGTATCCACCGCCACAAAGTCGACCCTGAGCTACAACCCCTCGGCGGCAACCAATGCGGTCTTCAGCAACTGGCCTGGACCGATGCCAGACGGGACCTGGAGCGTGCAGATGAAGTACGTCGACAGTGCGACAACTGTGACGTTCTCCTCCACGACGATCACGAACGTCCGCGTGTCGACCGAGACGCTGCCCCCGACGCTCACCGGGTTGACGGCCGGCGCCGCCACCAACCTGAGGTCGATTTCTGTCTCCTACACGCTGCCGAGCACGCCGTCCGTATCGGTCAAGCCCACCCTCACCTTCACCAACACGGCCACCTCGACCGCGTCGGTGCTGACGCTGACGACTGCGACCAGCGGCTCGTTCAACCTCGATCCCGCCAACCTCTCAGCCGCCGCGGCCGTGCTTTCAGTGACCGGGCCCAATGACCTCTCGGGCGGCACCTACGACGTCACGCTCAGCTACCAGGACGGGTACGGCCACCCGGCCGCCACCGTGACCGTCAGCAACTGGACGTTCGACACCGCCACCCAGCCGCCGTCACTGTCACCACCCGCTGGCAGCGGCGCGCAGAACGGGCCGTTCGATCTGAACTTCGATCTCCCGGAGGCGGCTCTGGCCAACTCGGTGCAGCTGTCCTTCTCTGGCGGCTCGGTCCCGATCACCCTGTCACTGGCGGACACCACTGCGGGCACGCACACCGTCCACATCGACCCCAACAACCTCAGCGCTGGCGCTGATGTACTCAGCGCCTCGGCGAGCACCCTGCCGCCGGGCAGCTACAGCGTGACCCTCGCCTACCAGGATGCGCTGGGTAACCCCATCAGCATCTCCGCTCCGGCCTCGTTGACGGTCGCCGGTCCGGTCACCCCAACGCCGGTGCCGACCACGACCACTCCCTCAACGCCCGTGGGAACCGGGACGACGCCGGTGACCGGAACCTCCGGCACGGCCGCATCCCCGTGTCCCGCCGCCACCGGCCGCGTCACCGGCCGTCTCATCGGTCGGATCGTGCTGGCGATGCATCGCACCGCCATCCAGCACGCCTTCCGGTCCCAGGCTGCGGCCGGTTCACCCTTCGATCGGTGTTCTGGTGTCGGTGGGACGCTCACCGTCGGCTATCCGAGCGCCTCCTACCTGCAGAAACTCCCGGCGAGCCAGCGGCGTTGGGTCCGCGGACGGGCCGTCCTGATCCTCACAACGATCTCAAGCCAGTGGATCGATCGGATGCACGCCGGGATGCGCCTGACAGCCGCCCTCGCCCGGCTCAAGCACGCCCACCGCTTCCAGCGAGGCAACACCATCTGGTACGCGGTCCGCCAGCGCCACCGGACGGTGCTTGTCAGCGTCACCCACGGAACGATCCGCCAGATCGGGCTTGCGGCCCCGATCGTCGCCACGACCAGGCGCCAGCAGCTGCTGCTGCTGACCAGCCTCTGAGCGGCCTCTCAGCGGGCCGGTCCAACCGGTCCCAACGACCAAAGTTCGGCCGGCCGTGGAGTCCCTGCCACGGGTATTCCCTCTCCAGTGACGTCGCGTCGCGGAAGCGATCACGTTGACCGGAGCGTCCGAGCGGCAAAAGCAGCAGCCGCACGTGCGGCCAGCACTCGCGCGCCTGCGGACGCCCGCTCTTCCGAGGTGGCCGCGTGCCAACATCGCGGGCCATGCGGAACGAGCATCTGATCCCCAGCCGAACCCCTGAATCACGTGCGGTGACCGACCGGGTTCAGGTCGTGATGGAGTTGACATCACGCCTCAACGTGCTGCGCCACAGCGACTTGGAGGCCCGCACCACGCTACTGAGCGAGATTCTCGGACGCCCGGCGCCGGAGACCCTCACCCTCTACCCGCCGTTCTACTGTGACTACGGGCTCAACCTCGAGTTCGGTGAACGGGTCTTCGTCAACCAGGGCTGCTCGTTCTACGACATGGGCGGCATCACCATCGGCGACCGCACGATGATCGGTCCTGGCGTCACACTCACGACGGCCGGCCATCCAGTCGAACCCGACGAACGATTCCACGGCATCACGACGGCGCCCATCGTCATCGAGTCAGACGTCTGGATCGGAGCGAACGCCACGATCGCTCCTGGCGTTCGAATCGGCACTGGATCAGTCGTAGCGGCGGGTGCCGTCGTCGCTAAGGACGTGCCGCCGAACTGCGTCGTCAGCAGCGGTGGCTACGTGAAACGGCGTGACCTCAATCCAGCCGGTGATGCTTCGGCTGTCGCGCCAGGAGGAGCTGCATCCCGCAGGCTGGTCATGTAAGCCTCAGCGCACATGCCCGACGTCATCCAAGGCGCGCCTCAACGACGACCGACGTCTCCCTCGGCCTCGCTCAAGCGGCTCGGGCGTCTCGTAGCCGATGCAATCGCCGAGACGAAATTCGCTGCCAGTACGGAAGCGATCGTGGTCGTCTACGTGATGTTGCGGTAGTGGACCTTGGAGAACGGCCAGTGCGCGGCGAGCCAGTCGGTCACGGACTGGTGCAACACCGTGTCCAGTTCCGCTCGGCTGGCGGTGACCCAGGACCGCACGTTCGTCACCTCGGGATCTGGTCGTGACGGATAGATGTAAACGCAGCCGACGACCTGATCCTCGTCATCGAGCACCGTGTATGTGAAGCCGACGCGTCGTTTGAAGTCATCTGCGTGCTGCTTCAGATCTCGGAGGTTCTCGTCAAGCGAGAGCCCGTCCGGAGGCGGCCAGTTACCCCACGGAAAGCCTGGTGTCGAGCGTATGTGCTCAATACTCGATAGCCATGCGCGGTGGTCGGAGTCGTTGTGCTCTGGGCCGAGAGGTTCAAGGCGGAATCCGCGACCGGCGAGGTTCAACGGAACCTCGAAGTCATCCGGAACGAACGAGCCAGTCATGCTGCGAGCTTACGGGCTCGGGTCCAGGACGGGATCCACCCATCCGCGGATCCGAAGCGTCGTCGCCACAGCACTTGTCTGGGATCGACGGCATACCCGGCGGAAGGGATTAGCGCCACGCTGGCTGGGACGTGCCGGACAGGCAGCGACGCCGGCATGCCCGATCCGCAGTTGCGCTCGTGATGCATAGGCAACCGCGACTGGCCGGGTCCAGGACTCGCTCCCTCGGATCCGCCCATTCTACGTGTTTCGGTGCGCGGCGGGAGATGCCCGTCGGAGCGGAAGAGCGGGTGCGGCTGGAGTTGCCTTTGCGTGGCCGTGCGGTCACTTGCCGCTTGGCCGAGGCGAAGGCGACTATCGACGTTTTGCCCGCAATACGCGATACATACGTCGATAGTCCGCAGTTGGCGCCGACGCCCAGGGACACCCTCTTAGCTGCGTGAACGCACGCGTGAAGCACGTCTCTCGGCTCAGAGCTCGAGATACGTCAGCCGTGATGAGAGCGGGCACTGGTCCCGCTTGCCTTGCTCGGGGCTAGGTCCTTGTTGATGTCCTGTGTGCCCTGATCACGGCAGCGATCTCGGATACGTCATCGAGTTCGCCGGTTGCAACGGCGATCACGACGTCATAGACCTCGTCATTGGTGAAGGTCAGCGTGTGGCCGTTGATCCCAAGAAACGCGATCGTCGCCGCGAGCGCGAGGCGCTTGTTGCCGTCGACCAGCGCATGGTTGCGTGCGAGGGAATGCAGCAGCGCTGCTGCCTTCTCCTTGAGGTCGCTGTATGCGTCGGCACCGAAAGCAGATGCCTGCGGTCGGGCCAGCGCTGATTCGAGTAAGCCCCAGTCACGAACGACCGGCTCAGTCCCCAGCGTTCGGCGAGCGACGTGGACCAGATCCTCAAGGTCGAGGAAGATCACTCGCCGAGCCGCCGCAGCGCTTCGGCGTAGCGCGGTAGCTGCTCGTCAAGCACGCGATCAAGAAGCTCACGGCTGCTGGCACGCTCGATGTATTCGCGCACCGCTGCTCGTGCAACCTCCTGCATGGACGTTCCTTCATGCTCGGCGCGGAGGCGCAAGGCCTCAGTCTCTTCGTCGGTAAGACGCAATGTCATCGCCATGAAAAGGGATGGTATCACTCGTGATACCAGAATGCCAGTCCCTTCGGTTCCGCGGTGGCTGTCGCGCAAAGGGGTGCTGTCTGGCGGGTTTACCGGTATGAAAATCTGCTTGGGCCTCGCTGGTGCGTCCGGGCGTGGCGGTAGGTTCGGGCGCGTTCCGGGACAGGGGCTCAGGGAGAACGCAGGCCGGGCAGGCCGTGTTTGTCTTATGGGCTGAGAGCCCGAGGGTTTAAGTGGCCGCCCCTGCGACTTGCCCGGGTGCGTTGTGAGCGCGAATCCGTAAGTGTCGTTCTGCCCGCCGGTCTCCCACGTCGTGTCAATCGCCGGAAGGGAGACTGTTGTGGGCAGATCGATTGGCCTGGATGTTCACCGTGAGTTCTGCGAGGTCGCGATCAGTGATGGTGGTCCGGCACGCTCTGCGGGTCGGGTCGGGACATCGGAGGAGCAGTTGCGGATGCTGGCCGATAGCTTGGACCCCAGTGATCGGGTCGTGTTGGAAGCGACCGGGAATGCGCTGGCGATCGCAAGGATCCTCGCGCCGGGATGCGCCGAGGTGCTGCTCGCGCACCCCAAGCGCCTGCGGGCGATCAGCCACGCGAAGGTGAAGACCGACAAGTTCGACGCGCGGGTCCTAGCCGAGCTCTTGGCGGCGAACCTGATCCCGGCTGTGTGGATCCCCGATGAGCAGACCCGCCGACTGCGCCGGCAGATCTCTCGCCGTCGCGCGCTGGTGAAGCGGTGCACCGCCTTGAAGAACGAGATCAGCGCGGTGTTGATCCGCAACCTCAAGCGGCGACCGGAGATGACGGATCTGTTCGGTCGCAGCGGCAGGGAGTGGCTGCAACAGCTTGAGCTTCCGCTCGACGAGCGCGAGACGGTCGACGCGTGCCTGCGGCAGCTCGACTTCATGACAGGCGAGCTCTCAGCGATCGACACTCAGATTGCCGGGGCTGTGATCCACTCAGAGCAGATGCGGCGGCTGATGACGATCCCTGGGGTCGACGCGACGACGGCCACGACGGTCATCGCGGCTATCGGTGATGTGAGACGGTTCCCGACTTCACGGCACCTCGTTGGCTATCTGGGACTTCACCCGAAGGTTCGTCAGTCAGGCAGCTCCCCGGCTCGTCACGGCCGCACGAGCAAAGAAGGCCCGGCCGCTGCGCGTCACGTCCTTGTCGAGGCCGCGTGGATCACGACTCGCAGCCCTGGTCCGCTGCGCGCGTTCGGGCAACGCGTCGCCGCTCGCCGCGGCAAGCACATCGCTGCGGTCGCCGTAGCCCGCAAGCTCGCGACCCTCGCCTGGCACATGCTCACCCACGAGCAGGACTACGCCTTCCAGCGTCCGACCCTGACGCGCCGCAAACTGCGGCGCCTGGAGCTGATGACCGGCGCGCCGCGTGTCAAGCCAGGACCGAACCACATCCCGATGCGCAAGACCGGCGCCGCGCAGCTCGAGTGGCAGATCGCCGAGCAAGCCGAGATCGCCTACCGCAGGATGATGGCCGATTGGCAAGCAACCGGCCCGAGGGAGGGTGCGGGCGCGACAAAGGAGCGCGCATCAGATAGGCCCTCGAAGGGCACAGCCGCGCCGCAGGCCACAAGCTCCTGACACCTGCCGTTCGCCACGTCAGTCACCCGCACCCACCGGGAGAGTCCCACTTCAGAGCCGAAACGTCCACCCGAATTTGACTTTCATCCGTAAGAGAATGCGGGGATGGCTCAGAACTTTCTGGATTGTGATCGTGAGCAGGCATTTTTGTTGCCGCCGTCGTTGAGGGACTGGCTGGCGGAGGATCATCTCGCGTGGTTTGTGATCGATTCGGTGGCGCGGATGGACTTGGCCGCGTTCTATTTGGCTTATCGCGCGGATGGGCACGGCCGGGCTGCCTATGAGCCGTCGATGATGGTGGCGTTGGTTCTGTTCGCTTATTCCACTGATGAGCGGTCCTCGCGTGGGATTGAGCGGCGTTGCCGCCAGGACGTCGCCTACCGGGTGATCACCGGCAACCAGACCCCTGATCACGCGACGATCGCCAGATTCATCCGCCGCCACCAGGAGCCACTGAACGGGCTGTTCGGCGCGGTGATCAGGCTCTGCGCGAGGGCGGGACTGGTGGATTCGGGGATCGTGGCGGTGGATGGCACGAAGCTGACCGCTAACGCGTCAAGTGACTCAAATGTTGACTATGACCGGATCGCGAGGGAGATCATCGAGCAGGCGATCGCGACCGACCGGGCCGAGGATGAGCAGTTTGGTGAGAAGCGTGGTGACGAGCTGCCGGAGGAGTTGCAAACGGCTGAGGGGCGGCGTGCATGGCTTGAGCGCGAGCTCGCCGGCGAGCCGCAGGACGATCCGGCGGAGTGCCGGGCCGAACTCGAGGGCGAGTTTGATCCTGAGCGGATTGGTCACACGGGCCGGCGTGGCTGGCTGCGGGAAGCGCACCGTCACCTCGAGGCGCAGCGGTGGCGGGATGCTGGCCCGATCCCGCGCTCACGCGAGGACCGGTTGCGGTTCGCCGCGCGGTGCCTGGAAGACGATCTCGCCTCCGAGCATCGTGGGAACAAGGCCTATGAGGATCTCAAGGAGCATCTCCGCGCGACCAACAAGCGCAAGGTCGGCGGCCCGACGAAGCCCTACACCCCGCCCGTGATCCCGGCCGGTGAGGTGAACGTCACCGACCCTGACTCCAGGCGGATGAAGGGCAACCGCCGCTACATCCAGGGTTACAACGCCCAGGCCGTGGTGACCGAGCAGCAGATCGTGATCGCGGCCGAGATCACGACATCACCCAACGACTTCGGGCAGCTCGCGCCGATGATCGACACCGCACTTCACGAACTCGACCAGGCCGGCATCAATCAGCGGCCATCGGTCGTTCTTGCTGACGCGCAGTATTGGAACGAGCAGGGCATGGACCACCTCACCGCCGACCACGGCCTACAGGTCCTGATCCCGCCCGATGGCGGCAAACGCCAGGGCGAGCGGCCGGGCTGGACCGGCGGAAGGTTCTCATTCATGCGAACCGTGCTAGGCACCGAGCTCGGGAAAGAGCTCTACCGCAAACGCCAGACCTCGATCGAGCCGGTGTTCGGCAACACCAAGCACAACCGCAAGATCTACCGGCTCAACTACCGCGGCAGATCGTTAGTCAGAACCGAATGGCGGCTGGTGATGCTCACCCACAACCTCCAGAAGCTCCACCGCCACCAAACCGCCACCGCCCTCGGCTAGACGGCGGATCGGCGATCAGCACGTGCACCCGTTCCCGCCACACCGAGCTTCAAACCGGCCGCCAACACCGCCGCGGCTTTGAGCGACAGCCCCCGCGCAAAGCTGGCATCTCGGCGCGCGGCGGGTTGCGTCTCTTAACCGCTGTAAATTCGTCGCGGCTTGAGGTTCCCGGGAGCGAGTCTAGGCGGCTGTGACCTCCTCGTCGAGTTGCTCGCGGTCGAGCTGTTGGTTCGGATTCGGTAGAGGTGCTGGCGGTCGACATCGGTGAAGGTCGCGCCGTTTGAGGCGTGCGTGATGAACAGGTCCAGGACGGCGAACACGAGGGAGAGGCAGCTGCTCTCGCCGGGGAAGCGCCCCATCACTTTGGTGCGGCGGCGGACCTCACCGAGTGAGCGCTCAAGCAGGTTCGTTGACCGCCACCGCTCGCGATGCCTGAGCGGGTAGCGGAGGTGCACGACCAAGGCATCGAGGTCCTCGGCCAGGCACCGGGCGGCTGACTCAAAGCCGCGGGATTCGAGTTCTGAGATCAGGACCTGCAGGCGGAGCTTGCCGTCTTTGACGCTGGTGGCGTCTGTGAGCGCTGCCCAGTAGTTGAACCTGACCCGGTCCTGTTCGTCTTTGGGGAGCTTCGCGAGCAGGTTGCGCAACCGGTGAACGCAGCAGTGCTGGCGGTCAGCCCGCGGCCAGATTTCACCGATCGCTGAGATCAGTCCCGGGGCTCCGTCGGCGACCACCAGTTGCGGTGCGGACAGGCCGCGGGTCATCAGGTCGCGTCCGAGCTCGAGCCAGTCCTCCTTGGATTCTCGGGCGCCGAGTTGCACCGCGACCAGCTGCCGGCGGCCGTTTTCATCAATGCCCCAGGCACAAATCACCCCTTCCTTCGGGCCGCTGGGGCGGACCGGCAGGAAGATCGCGTCCAGGAACAGCACCACAAGGTTGGTGTCATAGAGCGAGCGGTGCTTGAACGCCTCGAAACGCTCATGCAGCTCCGCGCAGATCCGCGCCACGGTCGATCGCGACAGGCTCAGACCGAGCTCCTCTGACAGAGACTCGATGTCACGCATCGACAGCCCGCGGACGAACCCGCCGATCACCAATGTCTTCAACGGGTCGGTCCTGAAGAGCCGTTTGCAGTGCCACTTCGGGAACAGCTTTGAGACGAACGGCACCGTGGTGTGCCGGGCCTGCGGGATCTGGATCTCAAGCTCACCCTCCCCGGTCTGCAGATGCCGGGGCCGGAACCCGTTGCGCAAAGCCGCCTCATAGTTCTTCAGGCCCCGCTCACGCTCAGGCCGGCGCTCATAACGAGCACGACCCAACCACTGATCGAACTCCTCCTCGACCGCCCGCTGAATGATCAACCGGGCACCGAGCCGGGCAAGGTCCCCGAGCATCTTCTGCGGGTCATCAACCATGCCCTTGGACAACAGCTTGTCGATGTCAGCTTGTACCTCCGCCGACGGCGGTAGGGTGCATCTCACGGCGTAGGCCTCCTTCGTGGTCTTGCAGGACTTGAGGGAACCTACGCCGTCTCTCTGACAGCACCGACCTCAGCTATTTACAGCAGTCCCGAGACGCAACCGCGCGGCGCGTAATACCTCTGCAGTGATGAATGCGGGGGTCGGCGTCGAGATTCCGCCGGTGCGCATTTAGACTGAGGCGATGTCCTTGCTCGAGCGGATCACCGTGAACTCGGAGGTCGTCCATGGCCGGCCAGCGGTGCGGGATACCCGTGTGCGCGTGGCTGATGTGCTCGCCCTGCTCGCCGCCGGTGCGAGTCAGGCTGAGATCCTCGATGACTATCCGTACCTGGAGCCAGACGACATCAAGGCTTGCCTTGAGTACGCGGCCGCGCAGGCCGGTCATGCCGTGCTCAGCTCTCGGTAGAGCGTGCGGTTCCTAGTCGACGCTCAGCTACCTCCAGCCTTGGCGCGGATGTTGAGCGAGAGCGGCCATGCGGCCGAGCACGTCGCGGATGTCGGATTGCTTTCGGCGTCAGACTCGGAGATCTGGCAGTACGCGATCGCCCGTGACGCGGTGCTGATTACCAAGGACGAGGACTTCGCCGACCGAGTCGCACTCGGGCGGCCGGCACCGATCGTCGTGTGGGTGCGCGTTGGTAACACCACTCGCCGAGCGCTTCTTCGCTGGTTTGCTCCGCGGATCAACGAGATCGTCGAGCTGACTGAATCCGGTGAACGGCTGCTCGAACTGCGCTAGCCGCGCGAACCAGGGCAGGCGCGTTTCTGCCCGTGATTCGAGCCCGAACATGGATGCAGGTGCCGGTCCGGCTGCGCTGGCTGGTGTCGCGTTGGACAGGTCTGACCTGCGATCTCGAGCAGTCGCCCGGACTCGCGTTCGGGCCGCTGAAGCGCGGGACCGCGGACGCGTCGGCCGACGCGTTGTTCTAGTTTCCCGAGGTGCGATGAAGCCACTCCCCGAATACCTGCCTGGTGAAAGTGGCCTGGTACTTCGCCGGTGGGTGACCGCCGACGCGCCACGTCTTGCGCAGGCGGTTGGCGAGAGCCTTGAGCATTTGCGGCCGTGGATGCCGTGGGTTGCTCAGGAGCCCGTGCCGTTGGCCGAGCGCCACCAGCGCATCGCTACTTGGGAGCAGGACTGGCGGGCGGGCGGTGACCTCGTTATGGGCGTGTTCGTCGATGGTGCTGTTGCAGGAGGATGCGGGCTACACCACCGAATCGGACCCAAGGGCCTTGAGATCGGGTACTGGATTCACCCGGCCTTTCTGCGTCAGGGAATAGCCACAGCGGCGGCACGGTTGCTGACCAACGCGGCATTGCACCAGGCGGAAATCACACGAGTCGAGATCCACCATGACAAAGCCAACGTCGCGAGCGCTGGGGTTCCACTCAAGCTGGGGTTCCGGCTCATGCGCGAGGTACCAGACGAACCCGAGGCACCGGGCGAGATCGGGATCTCGTGCGAATGGCAGGTCAGGCGCGCCGAGTGGGCGCCGTTCCCTATCGGCTCTCCTGCCACCTAGTCAACGATCGCGCTAACGGCTCTGTGGTCCGCGCGAAGCGCGCATCTCGTCGTGAGCTTCGAGATACCACTGCTTGGCACGGATGCGGGACTCGGCATCGCTATCGCAGGCGTGGGAGGCCGTCGAAGAATTCGGCGCGGGCGTCGCGGGGGTTGGCGCCGGTTGAGAATTAGGCCAGCCGCGCCGATCGAAAGTGACCCGCCAGGAGCTGGCTCAGGCTGTGTTGGCGGTCCAGTGGCTGTGGAGCTTCAACAGGTTGTGGGTGGCTGCCACCAGCCGCCATTCGGACTGCACAGCTGCCCGGCCTCTTCGCATGAACTCGGTGATCCCACGGTTGTATTTGATCTGGCCGTAGACGGGTTCGATCGTGATCTTGCGTTTGGCGTAGAGCTTGCGACCGTCCTCGCTGGTGAGCTTGTCGCGCATCTCCTGGTAGGGGCCGTCCTCCCAGCCGGGGCGTTTGCCCTCGCGCATCGCGCCGTCCGGCGGGATGAGCACCTCGACACCCCGTTGGCTGACCGCTTGGATCTGACCGGTGTTCCAGTAGCCCGCATCGGCGATCACCACCCCCGGTGACTCCTGCACGCCGTGGGCCTCGAGGTTCTCCATCATCCGGTTGAACATCGGGGCGAGCTGACCGAAATCAGCGGCCTCGAGCACGATCTCGGCGGCGAGGATGACCTGCTGATCGTTCACCACAGCCTGCGCGTTGTAGGCCTGCCTTGGTGGCATCCCCTGGGTGCGCATCACCCTGGAGTCCGGATCTGAGAGATTGATCTGCCCCTCCGGCTCATTTGGCGGGGTGAACGGCTTGTGGTTGCCCCTCATCACGCGTCCGCGCCGATCAAAGCTCCCGGCCCGCCAGCTGTCATAAGCCTCGTTAGCGATCAGCTCGACCCGCAGGTTCTCCTCCAAACGACCCAACGCCTGGAACCGGCGATCATCACGATCACGCGGAACCGGCCGCTGCTCTAGGGATCGGTGCTCCTCCAGCTGACGTCGTGCCATGCGAGACCACTCCCGCCGACCGCCACGCCGACCCGGCCTGGCCAGCACGGCCTCCGCCGGATCAACCACCATCTCCAAGACCGGCTCATCGTTGACAGCCTTGCCTTTGCGCTCCTCGATCCTGCGCTTCGCATCAGCCAAAGCCTGCTTGCGACCCTCCGCCGTGCGCAACGGCTCAGGCAGCTCATCGCCGCTGTGCTCCCGACCATAGAGCTCATCCTCAGTCCGGTCTGTCTCCTCAGCCTCCCGCAGAATCTCGCGGACCAGGCCACGGTAGGAGCGGTTTTGATCCATCGACGCGCTGGCCTTCATCTTCGACCCGTCGATCGTGATCACCCCGACCGACACCAGGCCGGCTTCCTTGCAGAGACCGAGCACGTCATCGAACAGCTCGGCGATGTCATCCTGATGGCGGCGCCGGAACTCCGCGATCGTCGAGTGATCCGGGCAGCGCATCCCCGTGATCACCTTGAACGCCACATCCTCAAGGCAGGCGCGCTCGATCCGCCGCGAGCTCCGGCTCCCGCGCGAATACGCGTAGAGCAACAACGCGACCATCACACGCGGATCAAGCGGCGGGCGGCCCGCAGCCCCAAGCCGATAGGACCGCTCAAACCGCTCCAGGTTCATCTGATCAACCGCACCCAAAACCGTCCAGACGAGGTGATCCTCCGGCAGCCACTCCTGCAGCGCCGGCGGCATCAGCAACAACTGATCCCGATCACAACCAGCGAACTCGTGTGCCATACAAGAAGTGTCTTACGGATGAAAGTCAAATTCGGGTGGACGTTTCGGCTCTGAAGTGGGACTCTCCCGGTGGGTGCGGGTGACTGAC
>JAKAED010000046.1 GCA_021820105.1 Actinomycetes bacterium | reverse complement strand
AATGAGCACCTGTACGTCAGCCTGGCCCGTGATCTCGGGGTGCGTCTCCACGCATACAGCGCGGACGTGATCAGGCAAATGCCGCGCGAGAAGATCGGTCTCCCCGCCCTCGATGTCAACCATCAGGTACGTGGTGCGATGCGCCGCTAGCACGCTTGAAAATGACCTTTGGGGCACTATGAGGCCCGAGCCGCTCTTGTTGAGCGCGGACGCCCAGAACTCGTCCGCGACAAGCAGGCGAGCCTCTCCGTCGTAGTCTCCGAGCACCGCGTTGACGACTTCGACATGGAGGTGGTTGCGACGAAGGGTGTCATTAGCGATGGCGGTCATGGCGGGGTTCGCCTCGAACGCGAGTACGTTTTCTGCGCCGACTATTCGGCAAGCGAGTGCAGTTATAAAGCCGGCGCCCGCACCGGTCTCCAAGTACCGGTCGTCGGACCGCAGCGTTTTGCTGAGCACCTCCCTTTCTTGCCGCTCGAGTCGCCAAAATAGAGCAGGTCGCGCACCGCGCCAGTGGCCCACGGATCTAGCGCGAGAGCGATCCCGTTCAGGACAAGGCGCGAAGGTCGCCGGGCGAACCTGTACCGGACCTTCAAGCCGTGAACGGCGTAGGCGACGAGTCCCGATATTAACTCACTCACAGCTATACGGTAACACCTGCGAGTCGCGCCGAGCTTGTGGGTACCTGGCAAGCGAAGTGGCTTCCACGACGCGAGCCACTGACCGGACCCCGCTCATGGGTCCACCAGCTGTGAGAGCTGGGTGGTTGTTGGTTCCTGCAGGGTAATGGTGCCGCCAGCGCCGAACTACAGCCGGCCAGTGATAGGCCGCCTCCGCGGCAACGAAACGCTTGATCACCACCGGCAACTCCATCCCCTTGCTCAGCAGCCCGTCGGCCTCTCTCAGGTTGCGGACGACCTGCTCTGGGGTGTGCCTGAGTCGCGGCCGCGTTTCTCCTTCGACCGATTCTCCAGGGTCATCGAAGCTCTCACAACGGGCGGACCGGTGCCAGGGGAGCCGGCCAACTCCCGTTTGCACACCATCGAGCCGTTTTGGCCCCGCCGCAACGTCCGCCAAGCCTTGCACCATCTGAGTGAAGTCCTGATGCAGGACGCCGTTGCCGCCCTCGGCAGCGCTTACCTGCTCTGGTGGTCATTTACGACTCAGATCTCGACGACACACCACCACGCATCTGTGGATCGGGGCTTACGAGCAGTTCACGGAGCGCTAGCTGTCGAAGGCGACGACAGCACCTCGGAGTAGATGCGGCCGACAGCCTGGGCGTACGCCGTTCGGTCGAAGCGCATCCGCACCGACACGCTTCCGTTCTGGCCGATTGCCGTGGCGCTCTCTGGATCAGAGAGCAACTTCGTCACGGCGGCTACCCAGATCGAAGTGTCACGGGGATCGGCGAGAATTCCCGTCACTTGGTGCCGAATATATTCGGGTGGGCCGCCGAAGCAGGTAGCTATTACGGGTGTTGTGAGCGACATGGCTTCGATTATGCTACGCCCGAAGGGTTCGCTTCTTGAGGGGGCAAGCAACATATCGAGCGCCCGAAGTAGGAGTTCTACATCTTGGAGCTCAGGCCAAAACTGAATCCTGTTGGTTAGGCCACGCTCCGCCGCCATCCTACGAAGCTCGCGCATATATGCCATGTTGTCGTACCGAGTGCGGCGCCCCCGGAATTTCGCGTCGCCACAGATGATGAGCTGCAAGTTGGGAAAACGGGGAGCTAACGCAGACATAGCCTCTATGGCTACATGCTGGCCCTTCCAGGGCGTAATCTGACCGACGACGCCTATAAGTGTCTGCGTCGGTTCAAGGTCGAGTAGGCGTCGAGCGTCAGCACGGCTGAAACGAGCGGGGTCGAACCGTTCCGTAGCGAGTGGGTTGTAGACGACGGCAACCGGAATGGAGGAGTCACGCCAGAAAGCTGCGGAACTTGCCGACACTGCAAGAACGCGGTCAGCCGAGTGCGAGATAAGACGACGGACAAGTCTTGTTGAAGGCTTTAAGTCAAGAGTATCGTGACAGTGAACTATGTGGGGTATAGCTAAGCCAGTTAGGGCAGCGCATGATACGAGGCCAGCACGCGGAGAATTTGAGTGGACCAACACCGGTTGAGTCGAACGGATCAGTTTCCGGAGCGACTGACCAGCGGACGCGATTTCGTTCATGACTGAAAGGCCACCGCTTAGTCTGAGCCTGCCTCCGGAGGTAATGGGGGGTAGCGGCAGTAGCGTTGCGCCGGTCCTTCGCACAGCCAAACTGAGAGGACCATAAGGACACGCGACGACCGAAGCGGGCCCGGCTTGCTCTTCCTCTAATAGATCGACCAGAGCGCGTTCGGCACCACTCATGAGGCCAGTGTGAGAAACGTAGAGGACGCGTGGTTTCGATGCCGTACCGTTCATGGAGGTCACGTCGAGCGAGGCAGTAGAGAAGCGATGCCCCCGTCTATACGCAGCCATGGAAAAGCATGGATCGGAAAGAGGTTCAAGCTGTTCAGCATGATGGGAGCGACAGATTCTCGTAAGCTTTCGCCCACAGCGGGCCTATGGTCGGCCAAGTGATTGCGATTCGCGGGAGTCGTTTAGTAAGCCTTGGTACATGTGGTTCATACCTGAGGCGACTGCTTCCCAAGAAAACAGCCGCTCGGCGCGCTCCCTTGCGATGCGGCCGAGTTGCACGCGGCGGGGATGGTCGTCGAGGAGAATCCGCAACGCATTGGACAAACCTCGGAGATCGCCTTCTGCGACGAGCACGCCGGCGGGGCCAACGACTTCCGCAAGTGCCCCTGAGTCGAAAGCCAGCACGACTGTGCCTGCCGCCATCGCCTGGACCGCAACGCGTCCGAATTGCTCCTTCCAGCGATTAGTGGTAAGCGATGGAACGATCAGAACGGAGAGGTCTGCGATTCGGCGGAGCGCGTCGCTTTGGCTAACCCCGCCGCGGAAAGTCACGCGCGAAGCGATTCCTAACTGTTTGACGGTATCCCTCAGTAACGGCTCTTGCGGTCCAACCCCGAGGATTTCCATCGTGGCGTTTCGATCCCTCGCAGCGTCCGCGAAGGCGTGAACCGCGATAAGTGGACCCTTATAGGGTTCCAGTCGACCAACGAAGCCTACGCGTATCGGGCCGCGGGCGCGGGGATGATGGTTCGGCATTGTCACGCCTAGGGGCAAGACATGAAGATGCTTGCCGAAGCCGCGCAGGCGCAGGCGCTCGCCAGCCTCGGTGGAGCAAGGGTACGCCGCTCCTGCCCGCCGAAAGACAGCACGCTCGATCATCGAGAAGGGCGGTGGATACTGCTTGGGCAGGTTCTGTGCAGTGTAAAAGCAGACTCGAGCTGCGGACGACGCAGCGCCCATCGCAATCAGAGCTCCAGCAGCCGCGAGGCTAAAGGGTTCTTCATGGAGATCGACGATGTCTGGCCTGAGGCGGCGGATCAACTCGGTCAGCTCGCGTGTGTGATACCAGAAGAGGTTTGGGGCATCAGAACCCCGGACAGGCATTACGTGCACCGGCACACTAGCGGTCCGCTCGACGTATACGCGTGCGCCGGCCTCGCGCCAGACCGGGGGACATGCGAGGTGAACATCGTAACCGTGGCGAGCCCGCAAGAGCGCCTCGCGCTGCTGGTACTCGGCTACGACGCCAGCGTGGAAGATGCGAAGCACACGTGTCATCGCTGTTTGGTGGGCCGGGCTGCCCGAGATCTCCTAGCCGCGTCATATACCGCCAACATCGCGGTTGCCGAACGGTGAATTGAGTAATCGTGCGCCTGGCAGCGAGCCCGCTCACCGAGTCGCTGCGCGGACACCGGATTAGACAACAACCCAAGGATCGCTTGCGCGAGCGCGACATGGTCGTCTGGCGGTATGACCCGCCCGCTAACACCGTCGCTGACCAGCTCGGCGGCTGCGCCAGAACTAGTGACGATCGCGGGAAGCTCATATGACATCGCCTCCGCGGTCGCCATGCCAAACCCCTCGTGAGGCCAGGTGTTCACATAAATGTGAGCCTGCTCAAGGGCAGGACCAATATCGTCGAGCCATCCGGTCCACGTGATGTAGCGGTCAACGCTGAGTTTTGCGGCAAGGCCGCGAAGCGCATCGGCGTGAGAGCCGTCGCCAGCGACTACAAAGCGGCACCTGCCTGACTCGCGTAGAACGAGTGGCACCGCTCTAAGCAATACGTCAAACCGGCGCTCTGCTTCCAAACGGCCAGCGGAGACCACGGTGGGACAGGACGACGCTCGCCGCCGCCAGGCCCGAGCACTGGCCACGTTGCCTTCTGGTGCGACGTGAATTCCTGACGGGACGACCACTACTCTCGCATCGTCAATGTCGCCTCTGCTCAGTGCTGCGAACCTGGCCGCTTCGGACACCGCCACGTACTGGTCAACACGGCGATTTATCTGGCGGTGGACCGCCAACGACAACTGACCCAATCGCTTCCTCCGCGTCGCAGATCCTGGCTCGAGGAAGTGCTGGGAACGAACGAAGACCGCGTCACGTGAAACAACAAAGAGGGACGCTGCCGCGGAAGAGACGCCGTCATGAGCGTGGACCACTTTGGCGTTGCGCCAAGCCGCCACGGGCGTGATCTCCGGTATTGAGCGTCGGCGCGCCTCAGCTTGAACGGCATGTGCACCGGGGCGGCTAAGGATTCGTGCATCACAACCAATGCCTCGCAGCGCTTCCGTGAGTCCAATAACGTGCCTTTCAGTGCCTGCCAAGGCGTCTGAACTAACTACCTGCAACACCAATCCGTGAGACACTCGATTAGACGCTCGCATTTACGTACGCAAACTCGTTAGCGTCAAGACCAGCATTGAGGTTGCGATCCCGACCGAGTGTCGCGCAGCGCGCGACGGCGACCTGAAGGCCCATCATGGCCATAGCCAAGGACGATGCGCCGCGCGCCCAGGTGACGTCCACCTCGAAGTGAACGAACAGAGCCACCACCGCTCCCACTGCAGCAGCCGTGAGAAATGTGGTTTGCTCATCGCTCATCCTGCGAGCAGTTGCCGCGGCGCGGCCAAAGGTCACGAAGAGGTAGCCTAGGGCAAGAAGTCCCGGTATGCCGTCCTCTGCCCAGGTGAGGAGAATTGTGTTGTTTGGATCGGGCTGACCTGTCGGAACGTCGAAGTACGTGCCACCGCCGGAGCCTAGGTAAGGGTGCGCCTCGATTGCGTGCACGGCGTCTTTCCAGATCCCGATACGGGACTGAGCCGAACTGTAGGAACCTGTCGTGCTGGTCTTCGCGGCCTCTCCTGGCGCGATGATCACCAGGTAGAGTGCACCGAGTGTCATCAGGACGGCTACTGACGCTAACCTTCCGCGACCGAGTAGTAGGCTTACCACCAGAAGCCCGGCAACAGCGCCGAGCATGGCTCCGCGCGAACCCGAGGCGATAAGGCCACCGAGCGTGAGAACGAGGCAACTGATTGTCCAGGCTCGATTCGTGCGGCTCCGAAGCAGAAACACGTACGCGAGGAGCACGCCAACGCTCTGAAAGCTCCCAGCCGCGTTTTTCTGCAGTCCTGGCAAATAGGTGCCGACCACAGCTGCGTGAGGATTCTGTGCAAACGCCACTATTAGCCACAGCCCGAATGCAGCGCATGCCGTAAGGAGTACGCGCATACCCTGCTCGATTCGATCGAGGCTGGTAGGCAGTGACGAGAAGATCAATGGAAACACGACGCAGAGTTCAGAAGCCTGGATTCCGAACTTGATCGTGCTCGACGCGTTGTCTGACCAGATGAGTGAGATCCACTGGAGGCCAGCGAAGAGCATACCGGCGAATAAGAGTCGGTTGCGCTTGATGAACGCAGCAGGGGCCCTACCGACTGCACTATTCACGAGCCAAAGCACGAGTGCGACAAGGAGGAGTACGTCCACCGCAGCAACGTGTGCGCCGCCTGGCTGCACGAGGGTAGCCGGATAGCAGCAGGCGGCAAGGAGTATGTAGAGAGCGAAGCGCTCGACATCGAGAAGCGCCCAGAGCAATCCCGCGACTATGAGCGGTGCGCCGATAAGGACAAGTACCGCGGGCACCTATCCGAACCTTTCTCGTGAAGTCGTCGTGCTCCCGGATGATTGCGCCCCCGTGACATCTCGATTCAAAGGAGTGAAGGCGATCCTGAAGCTTCGCCAGCGCCCACGCAGGCATGACCCAATGAGAAGTGCAGCTCGAGCGAAGAGGCTAGGAACCGCGCCGCCGTGCTTGCTCACGAACCGGAACTGGCCAGCATAGAATCGCTGGAGCCGTGCTATTTCAGTTGACGCGGAAGCGCCGCCCAAGTGAGTGACGAGAGCCTCGGGACAGAAAATCGTGCTCCATCCCCGGTTACGCATCCGGCGCTGAAGGTCGGCTTCCTCGCCGTACATCCAGAACGCTGGATCAAAGCCACGCAGGTTTTGCAACACGCAACTGCGCAGGAGTAAGCAGGCACCGACCAGAAACTCCACCTCCCGCTCTTCGTCGTGTGCCCAAGTGCCGAGATCTTCGTAGAACGGTGTTCGGCGTAAGACGCGGTGGAGTCCTAGTGATTCTAAGAGCGATCTCCGTGCGGTCGGAAAGGGCCAAGCCGACCGCTGTAGAGAGCCGTCAGGATTGAGCAGCCTAGGACCGCAAGCGGCCGCTCGGGGGTTGCGCTCGAGACATCGAACCAGGGCCAACAGGCTTCCTGCATGTAGAAAAGCATCGGAATTCAGGAGCAGGATGTACTCGCCGGTGCATTTGGGCAAGGCGAGGTTGTTGGCTGCAGCGAACCCGAAGTTGCCGGGAAGCGCCTCAACACTCACCTCTGGGTACTCGGTTGCGAGCATCTCCAGCGAACCATCAGTCGACCCGTTGTCCATCACAATGACTTCCACATCCGGGCCAGTCTGAGCCACAACGGCGGCGATGCACTGCCGTAGCAGTTCGCGTGTGTTGAAGCTCACAACAACGACGGACACGGTGGAAGCTGTGCTGCGAACCATCCGACTAGCGACCGCTGCTTCTATGGCTCGCGCTCTGCTGACCCAGGTCTCATCGCGGATCTGCAGGCGACGCTCGGCCCGCGACTCGCTGCTGTCGGTTTTCAGCAGTTTCTCGGTGGCTGCCAGGAACTCCGAGACGTTTGAGCAGACTTCCGCAAAAGGTTTGACCTTGGGGCTGACGGCTCCCTCAGTAGCAATCATCGGAAGGCCGGCTGCCAGGTACTCGTAGGCTTTGAGCGGATCGAGGCTTCGAGTGAAGTCGTTGTTTCGGTGCAATATGAGGCCAACATCTAATCCGGCCAGGTAGCTGGGAATTTCGGCATGGGGCCGCGTACCGAATAGGTGGATATTCGGTAGCCGTTTGAGCAGGCCGCGGTCGCGTGGCTCCAGTTGATCCGGCCCCACAAGCACGAACGACCAGGTCGGGCGTTGGGATGCCGCAGCGACGAGCATCTCGACATCAAGGCGTCTTGAATGCAACGTTCCTACATAGCCGAGCCGAGGACTCGCCAGACTCAGCAGGGCAGTTGGTGGCTCCACGGTAGGATCCGGCGCCGCAACCGCGTTGGGCAGGTACCTCGCTGAGTATCCTCGCCGGGCAGACATCTCCTGGAGTGACGGTGAGCACGCGAAGACGAAGTCCGCTCCGGCAAGCAGATAATCGACCTGCCGCTGCACACGCATGCGGCTCTTGCGATCCGCTTCAAAGGCGACCCAGTCATCGGTCAGGTCGTATATGACCTTCGATGTTCTGAGGCGCGTGATGAGGTCCGCTGCATGCGGGTCTTGCGTCCAGATGTAGGGACGATCCAAGCCGACCAATCTTGAGCCGCGGCGTATTTGGGCTGTCTCTATCCGGTCACTCAGTTTCTGTCCGTACGCATCTGGAATCGGTCGGATGGTCTGCAGGCGCCAGATGTTGGACGATATGCGAACCAGTCCTGCTTTGGGCCACTGTTTCGCCTCACGCGGCCGAAGCGCACGTTCCACAAACAGGAAACGCGTTTCCGGATGCCGAAGAGCGAGCGCGCGGATGAGCTGCTGGTTACGTCTCTGCACCGGCCCCCAAGATTCCTGGCCAAGTACCAGGAAGTCGGGCAACACAACATCATCGAGTGCAGTCGCGCGCTCTAGCGCGCGGTCGTCGATGGCCCGCACGTCGCACTGTTCTCGCTGATCTGACCTAAGCTCGTTGAGCGTCAGCTTGCTTGCCATATTGGTAGTAGCCGTACCCGTAGCCCTTGCCATAAGCGGACGCTTGGCTTTGCGGAACCGCGTTCACCACTACCCCGGCGATGGTGGCGTCGGGCGCTCGTTGGATGATCTCAGCCGCCCGGCGTGCGCTCCGCGCATCGGTGTTGCTACGCGCAACCATCAGGACGCAGTCGGTACCCCGGGCCAGCAGCACCGCGTCGCTTACAACTGCGACCGGTGAGCTGTCGACTACCACTACGTCGAAAGCATGCTTGACCTCGCTGAGCAGATCCTTGAAGACCTGTGAGTCAAACACTGCCATCGGGTTCGGCGGGGTAGTGCCTGCCGCGAGGAATGTGAACTCGCACTCTGAGCGGAAGGCGGGTGTCGCCGGCCTTCCGTTCCCGTTTGTGTGGCCGCCAGCTCCGGGCACGTCAGCCATCACTGGGCAGCTGACTCGGGTCGCCACATCAGTGAACGTGCAGGCGCCGGCGACCACATCGGTGAGTCCAGTGGCGGAGTCCGCACCGAGTGCCTTCGAGAGACCGGGACTGCGCAGATCCGCGTCGATCAGCAGCACGCGCCGGCCCGTCTCGCCAAGTGCGATTGCCAGGTTCCGCGCGATTGTCGACTTGCCCTCCCCGGCTATGGCGCTCGTTACGAGCACGCTGTATGTGAGGCTTGCGCCTCCACTGATGTCGAGCGCAACCCGTAGGTCCCGGAAGGCTTCACGCGAGCGAGGCGAGAGCGCCGGACGACGGTCCAAGAAGTAGTTGATCTGTCGGTCCTGGACAACCGTCGCCAGGACCGGCTGGCCGTAAAGCGCCTCAGCGTCCCGGATGCCCTTCATACGCGGGTCGAAGCGCTCGAGCGCATACGCAAGTAGGACGGCGCCGATCAGCGAGCCGACAGCGGCCAAGAGCCCGTACTTGATCGGCGACTTCTTGGAGGCTACAGCGCCGTGCGCGACGTTCACCTGAGTCGAATTGCCAACGACGGTGCTGTTTGCGAGCTGCAGCTGCTGAATTTGCTGCTGGATCGTCTGGCGCTGTGCACCTGGGTCCGTCCCCTTTACCGACCGCAGTTGCTTACGCAGCGTCTGAATCTGCCGGTCGTCAAGCGAGATCTGCGACTGGAGGTTCTGGTGGATGAACTCCTGGGCAAAGGCGTTTACAACCTGAGCTGCCAACGCTGGAGCCGACTGCGTTGAGGACAAATCCAGGAAGTTGGTTGTGGTCGACGGAGTTGCGGTCACCGAGGCGGCCAACGCGGCGGCAGAGCCGGGGTAGTGGATCTGGCGTGCGACGATCGCGGCGACCTCATTTGAGGTGAGGAGCGCTGCCTCGTTGGCGATCGCCTCCGGTGACGGGGTGCTCGCTGCGATCCCCAGGGCCGCGTCGCTCTGAGGGCCGATGTAGACCTCGGTTGCGGCGGTGTAGGCGGGCGGCTTCTGCGCGTAGTACGCAGCTACCACGCCGGTGATGGTTACGACGATGAGCGCGATCAACCACCAGCGCTTCCGGATGGGGACAAGATACTCGCGTAGTGTCGGCTGTGAGAGCTCAGGCTGCATTCCGTGAATCTAATTGGTGCGGGGGATCTGATGTGCGGCCATGCGCGATCCTAGGATGGCTTTCAGGGACCTCAGATCCGTCGCCGTCGTCCGTGAGGCTGACACAGAGTTGCTCGCAGGAAGCTTCGGGTTACCGCGTCAACCAGCTACGAGCGAGTAGTACACGGCACCGTCAGCGCCGTTCGTGCCAGCCGCCCCACCAGTGCCACCTGATGGGCTGGCGGTCGCGCCAAGGCCGGTTGACACGGTGATGATTGACGTGCTGACTACGGCTGACCCCGCGCTAGCGCTGGTGGATCCGGCATACCCGCCGCTGCCACTCGCACCGCCGCCCCCGCCAAAGACTGCCCCACCGCCACCGCCACCGCCACCGCCACCGCCGGCGTACGTGGCTATGGGACCAGCGCCAGCCTTGCCGCTTCCACCTGTGGTACTGGTGTTGTCGTGGAGGCTGTTCGACGCTTGGGCGCTTGGTGCGACCCCCGTAGAGCCGGCGCCAGCACCCCCGCCGCCACCCGCGACGACCGCAAGCACGGTCGACCCGTAGAGGATTGCGCTGCTGCCACCACCACCGCCGCCACCGCCGCCGTACTGGACGTTCGTTGTCGTGTCGTGGTGGCCTTTGCCCCCTTTGCCGCCAGCGGCGTAGCCGCTTCCGGCGAGGCCGCCGGTTCCACCCGCGGCTGCTGCCAATCCGGCTGCACCACCACCGCCGACATCCACTGTGAGCTGAACCGGCGAGGAGCCGCCATTAGCGATCGAACATTGGAGAGTGGTCCCGGCACCACCTTGTCCAGCCGTCCCCCCGCCGGTCGTTGCGGCGCCGCCCCCGCCACCGCCAGCGCCGACTAGCGTGAAGTAGATCGTCTGACCCGCGGAAACGGTGATCGTGTCTCCGGTTTCAGCTGCAGTCACAGAGTTCACTGTGTTGCCCGGAATCAGGCTTGTGGCCATGGCTACGCTCGGCAAGGCGAGCGTGGAGAGGCCGACAACAGCCGCCCCACTGCCCACGAGCATCTTCCTGCGCGAGACTCCGCGTGCCTGCAGGAGGTTGAGCTCTGCCAGCGCCTCTAAGATCTCGGAAACCCGGTCACTATCCAGTTCGGGCCAAGATCCATCCTCGATGCATCGCCATACGCCGGCGAAGTCACCGCTGAGCGAATGCACCTCGTTGCTGACAGTGTCGAGAATCACGTACTCGCTGTCGAAACTGCGGCTTTCCAAGTCCGCGCGCGCCGCAGGCAAGCGGCGGTTATTGTTCCTCACGACTGCCTCCGGCGTCGTCGCAATCAAATCTGACGGTACCCTGCCGTCAGTGGCGAGGGTAACAGCAACTGAGATACTGGCAAACGACGCTGAGGGTTAGATATTTACACCGGTCGTTTACACCCAGAGGCCAGCCAAGCCGGCCGCGGTGCTAAGCCTGATGAGTTCCGCCTGCTGAGTTCGGCGCTGCTCGGAGAGCGCTTCGTGCCGGGCGCGGTGTCGCCACCCTCGTCAGCTCTGGTGGCCGCGGCTGAGTATCACGGGGTGATCGCAGAACTGCGGCGAGCGTATGGCCTATACACGGACGATGGCAGAACCCGAGAGCTGCGCGCGACCGCGCTTGCCGCCCGCGGGATCGCGCTGCGCGCCACCTGCGCGGCCGTGGACGTATCGACTTGGTTGAGGGATGCTGGGATCGCCCACGCCGTAGTAAAGGGCCCTGCATTAGCCAGGTTTTATCCCGAGTCTGATCGGACGTTTGTCGATCTTGACGTACTGGTGCACGCCGAGCATATGTCAGCAGCGATCGCAGCGCTGGTGGGCCACGGCTGCACTCTGGTCGACGGTATGTCGTGGCCGCGTGCGGACGGTGTCGGCGAGATTTCTGTGGCACTTCAGTCCGGCGTGACACTGGATCTCCACGCCGATCTGATTCACCGACCGGATGTGCGCAGGTGCTTCTGGTTTCCGGCCCGCAAACTCCTCGGGCGAACCAGCCAAATGGAGATCCTGGGACGCCAGGTCCCTGTCCTGGATAGGGAGGACACCCTGATCCATGTGGCGCTGCACGCCGTCATCAGTGGCGGTGACCGACTCATCTGGCTCGCCGACCTGGACAGGCTGGTCGCCTCCGGAGAAGTTCGGTGGGAGATCGTGGTTGAACGTGCGCAGGAGGCCGGACTCGCCCTGGTGGTTGGGGTCATGCTCTGCCGGGCCTCAATCACGCTCGGCACCGAGGTTCCCGATGAGGCGTTGGCCACATTGCTGCGGGGCGGTCGCGTCTGGTCGCAGCTGCTGATCGGATTTGACCGCATGCGCCCTGTGTCGCGCAGCTACGGCAGGCTCTTCCGGGGTCAGATCCTGGTGCGTGCGACGCGCCAGGGCACGCTGAGCAGTCTTGTGGCGCTCACACGCTTGGTCGTGAGCGGTGTTATCAGGCCGCTGCTGACTGAAGCCGATCATCCATGGCGCCGGGCCCTGGCGCGGCATGACGTTCATCGCAGATGAGTGATCGGCTCAGACTGCAGGCGCTCGGGCGGACGATTGAGTTGGAGGGGTCGCCGCAAACTCTCGACGCGATATGCGCAAAACTGCCGGTTCCCTTCGTTGAGACAACCGATAGTGATGTGGATGCTGCCTGGAGCATCGAGGAGAGCGAGCCCGAGTCTGCACTAGCAGTGCTTGAACTCTGGTTGGCTGAGAACGCAGATGGGCTGATCTTCGTGCACGCGGGCTGCGTAGAGATTGGCGGGGCCGCGATCGTTCTGCCCGGTCGCTCGCTGTCAGGCAAGAGCACGCTAACCGCTGCGCTGCTGGAGTGTGGGGCAACTTACCTCTCAGATGAGTACGCGCCACTGGACCAGCATGGCTTTGTGCATCCGTACCCACGACCTCTTTCGATCAGGCAGGGAACGGACGGTGCCGTCTTGCGCCTGGGCGCGCCGGCCTTTGGATCGACGGCCGCCACCGATCCGGTCAGGGTGGCGCTGATCGCGACGGTCAGCCATCGCAAGGGTTTGACTCAAGCCCTGGATACAGAGTGGGCAAGCCGCGCTCAGATGGTCCTGGATCTGCTGGCGAACACCGTGCCCGCGCGCTCACGGCCGGTGGAGTCCCTGGACGCCGTGCAGGCCGCTACCCGAGACGCAGTGGGTCTGCGTGGAGTGCGTGGTGAGGCTGGCGCGGCCGCGCGGGAACTGCTCAGGTTGCTTGACGATACAAGTCGACGTAGCGACGCGTGATCAGGGACCAGTCAAAGTCACGGACACGTGTTGAAGCCGCCGCGGCACGACGTCTAGCGGCGTGATGATCCTCCAGCACGCTCTGAATTGCTCGGGCTAGTGCCTTGGAGTCAAAGGGGTCAACCGCAAGGCCCTCGGTCCCGTGGCGCACTATCTCCTGCGCGCCGCCGCGGCTGCTGACAATCACGGGTGTTGCTGCGCGCATGGCTTCAAGCACGACGATTCCGAACGGCTCAATCCGAGACGGAAGCACAAAGGCCTCCGCGCGCTTCGTTGCCCACACAACGTGCCCGCGTGTAAAGCGGCCGGGTAGAACCACACGTTCGCTGAGGCCGAGCTCCGAAGCGCGCCGCTGGAGGTCAGCGCGCGCGGCGCCGTCTCCACCGATCAGCAGCCCGACATCCGGGTGCGCGGCTGAGAGCAATCCAAACGCGTCAATCAGTAGGTCAAATCCCTTTTTCTCGACGACTCGTCCCATCGCCAGGATGAAGCGCTCAAACGGGAGTTCCAGTGGGACTGGTTGACTCGACTCCTTCAGATCAACCCCGTTCGGTACCACAACGCCAGTCCCGGCTGCCAGCCCGAAGCGCGTCTCCGCGTCGTCCAACACGAATTGGGAGCAGCCTGTGGTGATCCGCGCCCTGCGCACGCCGGCCCGCAGCCCCATGCGAAGCAGCACCGAGTGCGCGTAGATGTCGTGGTCATCCATCAGCGTCTCACCCTGTAGCGAGACGAGCAGCGGAATACCCAACAACCGTGAGATCGCGGTGGCGTAGACACCGTTCACGCTGAAACACTGGACGTGTAGCAAATCCGGCTTGAAGGCACGCGCAGCTCGCGACAGCGCCAGCATAGCCCTGAGTGTTGCCGACGGTGACCTGGATACCGAGCCAATGTTGCCGGCGGGCAGCGACATCTCAAAGCGCCTGACAGAGATCCCGCCGATGGATTCCTGGGCGGGTAGGTGAGCGGGGTGCCTGTGTACCCAGATCTCCACCGCGTGGCCGGCTGCCACCAGATGCGCCGCGAGTCGCGCTGTCAACTCCTCAACTCCACCAACTGCAGGTGCGTACGCACTGGGTAAGAGTGCAATTCTCATCAGGCGGCAGGCTACATCCTGGCGCGGGGCGCCTCCACCGGATCTAGCTTGCTGGTGGCACGCAACGCAAAAGCGATTGTCAGCTGCTGATCAGCTGCTCCTGATTTCGGTTCAGATCCCTGTGGCCATAGCGCTAACGCCGGCACTTAGCTTGAGCGCTCTAGGTTAGATTTAGCCACCATGGTGGATTAGACGTTGGCCAGCCAAGCTCAGGTGGTGCTCGAGAGTAGCCTTACGGCCCGCGGTCGGGTTCTGTCACCAACGCGCGATGCCACTGATGAGCAGCCGCGATAATGACTTCGCCAGGGTCTATGAGGAGCACCTTGGTTATGTGTATGGATTCCTGTACTACCGCCTGAGGGACTTGGATCTCGCTGAGGACCTGGCCCACGCCACATTCGAGCGGGCGCTAAGAGCCTGGCCACGGTTCGATCCCCGGCGCGCGTCGGAGCGAACGTGGCTTCTCACGATCGCCCGCAACCTGATGATCGACCATCATCGGCGCGAGCAGCCGGAACCGACTGAGCGGATCGATGAGCGGCTGCTCCCGACTGTTGACGGGCCCGAGCAGGGTACCGACGCATGGCCGCAGCTGCATGAAGCCCTGCAGAAGCTCACCGACCGGGAGCAGGAGCTGATCGCTCTGCGCTTCGGCGCCGACCTCAGGGGCTCGGAGATCGCGGACCTGACGGACCTCTCACTCGCCAACGTTCAGCAGATCCTCTCACGCGCGCTCAAGCGGCTGCGTACGCTGCTTGAGGACTCAGAGGCGGTGCGCGCGTAGGTCAGCCTGCCTGCGTCCAGGGCAGTGAGCTGTAGCCACCGACAGTGGCACGAAGCTCGCGCCTGAACAGCAGTTGAACAGGGAGCTCAAAGACCTCATTCGCCGTCACGCTAACGCGGGCGAGCGTCTGCCACCGCCCGGATGTCCGGGCCTGTACGGAGAGGACACCTGTTGCCGGCGCGCGAGCCCACACCATCACGGTCTTGTAGTTGGTGCGCCAGGTGATGAACGGGAAGCGGAAGCTGGTCGCGCTCGGTTTTGGTCGTCCGTTCAGGTAGTAGGTACCCGCCTGGTAGCTGGCTGCGTAGTTGGGGATCGGCGGAGAGTCCTGGATCTGCCACCACAAAACAGTGCTGACCCCCTGCTTCCAGAGGTTGTAGAGCGCCTGCTCAAGCCAGCGGGCCTGTTTCTGGATCGGAATGCCGTGCGGGTCGGGAGGGTTGGTGTCCCAGGAGGTCTCAGTCACCCAGTCACCCTTCCTGCCGCGCGGCTGCGCTGTGCCCAGGCGTTCAGCGGCGTGCAGGACGCGTGCGAGTTTGTAGATGTCTGGCACTGAGACATCGTCTGCGTTGAGCGCGTGCCAGTTGGGGCCGCCGACTCCGTACGGGTGCGAGTCAATCGCGTCAAACGATGTTGGTCCCGAGCAGCCCGGTTGCCTTGTGAACCGCTGCGTCACGCACAGCAGCGAACGCTCGAACGCCACCGGCTGCATGCGCGCGAGTGGGTTTGTGCTCGGCGCGTCGCCGTAGGGAGCGAGCCCGGCGAGCACCACGTAATTGGACCGCGAGACCCCCTTGACCGCTTTGTAAAAGGCGTTCTCCAGGTTGCGGTAGAGGCCGGGACTCACGGGCGTGTAGCCCCGCGACCCGGATCTGCGCCACTGCGGAGAGAGCTCTATGGGCAGGTTGGGCTCATCCCAGGCCTGCCAGATCCGGATCCGGGGCAGGAATCGACCACGGTGAAGGGGATCCGGGTAGGAGCCGTCGTAGCGCTTCGCGAGCGCCCGGGCAAACTGGCTGAAGTCTCGGGCATTGGGTTCCCAAGTGCCGGGCGTCGCCGTCCTTGGCATGTTGGGGCCCTCGGCCCAGGCAGGCGCTCCACCGACCACGATCATGATCGTGAAGTGCCCGGCGGCCAGCTCACGAACCTGCTGATCTACGGCCGTCCAGTTGTAGCTCGGGTCCGAGGGACTTGAGGCGTTGAACTTGGCTGGCTTTGCGCGGGGTGCGACCCCGGCCCAGGAGACGCCGAGTTTGACTAGCTGGGCCCGCTCTGACTTCGCCCTTGGCACCCACTTTGCCTGGATGGCGGAGTTGCCGGAGGCAAGGGCCACATCGGCGCCGTTGCTGAAGCCGAGCGTCAGTGGCGCCAGCGGCTTCACGCGGTGGACTGCATGTCCAGCGCGCAGACGAAGCTGGATCGCGGCTGAACTCTGCTCAGCTACGGCGGTGATCAGAGACGCCGCAAGCGCCACGGACGCCGCAAACCTGAGCAACCGCATGCTGTCTCAGATGGCTCCGAGGCTGACGAGCAGCCCCAGCACCACCAGCACTCCGCCCCCGGCTGCCAATGCTCCGGCGCGCACCCACAGATGTGCCGGCCGGGGCCCGTACCCCGGATCGAGCTGCGCGATCCGACGGCTCAGAGTCCCGCGGAAGCTCAGCGTCGGTGATGGACGGCGGGCCTGCAGCGTGGCCGCCAGGCTCAGATCCTCTGGAGTCAGGGTGTCGTCGGGTTCAACCATCAGGAGGTGTGAAAGATCGAGGATTCGGGGTTCAGGGATCTTGCCTTACGGTAGGAGGCCAGCGCCGCCTTGGCATGCCCATCCTCCGCCTGCACACGGAACAGCACAAACCAATTGCTCCAGTTCTGCGGCTCGTCTCTGACCGCATGCTTGGCGGCGGCCACCGCTGCGCCGTACTGCCGCTGCGCCTCATGGACCAGCGCGAGCTGCACCTGTGCCGCGGCTGAGCCGGGTTCGAGGCTGACGGCACTCTGCGCGTCGGTGAGCGCCGTGGATAGGTTGCCGATGCCGGCAGCCGCCTGGCTGTTCGCCACGGCGCTGGCCGTGGCCAGCGGGTAGGCGATCGCCACCAGCGACGCCAGGCCAACGGCCACCGCAGTCAACTGGGTCGCGAGGCCGGCTCGGCGCGGCGCCATCACTGCCGCGTCGGTGGCGGGCGCGAGCGTCGCCGCCAGCAGAAGCATGATCGCCGCCGGCAGCACCGGCATCTGCCAGAGCCAGTCAAACGCGGCGCCGAGCAGGAACGCGACCAGTGCCCCGGCCACGGCTGCCGCCCGGGTTCGCTGTTCATAGCCACTGCGGGCAGCCGCGCGGAATACCGCAACCAGGGCGGCGACGAAGAATCCGACAAGCAGCACCAGGCCGACCAACCCCAGCTCGGCATATGTCTCCACGTACAGCGAGTGGGCGTTCTGGACGTAGCCACCGGTCTTTGCGCGTGGAAGCCAGTCCAGCTGGAAGGTCCCGGGACCCGACCCGGTCAGCACGTGTGGTTTGGCTGAATCAATCGCCGCCACCCAGTATTGGTAGCGACCCTCACCGCTGGTGGAGGTGAAGCGGCTGGTTGAGGTCCCGGAGACGGAGCTGTTCGGGTTCTTGAAAGCGGTCCAGAGGTGGCTCAGCCGATGCGGCGCGCCTGCAGCGAGCGCAACCACGATGATGGCCAGGACGCCCCCGAGTGTGAGCAGCCGTGCACGCTTAGGTGAGATCGTCAGCACGCGCGGCGGGGTGGCGTGGCGGCTGACCAGCCCCACCCCGGCCTGGATCACGCCCACGCCGACGCAGGTGAGGATCAAGGCCACGAGCAGGCTCATCGCCTGGCGGTGCTCGGCCGGTCCGGTGAGCCCCTGCTGCAGCGCATGACGGTGCAGGCCCCCGTAAACGACCACGGCGCTTCCACCAGCCGCCACCGCTGCGGTTGCCAGCTTCGGGATCCGGTCCGGAGCCAGCGTGATGAAGACAAACACCGCCGCAGCCGCCTCAACCACGCCGCCGCGTGAGAGTGTCAGCGCGTCACACAGCGCAACGACCGGGATCGCGGCGGCGGCCAACGCCTGCAGCTCAAGCCTCCTGGCGGAGGTCGCCTGGGCCAGGAGCAGCGGCACGCCCATGGCCATCAGCGCCGCCAGCGCGTTCCAGTAGTTCAGCGGCCAGGAGAGCCGTGACTGGGCTCCACTCAGGAACTGGGCCGTCTGGCCGGAGGCGGGGAACAGGTGCGGCCATAGCCGTGACGCGAGCGCCAGGATCGCGACAATCACAATCGCCGTTGAGATGGCTGCGGTGGTGTGGCGCAGGGCATGGTCGCGCTCGCGGTGGATCGCCACTCCCAGCACGATGATCCCCAGGTAGCAGGTGACAAGCGCCAGATCCTGGAAGCTTCGCCCTGAGCTGATCGACCAGGTGATCCCGAGCGCTGTCCAGGCCGTGAAAGCGGCAAAGAGGCCGACGGTGACCCGGCCGGCGCGGGTGAGTCTTGCCGCTGGCAGCAGGCCCCATGCCGCCGCCAGCACCACCACCCACCAGATGGCGATCCCAACCTGGCTGTGGGTCGCAAGGGAGTAACCGCCCCCGGCCAACGCCAGGTACAGGATCAGCGCCAGTGACAGCACCCAGGTGCTCACCGCCTGTACATCCACGCCCCACGGTAGGCGGCGTGCCGGTACAACCTCCTGCTCGTGCTCGATGACCGCCTCTGCCAGTGGAGTCATGTCTTGCGCCTGCGGGTGAGGATGCCGGCGGCGCTGAGCAGAACGAGCGTGGCAACCAGGAAAATCGGCAGGAAGGCGCCCATGCCCCCACCCCCGGCTGAGCCCTCAAGCGACCTCAGCACTGCGTCGGTGGGTGGCGTCGGCAGCTTGGGCGTGACCGGCTTCTGTTTGGTGACGACGGGCGCGGTGGCCTGAGCCAGGGCTACAGCCGACTTGCCCGTCTGACCGTTGTGCTCGAGCGTGCGCGTGACCGGGGCGGGGAGGGTTGCTGTGCTGGGGGCGGGGACCGCGCCCCCGGTGGCCCCCGAACTGCTGGACTGACCTCCGCCTGATCCGCCGGAACTTGAACCGTCGCCCGGTCCGCCGGTGCCCGTCGGCGGCAGCACGATACTGCTCGACGGCTTGCCGCCCTTGACGGTCGGGACGTCCTCAACGTACTGGCTGACGCCGGAGTTGCCCGGCGGGGCGATCTTGCCCTTCCCTGCGCCCTGCGCCAACGTCGCCGCGGGCATCAGCAGCAAGCCGGCCACGCCGCACACAAGCGACGCACACAGGATCAGTGCCGCGCGAGGAGATCTACCCATCAGGTTCTATTACGTATGAGCGGCCCCAAAGCTGACAAGGCCGCCGCTCAAGCCTCAGCTGCGGTCTGACGAAACCCACTAGGTGGACAAACGTACCCCTTGTGCTCTGTCAGTTAAGCGCCATCACGTCCGTATTAACCGAACAGAGGGGCCCAAGCCGGGCCGTAAGTCCTGTCAGACCGGATGGTCTAAGGAGACTCAGTGAGAAACAGACTTCTAGCGGTGATCGTGGCGCTGGCCGGCCTCGGCGGCGTCGCCGCTATTCCAATGTCCGCGCAGGGGCGCGTGGTTCCGCCCCACAAGCGCTGCCCGGCGGGGGAGAACGACACCTCCTACTGCACGAACTTCTGCCCCAAGGGCAGGCTGATTGATGGCCAGTGCCACATCGGGAAGGGCGAGGGAGGCGGGTTCATCCGCCCTGAGGGACCACCGACCGTATTGCGTGAGGAGCTGTGGGGTGCGGAGAAGGTGACCAGCAGGGGGCCGGCGCTCAAGTTCGACGTCAAGAGCGGGATCAACGGTGCGCCTGGGCTGAAGAAGCTGGTGCTGCTGTTACCAGGCGGCCTGACGTTCAAGGACGGCGCGCTGGCGAGCATCTCTGGCGGGCGCCACACACTGACCGCCAAGGGCAGGAAGCTCACAGTCGTCCTGCGCAGCGCCCGCAAGCGACTCAACTTCTACCTGAAGAACCACACGATGGTTGAGAGTCAGAAGCTTCGCCGAGAGCTGAGCTCCCACCAGATCAAGACCCTCACCTTCAAGGTGAGCGTCACCGACAAGAAGGGTCGCGTGACGCGCTTGGCGTTCGTCGTTTCGCCCAAGCCCTGAGTTCTCTCACTGAGTCTCTCCTGGGGCGGGCGGCGCAAGCCGCCCGCCCCAGGTCGCTTCGGGCCCTATCAGGCGATGAGAAGTGCACTCCGGGGCGCTCTGCAGCGTTTGCGCGCGAGTCCCCGGCCCGTGGCTTTGCCAGCTTCATCATCAATCAACACCACCCCTGATTCCGTGTGGTAGGTTCGCGCCGTGCCTCGGGAAAACCCCCACCCTCGGGTCGCAAACGGTGGCGCTCACCGACCCTTGGTGAGACGAGCGGACCGGCGTGTGACCGCGATCACGGCGGCGCTCACGTTGCTGGTCGCGCTGGCGGTGGGCGGCGCCACAGGCAGCGCCGCAGCGCGCTCAACGGCGCCCCATTCGGCGGCGGTGAGCACCCACGCGCTGGGCACGCTCTCCTGCGTCACCTGCCTGCGCCTGACCTACAGCGGCACCGGCACCTGGAGTATCACGGGCACCTCCTTTGATCGATCCGGCAGCCAGTCCTGGAATGAGACGTTTGGGATGAGCGTCGCGGGCAACAGGCACAGCGGCTACAGCTTCTTCTCCGGCCCGCTGCTCAGTACGCCGAGCCTGACCGGCAGCTGCACCGGCGCAAACGGCAGCTCCGCGCTTCAGCCCTTCTCCGGGCAGGGGTCCTTCGGCGACCCGACACTCAACGACCTGAGCGGAGGCTCAAGTCCCGTGCAGCAGTTCTCGGTGACGTCCACCGAGCTTGGAAGCAACGGCAACTGCCAGGGCACGGCGGCCGGTGAGAACACGGAGAACCTCAACAACACCGGTGGCCAGGTGCAGCTGCCGTTCGCCTCCACCTTCTCACTGGACGCGCGCACCTGGCTTGCGCAGGGCGCCCACAGCGAGACGATCCCCGTCTCGTACTCCTACACGGGACCGACACCGGATGAGGGGATCGGCACCTTCAACTACAGCTGGTCGGGGACGGTCACGGTCACGGAGAGCCAGTGCGACACCTCCGGTCAGACCCCGGCGGTTGCGCACATTGCCGGCGCCGCACTCCCCTCCATCTACCTGAACGGCAAGCAGATCACGGACGGGGCCAAGATCAACGGCATGACGGTCAGGGGCGACACCGTTCAGAACGTGCTGGCCGGCCAGCAGCTGAACCTCGCCGTTGAGTGCGACGGCAAGCGCCTTGGCACGCCCACCTGGAAGATCCAGGGAATGTCCGCTGACCCCAGCAAAACCAGCGTCCTTGGTAGCTATGACCTGCCGGACAAGGGCACCTTCGCCAGGGCAAAGCCGGTCAACACCAAGCGCTCCCGGATCACCGTGCACTTCATGCACGCCAGCAGGAAGGGCTTCACCGTCACCGCCACGGTGGGCGGCCAGACGGCCACCGCCGTCTTCATCGTCACCGAGCCAAAGGTCTTTGCCTCCAGCTACCGCAGCTGCAACGTCGGCCTGACCAAGGGTGCCGTGCTGGGCGACAACAGCCCGCTGTTTGACCGCCTGAGCTTCGGGGCGGCGGCGGTGGCCCTGGGGCGCAACATCGCCTGCCCCTACAACCAGTGGGATCAGAGCTTCGGGGGCTACCACTCCGGCAACCCGGGTGTTGAGTGGCTCTACGCGGTCCACGCCGACTCCGGGCAGGACGGTACTCTGGCGATGGTCCAGCAGATCTCAACCCGCAAGACGGTCAACGGCACCGTCTGTGAGCGCGTCTCCAGCCAGGGCGACATCACCGCCCTCTACGACGCCGCTGACAACCCCGGTCGTGCGTTCGTGAAGGCGCCCGCCGACCACAACACCTTTTACTGGGATCGGGACTCACCCGGCCTCAGCCTGATCTCTCCGCGCAAGGGCGGCTACGCCCGGGTCGGCACCTGGCAGGAGTCGTTCGCTGCCGCCGACGCCCTGATGTGGAAATCCGACAGGGCCGGATCGGTGTGGGTGCCGCTTGGCGGCGCCACCTGGGCCTGGTCGGCCAGCGTGCACCGCAGCCGGCCCGACCAGGGGTGGAAGCTCCTTGCCGCCTCCTTTGCGAAGCCCACTTTCAAGCCGCACGTGGGCCTCCCGACATTCACGCGCTCATTCAACCCTGCCACCAGCGCCTGCAACAAATACTGATTCTGGCGCGGCAGACCGTCGTCCGGTAACGGACGGGCGGCGTTGTGCCGCGACATCACGTCGCGGCACATACAACGTAGACCTCGTACGGCACGCTTGAGGCGTTCGAGTTCTCGAGGATGGCATACCACGCGGTGGGTGTGCCGCTCACGGGATCAGGACGGCTTGTCTGGACGGCCAGGCCGCCCTGGCCTGAACCGTTGCCTGCGCCGAGGGACTCGCCGCCGCCAACCGCCACCTCACCGGGCAGGCAGCTGGCTTCATCGGACACCTCCGAGTACCCGCTGATGGTGTTCGATATGGTCCTGACCGTCACCTTGCCGAACGTGCCCGCCGGCCCCTGCGCGCCCGGCGCGCCGGTCGCGCCGTTACAGGCGTATGTGGTGCCGCTGGCAGAGGTGAAGCTCGAACCACCGGTTGGGCAGGCCGTGCCACCTGCGCCAAGTTGCTTGCTGGTGACGCTCACACCCGGATCGCCCTTGGGTCCGGTCGCGCCGGTCGCGCCCTGCGGACCGGGGATGCCCTGCGGACCCCTCTGATTCCAGACGATGGGCCGCTCGTGAGCGGGGCACCGGAGGCGACCCTGGTGGTTGACCTGAACCCTGTAGATGGCATGGCTTGAGCGCTGCAGGCAGCCCTGATAGCTGGTGCCTGAAAGGCTCCCGCTGGCCAGCGCAACCGCTGTTCCGCTGACCGTGACCGACGCCAGGGCAACGGCCGTGAGCGCCGCGCCGCCCCTCAACTTCTCACTGATGTTCATCTGTCTGCTCCGTTCGTGGTTTACGCACGGGAGCAGCATCGGGCTAAGACGGCCCGGCGCACATCAGGCGATTGGGCACACCTGCACGCCTTTGATCCGGGATCCGGTGCTAAGCATCGCGGCTCCGGCGGTAAGCATCCTGTGAGTCCGCGCGCGATCTGCCGCTGTTGGACCAGGAAACCGCCGTGGCTGCGCTGCTTAAGCCCCGGCCTGAGGGTCTTAGCAGCCCGGATCCACGGCCGCAGCGTGTGGAAATGGTCGATCGCCCGATGTGCGATCAGCCGTCTTAGCCCCATGCTCCCCGCAACGATCGAGACAGAACTGAAACGGAGCGGACACGTGATGAGCTACGGAAAGTTGAGAGCGCGCACCAGGCGCGCAGCGGCGGGACTGGCGGTGGTCGCCGCCGGCATGATGGCCCTGGCTCTGGCCGCGGGCAGTGCGGATGCCGCGAGCTGGCCCTACACACAGACGGCCACGCCGTTCACCTTCCCCTCAGGCGCACAGGCCGGCGGCGGGACCTGGAGTCAGCACGCCACCGGCTGTGCCACCGGCGGCTGGTGCGTCGCGGTGGGTCAGTACCAGGACTCAGCCGGAATGTCACAGGCCTACGTGGTACCGATCCATGACGGCGTGCTGGGCGCCGGCATGGAGGTGCCGCTGCCCACGGACGCGAGCACCGCGGACCCGTACGCGGATCTGCAGGGCGTGGCCTGCCAGGCCGGCGGCGTCTGTGAGGCCTACGGTTACTACCTGGACACCGCCGGGAATTTTCGGACCATGGTCACCGTCATCACCGATGGTGTGCCCGCTCCCGCCGTTGCGTTGACGCTGCCAAGCGACGCTGCCGGCAATGGTCAGTCGGGTCTTGAGAGCATCGCCTGCCCGACGGTGGGGGCCTGCGTGGGCGTTGGTTACTACACCGTGACCGGTGGCGCGCAGCTGGCCCTTGTGGTGCCGGTGGTCGCCGGGCGGCCCGGGACGGCCGTGGCGGCGCCGCTGCCCGCAGCGGCCATGTCAACCACCGCCACCACCTACGCGCAGCTGGCGTCGGTCGCCTGCCAGTCAGCGGGCGCCTGTGTGGCGGTGGGTACCTACTACCTCGGCCCGGACTCAACACCGATTGTGGTGCCCATCACCGGCGGTGTTCCCGCACAGGCGATCCCGACGCTCCCCAGTGACGCGAGCACGGGCAACTCGGAAGCGCGGCTGCGCTACGTCGCCTGCCCGCCCACCGGCGCCTGTGAGGCCATCGGGTACTACCAGAACACCTCAGGCACCAAGCTGAACATGGTGGTGCCGATCAACGCCGGCGTGCCGGGGAACGCCACCGCCGTTACCCCGGCGCCCGGCGCCACCTCCCTGTTGCTCGTGGGCTTCGGGTGCTCCTCATCAAAGCTGTGCGTGGCGGCCGGCCGCTACCTCAACGGGAGCAATCCGGAGCCTGCGGTCACGCTTGTGACCGCAGCGGGCGCCACCTCACAGCCGACACCGCTGCCGGCCGACGCCGGCCAGACGCCGCCCGCTGCCCAGTTTGAGACCACCTATTCCAGCGCCCTGGGCTGTGCACCGGCTGGTCCGTGCGTTGCCTCCGGCATCTACTACCTGACATTCGGGGCAAACCGTCAGTACCGGGGTCTGCTGCAGCAGATCACAGCCAACGGCCAGCTCGGCCCGGTCACCTCGAGTCCCACCCCGGCCGGTGCCGCGAGCACCCCACAGACCGAGCTCTACGGTGGGACCGCGTGCGTCGACGCCGGCTCGTGCGTGACGACCGGCTCCTACGCAACCGCCGGCGGCACCGAGCCCTATGCCGTAACCGAGCAGGCGCCGCTCAGCCTCGCAACCACGGAGCTCAGCGCCGCCACCCAGAACTCCCCCTACCAGGCGAGCCTGAGCGCCACCGGCGCCTGGGGTGACTACAGCTGGTCTGTCACCGGCGGCGCCCTGCCCAGCGGACTCACCCTCAACAGCGCCACGGGCGTGATCTCCGGTACGCCCACCGGCTCCGGGACGGCCGGCTTCACCGTCACCGTGACCGCCCCCGGCGCGCCGGCACAGACGGTCAGCCGGCAGCTCTCCCTGAGTGTCACGCAGACTGTCACCACGGCCCCGGTCCCGGCCATGGCCGCCCCCGTACCGGTCGTGGCACTGCTGCACTCAGACGGTCGGGTCAGTCACAACCGCGTGGCCATCCGGTTGCGCTGCACAGCGGTCGCCTGCCACGGCACGCTGAAGCTCACGATCCGCCAGACGGTCACCATCAGGCGCCACGGCAGGCGGGTGCGCAGCCACCGGACGCTCGTCATCGGCCGGGCGGGCTACACGCTCGCGGCGGGGAGCACCCGCCTGCTCAGGGTCGGGCTCGACGCCACCGGCCGCCGAGTGCTGGCCAGCGCTGCGCACCACCGCCTGAGGATCACGGTGCTGGCGAGTGTCGCGGGTGGCCATGGCCGCTCGCGACAGGAGACGATCGCCGCCGCGACCGGACGGAGGCACTGAGCTGCTGCGGTTTGGCGCCGGCACCCACAGTGGTTAGTCTGCTTGACGTGAGCGGATCCTCGGCGGATGTCGGTGCTGATCGGGGCGGGCTTGGTGAGCTGC
>JAKAED010000201.1 GCA_021820105.1 Actinomycetes bacterium | reverse complement strand
GCCCGCGCCCAGCGGCAGCCGTGCATAGGTGAGATACAGCAGCGGCTCCCAGGCGAACGGCCCGCCGACCCGCGCCGCAGCAGCGGGATCATCGGCCAGCAGCTCGCGCGCGGCATCGAGCGAGCCGGTCGCCGCGATCGTATACACGTCCGCGGTCGCCAACCACTCATGCTCATCCAGCATGCCCGCGGCACGCCGCAGCCGATCGGGATCATCGTCGCCGTAGTTGAGACATGCGAGCCGAAGGAACTCGCTGGCGATCGCCGCCCGATCGGGCAGCGGGCCGCCGACCGGCTCGTGGTGCGGCGAGCGGGCCAGGTCAGCGATTTGCTCCAAGTGTGCCTTCAGCTTCGGCCAGCTCTCAAACCCGAACTGGCGGGCGACGACCAGCAGCGCGTCCGCACGCGTGAACGCGCTCAGCTCCGGAGAGCCTGGCTGCGCGGAACCAAAGCGCGGATGGAACTCGCTGACAACCTCGGCGGCGCCAAGGTCACCGGCACGGACCGCACGCTGAAAGGACTTGGCGCCCTTCCTCAGCTGCTCGAGATTGGCGTTACCAGGAAGACCACGGGTTGGCACAAGGCCTCCTCTCACCACGGCCCCGAGTCCGCAATCGCAGGCCGGAAAGGAGACACCGACCACCAACACGAACTTCCAGATTCAGGCGGGCTTCGCCCTTCCCGCGGACCGGCAGCGCCCTGTGCGCGCAACCATCATAACCCGCCCCCGCAACCAGTTCTCCGAGGGAGCTTTCGGTAGCAACGGCGCGCGTCCCACAGCCCTGCACAGCGCGGTGATGCGCGTCGTGATCTTGGCGGATCACTGCGCCTAAGCAGCGTTAGAGGTGGGCGCCCGCGGAGAGCAACCCCACGCAACGCGCTTCGAGCCTCTGAATCCGCCGATTCCACGCGTGTTTGCGTGCTTGAACCGCGTGTAACGCTTGGCGTATAAATCCGCAGCGTTACTAACGTCAGCTCCGGTGCTCCGCAGAGCGGCGTCGCCGCATCTGCTGTGCCGCGAGAACACCGGAGGCTGCCGGCGGCGCTGTCCACGCCCGTGACAGCACCTGGCAGTCCGCTCTCCGAGCTGCCGACGACGCAGCTGCTGCCTATGCACCCGTCGACCTTCAGGCACCCCGGTACCGGCCGCTTCCCGGCAGTGTTCCGCTATCGCTTCGATCAATCGCCGCCCGACATCGGCGCGAGTGCTATGGCGACTTACCGCGTCTGCGATGAAGCGCCCGGTGCCGGAGGCGCGGCCGATCGCGGCGTTCCTGGGGTAATGCATAGGCATCGGCCTGGCGGACACGAAATCTCCCGCGCCCCGGTGTTGGCGAGGAGCGGGGCAGGGCCAGCTTCAGCCGTGAGACGCGCTTTGATCGTTCTGCGGGTTCGGAGCGCGGGCGCTGACGAGCTGGGTGGAAAGCGCTCGGGCGCGGGTCAGGATTAGCCCAGCGCCGTCGGGCTGCCCGTCGAGTGGAATTACTCGCGCGAGGCCTGCGCTGGTCGGTCCGTTGCCGGTGCGGCCGGACCCGCATGCAGCGAGTCCGGCCGTGCAACCTTGCGGGTGCGATCGGTGCGCGGCCGGCGCAGATCGCTGAGAACTGATCAGCCGCCGCCGGGCCCGCCGCCGGGCGCAGCGCCGTGCGGACCGCTACCACAGTTGTGGATGTCGCACGGATAGTTGAACGTTTGTGTCTTCGTGCCGGTTGCGGTGCTCAGCTGTGCTGAGGCGACGTGTGCGCTGCCAGGCCACCAGGCAACTGCCCAGCCGTTCTGGACCGTGGCCGTGACAACCGTCCCGTCGGTGAGCGTTAGATCGGCCGCTGTGACGTCGGGGCCGGCCTGGGCGATCATGGTCCCGTAGTCCTGGCCTTTGTCGGCCGCAGTGTGGTCAGACCACAGGAACAGCCTCCCGTCAACCGGCGCCACCGGCGGATTGCTGGTCCAGCCCGATGCGTTCTGCAGGCCCGGTCCCACGGTGCAGAAGTTGTAGATCTGTGTCGACCCGGCCGGGCCTGCGTAGACGATGAGCGTGTACGGGCCGCGACTGTCGACCAGTTGCTGCGTCGCGGTGCTGGGATTGGGGATGTTCGCGCTGCAGTAGCTCTGCGCCGCCTGCAACTGTGCTGGACTCGCCGTCGTCGGCTGCGCACTCCAGCCCGCGAACGCCGTGCCCGCCCCGCCGGCGAGCGACAGCACCGCGGTGACGGTGCCCGCGACTGCGGCGACGCCGCCGCCGATCGCCAGCCTGGGCCGCCAGCTGCGATGAGCTCGTGGCCGGTAGTCAGTTTCAAGGATCTCCGGGGATGCGTGAACACGCGCTGCGCGCGCCTGCATCCAGATGCGGAGGTCATTCTCGATCTCAGTCATGAGGCGATGCTCCGGTAGTGGTTAGTAGGGTGCAGCGTCTCTTCGAGTCGCTTCAGCCCACGTGAGGTGCTGCTCTTGACGGTGCCCAGCGAGCAGCCCAGCGCAGCCGCGACCTCAGCCTCTGGGAGGTCAAGGAAGTAGCGGAGCACCAGCGCGGCGCGTTGTCGTGGCGGTAGCGCCGCCAGCGCGTCGAACAGCTCGTCGTGAATGTCGAGGTCGGCCGCTTCAGAGGCCGTCTCGGCAGGCGGAGTTGCTTTCAGCTCCGCTCGGTTGCGTGAGCGCTTCGCTCTGCCGTGCAGCGCCTGGTTGACGAGGATCCGTCTGGCGTAGGCGACGGGGTTGTCCATGCGACAGACCCGTGGCCATCTCGACGCGACCTTGAACAGTGTCTCCTGCACAAGGTCCTCGGCCTCATGAAGATCCCCGACCATCAGGTAGGCGACCCGCACCAGGCTGTTGCTGTTATCGGCCACGAAGCGGTCGAAATCGTGAGTGGTCATCTCCTCCTATAAGGCTCCCAGCGCCCGCAAAGGTTGAGAAGCCCCCAAAGAACTTGAATCGTTCCTGCCGTGGACTCGCCCGCTGGCGTACTGGGCACCCGATTCGCCACCCCAGCAATCAGCATGGGCGCCCAGCTTTCACTTGCGGGCGCGTCTCTCCGCGAAGTTGCCGGCGGTCGCCCTATGCGCGGTGAGCATGAGGCAGGAGCGGCGCGGACCCGTGGTTTAATCCCGTTCGCATCGCGTGCGGTCGGGGGCAGCCTGGCCGTGTGGAGGTGCGCGAGAGGGAGGGCTATGTGCCCGTTCACTTCAACCACTTGGCTGTCGCCGCCAAGGACAAGCAGCAATCGGCGACGTTCCTGAAGGACCTGCTCGGACTCCCGGAGCCCACGAGCTGGGGGCCGTTTCTCAGCCTCACGCTCGATGACGGGATCCGGCTCGATTACGCCGAACCTGGCGTGGAGTTCCCGGGACAGCACTACGCACTATTGGTGTCGGATGACGTGTTTGACCGCGCGATGAAGCGCATCAAGGCAGGCGGCGTCCAGTTCTGGGCCGGTCCTGGCCACACGCCGGGAGAGATCAACACCAACCATGGCGGGCGGGGCGTCTACTTCGACGATCCCTCTGGCCATCACTTCGAGCTCATCACTCAGCCGTACGGCGCCGACCAGTGAATGACTGTGGTTCGGCCGTCACTGAACGGCCGAACCACAGCTGTCGTCACAACCCGCATTCGGTGCGGGAGAGAGCATCGTCAAGCACTGCGCCCCGCTCGAGCCTCGAAACCCGCTCTTACCTCTCCGCGAGTCTCAGCGGAGGGCGGTATCACGTCCTGCGTTGCGCGGGATTCGAGATCAGTTTCCTAGTTCAGCGATCTCGTCGGCTGTCGCCGGACGGATCGCATGGACCTTTGAGTCGAGGATCTCTGCGTCTGGAAAATGGCCAACCAGGTCACCGTCGTGCTCGGCAGCGATCTTCTCGACGTCGACCCCTTCCGGTACCAGCATGAATGTGGTCGCCTCGATCGCGTACACGGATCCGCGCAGTCCAGGTTCAACGTTGCTCATCGACAGATCCTCTCACCAGTGCACCTGGCACAGCTTCATCCGACGCCTCCCCGTCATCCTGAAACGCGGCCCTGCATCCGTCCGGGCTGGGCATCTCCCGCAACTCGCCGAGAGACGCCCTTCGCGCGGGATCCACGCACGGACCCCGGCGGCTTGTCAGAGCATTGCGCTTACGGCCTGACGCAGTGATCCATAGATCCCTTGCCCGCCGTGACCGGCGTCTTCGACTACTACCATGGTGCTGTCTGGCAGCGCGCGATGGATCCGCCATGGTGTGATCACGGGGCCGCTGATGTCGTGGCGCCCGTGGACCATGCTCAGCGGGATCCCGGCCAACTCTTGGATGCGTTCGAGGATTGCTTGTCCGCCGGGCAGGAACGCGTCGTGTGACCAGTAGTGCGTGACGAGCGTGGCGAACACCAGCCGCTCCACCGGATCTTCGTGCAAGAGGGGGCGCTCGCTTCGGCCCGGGGCAAGACTCATGTGCGTGTTCTCCCAGCGGTCCCAGGCGAGCGCCGCAGCGGCGCGATCCGTTGCGTTCCCTGTCGCCAGACGCCGGGCATAGGCATCGACGATCCGCTCCCCTGGCAAGCGGCCGCTGGCGTCAGCGAACCGCTCCCACTCCTCGGGAAAGATGCGGCCCATGTCTTCGGTCAGCCACTCGACCTCCTGTCGGGAGGTCGTAGCGACTGCCGCGAGCGCCAGCCCCGTGACCCGCTGCGGGTGCGCGAGTGCGTAGGCCAGCGCCAGTGTCGTACCCCAAGAGATGCCCGACACCAGCCAGCGCTCGATCCCCAGGTGCTCACGCAGCGCTTCCACATCGCCGATCAGTGTCTGCGTCGTGTTCGTAGCCAACGTCGCCGGCGCATCACTCACCAGCGGCCGGCTTTGGCCACACCCACGCTGATCGAGCGCGATCACGCAAGCTCGGTCGCTGACATAGATCTGGCGCCAGCCGCCACCCAGCCCGCTGCCCGGCCCGCCGTGCAGGTACAACACCGGTTCACCGACCGGGTTTCCGCACTGCTCCCAATAAATCTGGACGCCCGGCTCAACCTCGAGCAGGCCGCTCGCGAACAAGTCCGGGACGCTCGACATCACGACCACAACCTAACAATCGACAGTCGCGCTTTCGCCGCACGACATGCACCCGGTCACCACCGCCAGCACACCTCCTTCGCGCGGCGGGCACGTCAGGGCGACCTGTCGGCGGTGAGCGCACGCGCCCAGACCCGCTGATGGTCTTTGACGTACTGGAGAACGGCCTGCCAGTGCGCGCCGTGCCCAGTGACATACATCGTGCTCCAGGGTTCAATCCCCGCTGCGTTTGAGGAGCGGAGCAGCTCGTACATCGCTGCAACACGCTGCACGAGCACGGC
>JAKAED010000045.1 GCA_021820105.1 Actinomycetes bacterium | reverse complement strand
ACTCGGCTTGCCCTTGACGGTCAGTGGGGGCCACAGCGTCGCGCAGCTGCCGCTACAGCTGCTGCCCTTGCTGGGGTCGGCGGTCAGCAGGTAGAGCGGAGTGCCGTTGCCGGTGGCCAAGACCGTCCCATAACCGGAAACCTTGGTGGTGGTCACGGTCGCCTTGCTGGAGACGGTCGTGGACTTCGGCGTCCTGGAGGAGCCGTTGTGGGCGTTGCCCGATGCTGATGAGCCGCAGGCCGACAGCAGCAGGGATATGGCCGCTGCGGCTGGTAGCGCCCGGTTGAGAGTGAGCCGCCGCAGCGCGGGAGGCAGGGTTGGTGACGTGCGCATTTGAACAACCATAAGGCGCAGGTAAACCAAAAGTTGCGGTCCAATTATGTGGTCTTTATGTGAATTCGACATTGCCTTTAGAAGGGGCATACACCTGCCACCGGAGTGCTGGTGCGGCTCGGTCACGGTGTGAGGAAAGCCGCGACAAATGCGAGCGGCGCGTGTTATCAAGCAGACAGTGGGTTCGAGAGCCAACCGACGAGAATTTCTTACCCTGGCGGCGGGTGGGCTAGCCTTCGCGACGCTCGGTCGGCCGCAGTCGGCTGCGGCTGCAGAGCCTTTGCCACCGCTGCCTGCCGGTAGCGGCGAGGTGGCGGGTGCCGGTGTGCAGCGCTTCCACTCGCGCCCGGATCTGCTCGCCCCGCAGGTCGTGATCGATCAGCCGGCGCGACTGCCGATCCGCGGCCGGGTGATCACCGAGACCCATCTTGGCGCGCCGCTGGCGGGCCCGCTGATCATCGATCCAAGCGGGCGGATCATCTGGTTCAACCCGGTTGCGGACAAGCCATCAGCACCCGTGAAGGCGTTCAACGTGCGCGTGCAGCGCTACCAGGGCCGGCCGGTGCTCTGCTGGTTTGAGGGTGTTGTCGCCGGCGGCCACGGCGTCGGTTACGGGCAGGGCAGCTACAAGATCGTCGACGAGAGCTATCGCGAGGTCGCACAGGTTTCGGCCCAAAACGGGTTTCAGGGCGACCTGCACGAGTTTCTGCTGACGCCTCAGGGGACGGCCCTCTTCACCTGTTACGGACAGTCGACCGGACAGATCCGCGTGGGGGGGACGATGCGAACAGTGCCCTACTACTTCGGCGTTGTCCAGGAGGTTGATGTGGCCAGCGGCAAGCTGCTCTGGCAGTGGCGCAGCGATCACCACGTGCGCTTGAGCGAGTCTTACGCGACGCCGGTGTTGAAGCCGGGGTGGATCTGGGACTACATGCACATCAACTCGATCACCGTCGACCCCAGCGACCAGAACCTGATCGTCTCCGGCCGCAACACCTCGACCTGTTACAAGATCAACCGTCGCAGCGGCCGCATCATGTGGCGGCTCGGCGGCAAGCACAGCGACTTCCGCATGGGACGCGGCACGCGTTTCAACTACCAGCACGACGTGGAGATGCACCCCGGTGGTGTGCTCAGTGTGTTCGACAACGAGGGCGGGCCGCCGCAGTTCGCCGCTCACTCGCGAGCGCTCGTGCTGCTGGTGGACGAACGCCGCCGGCAGGTACGCCTCAAGCACGCCTTCCATCACCACCCGCCCGTCTACTCAAACGCGCTCGGCAGTGTCCAGCCCCTTGGTGGTGACACCTGGTTCGTCGGCTGGGGCCGCTCCACCTCGTTCGCCCAGTACGCGGGCTCGGGAGCGCTGCAATTTGAAGGCCACCTGAGTCCCGGGTCCAGTTCCTACCGGGCGTTTCTGCAGCAGTGGGATGGGAGACCGACAGCGCCGCCGGACATCGCCGTGACGCGTTCCGGGTCAGCGGCCACCGTCTACGCCTCCTGGAACGGATCCACGGAGGTCGCCCAATGGATCGTGCTCGGAGGATCCACTCCGAGCACGCTTGCTCAGCTCGGCAGAGCTGCGCTTGCCGGGTTTGAGACCGCGATCATGCTGACGAACGCACCGCCCTACCTGGCGGTTTCCGCGTGTGCGGCGGACGGCAGCGTTCTGGGCACGTCGCACGTTGTCACCGGAGGCTGATCGGACCTCTCCGAAAAGCCGCAAGCTGCGACCTGGGGGGTGGAGAGCGTCCGCAGCGGTGCCTATTCTCGATCCTCCGATGAGTCACTCCTGCGCTCACCTGCACGTCCACTCCGAGTATTCGCTGCTGGATGGCGCAGCCAAGATCGACCGTCTTGCAGAGCGAGCTGCGTCCTTCGGGCAACCTGCGCTGGCGCTGACCGATCACGGCGTGATGAACGGTGCGGTTGAGCTCTACCAAGCGTGCAGGAAGCATGGGATCAAGCCCATCCAGGGGTGCGAGGTCTATGTCACCGACGATCACACAAAGCGCGGCAAGCGTCACCACCTGACGCTCATCGCAGAGAACGCCGTTGGCTACCGCAATCTTGTGAAGCTCTGTTCCGCCGGGTTCCTCGAGGGCCTGCAGCGCGGCAAACCCACGGTCGATCCGGGATTGATGGCGACCTACAGCGAGGGCATCATCGCGCTCACCGGCTGCCTCGCATCGCGTTTCTGCCAGTCGCTTGTCAATGATCGCGAACGCGATGCCCGCGAGGTCGCGGATGAGCTGCTCGAGATCTATGGCCACGACAACGTCTACTTCGAGGTCCAGAAGAACGGGATCGCTGACCAGGAGAAGGCCAACGCCGGCATCGTGAAGATCGCCGCAGAGGTTGGGCGGCCGCTGGTGGCAACCGGCGACGTCCACTATCTGGGGCGTGAGGACTACGACAACCACACGGCATTGCTTTGCGTTCAGACCAAGTCGACGCTTGCGGCGCCAAAGCTCACGTTCGACACGAACGAGTTCTACCTGCGGTCCAGTGACGAGATGGCGGAGCGCTTCTCGGAGTGGCCGGAGGCGCTGGCGACAACGCTTGAGATCGCAGAGCGCTGTGACGTCGAGATCGAGCTTGGGAAGCAGCTGATTCCGCGGTTTGACTGCCCCGGCGGCATGATCGAGCGGGAATACCTTCGCAGCCTGGTGATGGAGGGTTTGGCGTGGCGCTTCGGCGACCCGATTCCGGCGGAAGCTCTGGAACGCGCTGAGTATGAGCTCGGCGTCATCGACCGGATGGGTTACAGCGGGTACTTCCTGATCGTCTGGGACTTCATCCGCTACGCCCGCGACGCCGGCATACCGGTCGGTCCGGGTCGTGGTTCGGCGGCTGGATCGCTGGTTGCCTACGCCCTGCGGATCACCGACCTTGACCCGCTCCGCTACGACCTGCTGTTCGAGCGGTTCCTCAATCCCGAGCGCGTCTCGATGCCCGATATCGACGTTGATTTCTCCGTGCGGGGACGAGAGCAGGTGATCCAGTACGTGACCGAGAAGTACGGCAAGGACTCGGTCGCTCAGATCATCACCTTCGGCAAGATGTTCCCGCGGGCGGCCACACGCGACGCGGCTCGCGTCCTTGGGTTCCCTTACGCGCTGGGCGACAAGCTGGCCAAGCTGATCCCAGATCCGGAGCAGGGGAGGGCCCCCAAGTTCGCCGATTGCCTGGCCCCTGGACAGCCGCTTGCGGTTGAGGTGCAGGGCAACGCGGACTCGCACCAGATCGTGGAGGTCGCCCGTGGCCTTGAGGGCATCGTGCGCAACGCCTCCATCCATGCGGCTGCCGTCGTGATCGCACCCCAGCCGCTCACCGACCTCGTGCCCGTACAGCTCGCCGATACCAACAAGACCGATGAGAACGGCGAGAAGATCTACCGCACCGTGACGCAGTTCTCGATGAAGCCGGTTGAGGCAATGGGCCTGCTCAAGATGGATTTCCTCGGCTTGCGCAACCTGGACGTCATTGAGGATGCGCTCGACATCATCGAGCGTTCGACAGGCACGCGACCGGACATGACGACACTGCCGCTCGATGATGAGAAGACCTACAGGATGCTCGCCCGCGGTGAGTCGATCGGTGTCTTTCAGTTTGAGTCGGAGGGCATGCGTGAGGCGTTGAAGCGGGTCCGGCCCACGGAGTTTGATGACCTGGTTGCGCTGGTCGCGCTCTACCGGCCCGGCGCCATGGACCAGATTCCAACCTATGCGCGGGGCAAACACGATCCCGACTCGATCGAGTATCCGGATGAGCGTTTGCGGCCGATCCTCGAGTCGACCAAGGGCGTGATCCTCTACCAGGAACAGGCAATGATCATCTCTCGGGAGATGGCGGGCTTCAGCGGCGCCAAGGCGGACGATCTGCGCAAGGCCATCGGCAAGAAGAACCGGGAGGCCATGGCGAAGCTCAAACCTGACTTTGTGGAAGGTTGCCGCGCGTCGGGTACCAGTGAGAGCGTCATTGACTTCCTTTGGACGACCAATGAAAAGTCCGCCGACTATTCGTTCAACAAGTCCCATGCTGCCTGCTATGCCCTGATCTCCTATCGGACCGCATGGCTGCGGGCCAATTACCCGGCTGAGTACATGGCCGCGTTGATCTCGTCGGTGATGGACACCAAGGACAAGGTTCCGTTCTTCGTCTCACAGGCTGAACAGATGGGCATTGAGATCCTGCCGCCAGACGTCAACCTCTCCGATCACCGCTTTGTCGTGGTGGAGGGCAACATCAGGTTCGGTCTCGATGCCGTCAAGGGCGTCGGCTACGCGGCAGTGGAGGCGATCAAGCGCGCCCGCGCGAGTGACGGCGAAGCCCAGCCGTTCACCGACATCTTCGACTTCTGTGAGCGTGTGGACGGTCGCGCCGTCAACAAGAAGGCGATCGAGGCGTTGATCAAGTGCGGCGCCTTTGGCTCGACCGGGGCAACGCGCATGGGCATGCTGGCGGTGCTCGAGCAGGCCCAGGCGGCCGGGCAGAAGGCTCAACAGGACGCGCAGATCGGCCAGGGGTCGATCTTCGACCTGGGTATCGATCTCGGCGGTGAGACATCCGGCGCCACCGTCCGTCCCAGCCACACACCTATTCCGACGGGTGAGTTCGAACAGAATGAGCTGCTGGCGATGGAAAAGGAGTCGATTGGGCTCTATATCTCCGCGCATCCGCTCAAGGCTCTGAGCCTTGCGCTGGCTGGCCGTACAGACGTGCACCTGGGCGGCGTGGGTGAGCGCAAGGATGGAGAGCGGGTGACGGTTGGCGGCATGATCAGCCAGGTCAAGCGGCTCCGCACGAAGAAGGGCGATCCAATGGTCTTCGCCAGCCTGGAGGACCTGCAGGGCTCAGTCGAGCTCGTGATCTTCGCTGACACGCTTGAGGAGTCCGGTAATGCCGTGGAGCAGGATGCAGTTGTGCTCGTCAAGGGAAAGATCGATCACAAGGATGCGTCTCGAACATGCATCGTGGCCTCATCCTTGGAGCGGTTCGAGCCAACGGATGAGGAGCTCGCGCGAGCCGAGCAGGAGGCCGAGCGAACCATCGTTCCGGACGCCCTGCAGCTGCGACTCGACGGAGCCGCAATGCAGGAGGACGTGATCGAGGACCTGAAGGACGTGCTGGGCAGCTTCCCCGGCGATGCGGAGGTGGTCGTCGAGCTATGCATGCCGCGGGGAGTCCGCCGATTGCGACTCGGGTCCGATTTTCGGGTGTCGCGGACGGCGGGCCTCTACGCGGAACTGGCCCAACAGTTGGGTTCAGCGCTGCTGCCACCCGAGCAGACCACGCAGACCGCCGCTGCCTAGGACACACGTCCCGTTTGCGTGACGGGGCCTGCGACCGCGGCGTGCACCAGCTGCAAGGATCTGTGTGTGGGCTTGCGTGTGCTGGTTCTCTGCGCGGAGATCGGCGAGGGACACCTCACCAACGCCCGTGCGCTCAGCGAGGGCCTGCGTCGTCACTCGGCTGTTTCACAGGTTGAATTGCGGACTGATCTGCGGGTCATCGGCCGCCGTTTGGGCGACAGCATGGAACGCGGCTTCCACACCCATCTGGAACGGGTTGGCTGGACCTACGACCTTGCTTATCGGGTTTTCTTCGAGCGTGAGTTGCCACGCCGTGCAGGGCAACTCGCGCTCGGCTTGCTGGGCGCGAGGGGTCTTCTCAAGACGGTTTCCGGAGCGCGACCGGATGTCGTCGTCGCCGCCTATCCGGTGTTGAGCGCCGCGCTCGGCCAGCTGCGTCGCTGGCGTCTGCTCTCGGTGCCGGTCTGCTCCGCGATCTCTGACCCCGCGGGACTGCACTACTGGGCACATCCCGGGATCGACATGCATCTGCTCAGCTGGCCCGAATCGGTGGCGGAGGTTGACGCGATCGCCGGACCGGGACGGAGTGCCGTGGTACGTCCGCCCATCGACCCGCGGCTGTTCGCGCCGCTCGGGCGCAAGGCCGCGCGAGCGCGGCTTGAGCTTCCTCCCGACCGGCCGCTTGTGGTCGTCTCCGGGGGAGGCTGGGGCATGGGCGACCTCGTCGGCGCCAGCGCAACCGCTCGCGAACTTGACCGGTCGGTGTTTGTCGTCGCTGTTGCCGGGCACAGTGAGACTGCCTACGTCAACCTCCACGACCATTTCACTCGAGATTCGGACGTCCGGGTGCTGGGCTTCACCGAGCAGCTCCCCGAGTTGCTGATGGCTGCAGATGCGCTGATTCATACCACCGCAGGCACCACGGCTCTGGAAGCTCGCGCCGTCGGTTGTCCTCTGATCGCGTTCGGCACGCGGGTTGCGCATGTGCGGGCACAGGCCAGGGCACTCGCAAACCTCGACCTCGCGCAGTGGGCACCGGACCTGGATACTCTTCGCCACGCTCTGCACCGCGCTCTGGCACGCGGCAGGCGATGGCCGATGTCGTTCGCGGGTATGCCTGACGCAGCTGATGTGGTCGTTGAAACCATGTTCGGATGATTGCGGTCGGAATCCTGATCGCCCTTGCGGCCTCGGTCGCAAGCGCCTCTGCGATCGTGCTGCAGGCTGGCGAAGCGCATGCAACCGCCACAGAGCATGCCGCTCGACTCTCGCTCCTGCGGCTGCTCATGCGACGCCGGCGCTGGGTGCTCGGCACCGGTCTGCTGGCGCTGGCCTGGCCACTGCAGATCATTTCGCTGGCGTTTGCCCCTCTGACCGTGGTTCAGCCTGTGCTTGCCACCTACCAGCTGATCCTGATCGGGATCACGCGCTTCCAGCAGAAGTGCAGAATTGGACCTCAAGAGTGGCTCGGGGCGTTGGGCGTCAGCTTCGGCGTCACGCTTGTGATCACCGCCGCCCCGCAGCGCACCGTGGCGCAGCCGTCAAGCTGGCGGGTTGCGGTTCCGTTGGCGATTGTCGGCGGTGTCGCGCTGGCCGCCTTTGTAGGCGAGCGCCGGCGTCCGCGGCACGGTCACATGGTTACGCTCGGCGCCGGCTTCGGCTATGCCTGGGTGGACTTTTCAGACAAGCTGGTCTCAAACTCGTTCAGCGCCGGAGAGCTGCTGGCGGGAAGCGTGTGGCTGCTGGCCGTGGCAGGCTTTGGCGCAGTTGCTCTCTTGGAGGAGAACACAGCCCTGCAGCGGCGCTCGCCAGTTCAGGTGGCGCCGGTGATCGGCGCGATCCAGGAGCCCTTGCCGGTGATCATGGCACTCGCCGCGGGCGTCGAGACGTGGGTGGGTGGGGTACTTCATCTGGCTGAGCTGGCTGCGGGGCTCTTGCTCGCCGGGATCGGCGCCACAGTGCTGGCACAGTCAGCCGCGGCTGCCAGAACGAGCGTTTGAGCGCCCCGTGCTATTCGGTTCGCTGACCGGGTGGCGGCGTCGGCACGATCCAGGGCTTACGCCAGCCGCCATACCCGTTGAGCAGCTTCTCAGACTCGGTCGGGCCCCAGGAATTCTGGGCGTAAGGGATCACGCCGGGAGGATCGTCCAGCAATGGCTGCATCACCCGCCAACTCTCTTCGACGCTGTCCTGTCTACTGAAGGCGGTCGCGTCGCCGATGATCGCGGCGTGCAACAGCACCTCGTAAGGGGTCGCTGCCTCACCGCCCTCGTGCGCGAACTCCATGTCAAGGTGGATATCGGCGGCGCCCTTGCGGTCAGCTCGCTGAGCGTCGAGGATCATCTGGATCCCGGTGCTGGGATCGATCTTGATCACGATCTGGCTCGGCTCAGGTCTGCGACTGCCGCTCGGGATGAAGGCGAGCCGTGGCGGATGCTTGAAGACCAGCCGGACCTCCGTCTGCTTGCTCGGCATGCGCTTCCCTGTACGGATGAAGAACGGCACGCCGGACCAGCGCCAGTTATCAATCTCAAGCCGCAACGCGGCGAACGTCTCCGTCGTCGAGTCCCTGGCAACCCCGTCGATCGCTCGGTAACCCTCATATTGGCCGCGCACGTAACGTGCCGGGTCGGCATCCGCCATCGACCGGAGCACCGAATACTTGGCGGTCTTGAGCGTCTCGGCGTCGCCTCCAGCCGGCGGCTCCATCGCAACCGCTGCGATCACCTGCAGGAGGTGGTTCACCACCACGTCACGGAGGGCGCCGACCGGATCGTAGAAGTGGCCCCGATCCTCGACGCCGACCGACTCGGACATGGTCACCTGGACCGATGAGACGAAGTTGCGATTCCAGACTGGTTCAATGGTCGTGTTCGCGAATCTCAGATAGAGGATCTCCTGCAGTCCCATCTTCCCCAGGAAATGGTCGATCCTGTAGAGCTGGGATTCGTCGATGTACTGGTGCAGGTCGGCCGCCAGCTTGCGGGCGGAGGCGAGGTCGTGGCCAAACGGCTTCTCGACCACAACGCGCTGCCCCGCGCTGACCAGGCCCGCGCCGTAGAGCCCGCCGATCACTCGCTCAAACAGTGAGGGCGGCACCTCCAGGTAGAAGGTGGGGTTGGCAAGATCGCCCAGCTCGCTCTTGAGGCGGGTGTACGTGGCGTCGTCGCCGAAGTCGCCGCTCACGTAGCGGAGCCTGCCGGCGAGGCGCTCCATGACCTGCGCATCAACCGGCTCGCCCGATGCCTGAATCGACTCTTGGGCGCGCTGCTGGAGTTGCTCAACCGTCCAATCATCGACGGCCACCCCGATCACGGGCTGCTTGAGCAGTCCTCGCCGCTCCAGTCGGTAGAGGGACCTGAAGGTCATCTTTCGCGCCAGGTCGCCGGTTATGCCGAAGACAACCAGCGCGTCGGCCTCCTGCTCGGAACGGTGATTCGTCACAGCTCAAACCCTACCCTGTGGGAGTCGTCGCACGCATCAATTGTCCGCGTTTGCGTAGATCGCGAGCCAGAGCCAGGTCAGCCGCCGCTACTGCGCCATCGGCGGTGCCAGTCTCAAGCACCACCGGGAGCTCATTGAAGCGAGGCTCTGAGAGGAAGACCGCAAGACCATCCTGGCCGATCTCACCCTCACCCGGGGCAGCATGGCGGTCACGGTTGGAGCCCAATGCCGTCAGTGAGTCATTGAGGTGAATCGAGTGCAGCCGATTGAGTCCCACCATCCGATCACACTCGGCCAGCGTCTCATCGAGACCGGGCACGGTGCGGATGTCGTAGCCGGATGCCAGCAGGTGGCACGAGTCGAGGCACATGCCAAGCCGCTCATCCCCGCCGGCGGCCTCGATCAGGGCGGCCAGCTCTTCAAACGAGCGACCGAGTGTGCCACCGGCGCCTGCGGTGTCCTCGAGGTGGAGTGCACACCGCTCAGAATCGGCCAGGGCCGCGGCTATCACCTCGCCGGCCCTGGTGATCGCCTCGCCCACATGGCCGGTCTTGGCCGAACCGGGGTGGAGCACGACGCCATCAGCGCCGATGGCGTCACCGACACGCAGGGAATGCGTCAGCGAAGCGAGAGACTTTGCTCGGATGTCCGGATCCTCGGAGGCGCAGTTCACGAGATACACAGCATGGATCAGGACGCCGCCGATCCCGCTCTGCTCACGTGTCTCGCGGAAGCGTGCGAAGTCCTCCTCGCCATAGTTGGTGGGGCGCCACATGCGCGGCGACTGGTTGAAGATCTGGATCGCCTCGGCATCCAGTTCAAGGCCGCGCTCCACCGCCTTATAGAGCCCGCCGGCCGGAGAAACATGGGCTCCGATCAGCACGATCGCACGCCTCCTGGGACTGGTACTAGCATGGCCTTCCGTTCCTATGAGAGTTAGATTTGCACCATCACCCACAGGCGCGCTGCATATTGGCGGCGCCCGCGCAGCGCTATATAACTGGCTTCTGGCGCACCAGCTGAACGAGCAGGGCTCTGGCACGCGCGGCACATTCATGCTGCGGATCGAAGATACCGACCGCGAGCGCTCCACCGATGCGAACGTTGCACAGATCCTGGACGCCCTCACGTGGCTTGGGCTGCAGTGGGATGAGGGTCCGATCTCCCAGGTCGGTAATACGCCACGGCACCAGGAGGCGCTTGCCCAGTTGCTCGCTGACGGCCACGCCTACCACTCCAACGCGACCGCCGAGGATGTGAAGAACTACAAGCAGACTCACGGCGCCGATCGGGGTTTTCGCGGCGAGCCGGAGTCGTCCGGCGCTGTCCGCCTGCACGTACCAGACGATGGACATACGGGCTTTGAGGACCTGGTGCGGGGGGAGGTCAGCTTCCCAAATGCTGCCATGGACGATCCTGTGATCGCACGGGCTGACGGATCCGTCCTGTACAACTTCGCGGTGGCGGTGGACGACCTGGATGCGAAGATCACGCACGTCGTCCGCGGCGAGGATCACATCTCCAACACCCCAAAACAGTTGCTGGTGTTCGAGGCGCTTGGTGCAACCCCACCGCAATATGCGCACCTGCCGCTGCTCCACGGTCCAGACGGTAAGAAGCTGTCCAAGCGCCACGGCGCGGCCTCGGTGCAGGAACTGCGTGACGCGGGCTATCTGCCTGAGGCGGTCAACAACTACATAGCCCTGCTGGGTACGGGTTTTGCGCCCGACGAGGAGTTCTTCACACTGCAGGAGATGGCAGAGCGGTTCAGACTCGACAGGGTTTCGAGGAGCCCCGCCGTGTTTGACGAGCAGAAGCTCCGTCATCTGAATGGAATGCATCTGCGAGCACTGGAGTTGGACGAACTGACTGAGCGGCTGGAGCAGTTCACCGGTAGGTCAGGCCTACACGACGCGGTGGCCATCTCTCGTGAGAAGATCCAAACGCTCGCGGACTTCTGGCCGCTGGCAGGCTTTCTGTTTGACGGACCCGCCGACGACCCTGCTGCCTTTGCGCGCACGATCGGTTCCGATGCCGGCCGTGAGGCGCTTGCCGACGCTCGCGCGGCCCTTGCAGAGGTCCAAGCCTTCACGCCAGCTGCGGTGGAGCAGGCTCTTAGAGCTGTTGTCGAGCGTCGCGGGCTGAAGCCGGGGCAGGTGTTCCAACCGGTTCGAGTTGCGATCGCCGGAACGACTGTGTCGCCGGGGATCTTTGAGAGTGTCGCGCTGCTTGGACGCGACCGGACGCTCGAGTTGATCGACCGCGCGCTCGCGCGGTGATCAAATCCGGCTGTCTGCGACTAAACAGATGTCCTACGGTTGCCGATATCAACCTCGGTGGCATGGAGCCATCCAACAACCCAGATCGCATGGAAGCTGAGTGAAAGTGGCAACGACAGCTACGCCTGAAGACCGCTCAACCGACCCCTACGCATCCCGTGAGCGGCATCACAATGAGGGACAGGGGAGGCGTCTGACCGCCGCCTTTGAGGCGCTTGAGGCCTTTCCGATGTTGGCGGCCACACGCAACCGGGTGCTCGCACTCTTCGATGAGGGCGAGCCTGGTGCCGGCGAACTGATCAGCGTCGTGGAGGGCGACCTCGCCCTCACCATCGCCGTGATGCGGCTGGCCAACCGCGGCGACGGCCAGCGCGGCCGAGTGGACAGCGTCGTGCGCGCGGTCGAGGTGCTGACCCCGACAGCAGTGTTGGCGATCGCGCAGCGTGCGCGCACCTACGACTTCTTTGAGCGCACGGCGGTCTGGCAGAACGTTCCGGAGCGCTTCCGCCTGCACGGGGCCGCGACTCAACGGGCCGTGGAGCGAATCGCCTCCACGGTTGATCACGAGGCGCGGGACCGGTTGATGGTCACCGCGACGATGCATGACCTAGGGAAGCTTGTGCTGATCCACGCCTATCCTGGCTATCCGGGGCAGGTTTACGGCGATGCTCGAACTCCCGAGGAACGGGTTCACCGCGAGCGGCGCGAGCTCGGTGTCGACCACGCGCTGGTCGGTGGGGTCATCGCCCGGCGCTGGGGGCTCCCCACCTCGGTCGCGAAGGTGATCGAGTCACATCACGCATCCGAGTCGGAGGGTGAGGCGGCGATCATCCGTCTGGCCGACATGTTGGCCCACTACCTGGTCGGCGAGTCCGTGACGCCTGCGGAGATGCTCGTGGCAGCACGTGCCATCAATCTGAAGGGCGACCAGCTGCGTCAGATCATGTACGAGCTTCCGCTCGCGATGGGTTCGGAGCGCCCCCGTCAGGTCGATCCCTGCCCCATGTCGACTCGTGAAGTCGATGTGCTCAAGCGTCTGGCGCGGGGAATGGTCTACAAGCAGATTGCCTCCGAGCTGGGGCTCTCCACCAGCACGGTGCGCACGCACCTGCACAACGTCTACGGGAAACTGGGCGCGATGGACCGTGCGCAGGCTGTGCTGATCGCCACGGAGCGCGGCTGGATCTGAGGTCGGGCGGACGACTCGCAGGCACCAGGCTTCGATTGGTCAGGCCCCGTACGCTTAGCGGGCCAGTCCGGCCAGCTCAGTTCAGTGAGATCCGGCCTGGAGCCACAGGATGCTGTCGATCACGAGCAAATCCCCTTACGCGGTCCGCGCCCTTGTGGAGCTGCACCGAATCGGTGAGGACGTTCCAGTTCCGATTGGGGAACTTGCCAAGCGTGGTGAGATTCCAGCCCAGTTCCTGGAGCAGCTGTTTGCGACGCTGCGTCGCGCGGGACTCCTGAAATCTCAGCGAGGCGTCAAGGGGGGCTACAGCTTCGCGCGACCCGCGTCACAGATCACAGTGCTTGAGTTGGTTGAATTGCTCGACGGTCCGCTTGGAGCTGATGCCACGGGCGTCTTTGCTGATGCCGCACAGGCCGCCCGGGAGGTGCTACAGAGCCGGTCGATCGCCGACGTGGCCGAGGCTGAGGCACACGCCGGGACCATGTACTTCATCTGAGGTTCTCACCAGGCCGCTCGGCGCATGAACAGCCAGATGATCGCCAGTACGATCAACAGGAAAAGCAGCGGGTGGATGGTGACTCCCAGAACCACCGCCACAGCTGTGATGAGTGCCGCAAGTAAAAGATCGGTGACCATCAAGTCCTCCTCGCAAACGGGTTCTGGTAACCAACTACCCGACTGAGCGCGTCTATACCTGCGTGAGCAGAACGTGGGCTGTGGGGCGCGACCCATCCGCGCTCCTCTGGACCGGCCGGCTGACAACGGCCCGAACCGCTCCTGGGACCAGGGACCGGTTGAGGAGGCGCAGTAGAGTCAGTCCCATGCTGACCGTTCCTCGCAACATCGCTGCGTTTGTGGGTAAAACCCCCGTGGTTGAGCTAACCACCGTCTTTCCACAGGATTCTGAGGCGAGGCTGTTTGCGAAAGTCGAATCGTTCAATCCGGGCGGCAGTGTCAAGGACCGGATCGGCCTGGCGATGATCGAAGCAGCTGAGCGTGAGGGAAGGATCCGTCCTGGTCGGACCACGATCGTCGAGGCGACCAGCGGTAACACGGGAATCGCGCTTGCGTTCGTGTGCGCTGCCAAGGGCTACGACCTGGTTCTGACTCTGCCGCAGGGGATGAGCCGTGAACGGGAACGGCTGCTGGCGCTCTACGGCGCCAGGGTTGAGATCACGGAGTCGCTGGGCGGTATGCATGAGGCGGTGGAGGCGGCTCGGCGGATGGCAAGCGGTGAGGACGTGTTCCTTCCTGATCAGTTCTCAAACCCCGCAAATCCAGGTGCGCATCGGCAGACCACTGGCCCTGAGCTCTGGCAGGCGCTCGACGGTGAGATCGACGTATTTGTGGCCGGTGTCGGTACGGGCGGGACCATCACCGGCGTTGGTGAATACCTCAAAGAACGCAACCCGAAGATCCAGGTCGTGGCCGTTGAGCCGGCAAATTCACCGGTCCTGTCCGGAGGACGACCGGGACCGCACCGTATTCAGGGCATCGGCGCCGGTTTTGTTCCCAGGGTTCTCAACCGGGAGATCATTGATGAGGTGCTCACGATTGAAGATGATGAGGCGGTGCTGACCGCACAGCGGCTGGCCGCGCGGGCGGGCGTCCTCACGGGCATGTCGGCGGGAGCAGCGGTGGCCGGAGCTGCTCGTATAGCTGCCCGACCTGAGTTCGCGCGCGCGAACATCGCCGTCGTGCTCCCCGACTCCGGTGAGCGGTATGTCTCGCTCGCCTGGTTCGGCCCGGAGTCGCGGTGATGCGATCCGTGCTACGACGAACTTCAACGCTGGTCGCTGCAACCGTCGCTGAGGTGAAGCGGGATGTTGCCGCCGCCAAGAGCCGCGACCCAGCAGCCGACGGTGTCAGCACGGTTGAGGTTCTTCTCGCTTGGCCGGGCGTGCAGGCTCTACTGGCGCACCGTGCGGCGCACGCCATGCTGCGTGTCGGGGTGCCGGTGCTGCCGCGACTGTTGGCTGCCTTTGCCCGAGCCGTCACCGGCATTGAGATCCATCCCGCCGCCGATATCGGGCCCGGACTGTTCATCGACCACGGCATGGGTGTGGTCATCGGAGAGACGGCCACGGTGGCTCAGGATGTGACGATCTATCAGGGTGTGACCCTGGGCGGTACCGGCTTTGCCACCGGCAAACGTCATCCCTCCGTGCAGGACCGTGTCACGATCGGTTCGGGCGCGAAGTTGCTGGGCCCGATCACGATTGGTCATGACGCCAAAATCGGCGCCAACACCGTCGTGATCCATGATGTGCCTCCGAATTCAACCGTGGTGGGCATTCCTGGACATCCCGTGCGCATCGAGGGGCGACGGCCTGAGGGACCGGACGTGGATTGGGTGCACCTGCCGGATCCCATCGCCGATGCCATCAAGGGTCTCTCTCGGCGGATTGAGGTGCTTGAGCAGCTGAGTCCGGCGGAGCCGTCTGCACCGGGCGAACCACCGAGTACCCGCCTGGGACCGAGTCCGGCCGGCGGCTAGCTCAGGGTCGGCCTCGGCTGGCAGTTCCGCCCATCGTTCCGCATCAAAGTCAGCGGACTCCTCCTCGTAGGCGGAGGTGGGTGCGGCGCCAGGGGAGAAGTTCTCGCGGCTTCGAACCAGGTAGAGGGGCCGCCCCTTTACCTCATCAAAGATCCGACCCACATACTCACCGATCATCCCGATCGTTATCAGTTGGATGCCGCCAAGCAGCAGCATGGTGATCTCAACCGTGCTGAAGCCGTACAGGTAGTTGCCGGTGAGCTTCAGCACGATCACAACCGGAATCGCGATGAACGCCACCCCTGAGATAAGGAACCCCAACGCGGTCGCGAGCTGCAGTGGCCGGTAGGAGAACGACGCAAACGCATCGAACGAGAAACGCACCATCCGACCGAGGGTGAACTTGGTCTCTCCCGCGTAGCGTGGATCGCGATCATAGGGAACTGAGTCCTGCGTGAAGCCAACCCAGATGCTCATGCCGCGCAGGAAGCGGGAGCGCTCCCGCATTGAACGGACCGCGTCGAGGGCGCGTCGATCCAGCAGGCGAAAATCGCCGGCGTTCGGTTCGAGGTCCACGGAGGCCACCGCGCGGAACAGCTTGTAGAAGAGTCGCGCGCTGCGCAGCTTGAAGCGAGATTCGCCGGGGCGGGTACGTCTGACGGCGTAGACCACGTCCGCTCCCTGACGCCAGCGTTCCAGCAGTTTGGGAATCACGGCCGGGGGATCCTGAAGGTCGGAGTCCAGTGTGACCGCAACGTTGCCGCTGGCATGATCCAGGCCTGCTGTGATGGCGGCCTGATGGCCGAAGTTCCGCGACAACAGCACCGTCTTGATGCGCGCGTCCGCGGCTGCCAGGCCGGCCAGCTTGGCCTGGGTGTCGTCAGTTGAGCCGTCATCCACGAGCACCAGCTCAAATGGGATGTCTTTGAGTGCGTCCGTCACGGCCGCGCAGAAACGCTCGATCGTCGCCTCTTCCTGATAGACGGGCGACACAACGCTGAGCAGCGCCAGTTCCCGGGCCGCGTTCACTCCGTCATCCTAGGACCACCGGCCGCCGCACCGCCGCTCCTCATAGACATCCGGCGATCATGATGGCGCTGCCCACGATCGTGATGAAGACGGTCGCCTTCCACAGACGCCGGTCGGATGTGAGCGCCACCAGCGGCATCATCCAACTGACGTACCAGGGGAGTAGGAACCAGGCGCTGACGAGCACGGCGAAGGTGGCCCAGGCGGCGCCATCGAGCCAGTCAAGCTGTCCTCGCCACACGCGGTAAACGAGCCTGAGCAGAACTGCGGCGAGGCCGACGTTGACCGCCGTCATCAACGCTCTCGGAATGTGTACGTGGGCGAGTCTGAAGAAGAAGCCGGGAACGCTCTGCCAGGTGTTGCCGGTGCCCTGGACCGTCTTGAGCGTGCTGAACATGTGAAACACGCCAAACCCAAAGACCTCCAGACTGACCGCTGATATGGCAGCCGTGGCTGCAGCTGCGCCGATCAGCATGGCGCGACGGCGGTCACTGCCTTGGGAGCCTGCCTTGGCGGCCAGCGCGAATGGGAGAACCAGGGCCCCCGTCAACTTGAACGCTGCGCCGCCTGTGATCAACACGCCGCTGGTCGAGTACCTCTGCGAGAGCAGCGCATACACGCCGCCGGTCGTCAGCAGCAGCATCAGAAAGTCGTTATGGCCTCCACCCACTCCGTAGAGGGTGACCAGAGGGTTTAGGCCGAAGACTGCGATGGCACGACTGGGGTTGACCCCACGCAGCTTCGCCGACCTCCACAGCAGGTAGAGCGTGCCGCCGCTCGCCAGCACGGCCAGCAGCTTGAAGGCGAACTCACTCACGGGAACCGGGCTGGTGGCGAACGCTCCGCTGAGCAGCGTGAACAGTGGGCCGTACACGCTGGGCGTGTTGACCCAGTCGGACCCGACGAAGTAGAACAGCGGGTCTACGTTGACAACGCCGCCCTGCATCACGATCGGTCCGTGCAGGTACGGATTGGTGTGGTAGACGGCGAACATCCGTGCATACGCCTGATAGCTGAAGACGTCCGTTGAGAACAGCGGTGGCCCCAGCAGAACGATCAGGTTGAAGGCGATCACCGACCAGACGATGGCCCGTTTCGGTATGTGCTCGCATCGCTGTATCGCGAATAGGTAAGCGCCGACCAGGAGGATCAGGGCCGCTATGACCAACGGCACGTTCAGGTTGAACCCGATCGCCCTCAACGGACCGGCGACACCCGAGGCGGAGGGCGCGAGCTGGATCGTCTGAGGGTCCAGTGCTCCGGTTCGGGTCCCGGCGATGCACAGCAGCAGGCCGAGCAGCGGCACCAGGATCGTGGCGATCGTTCCCCGTCTGCGAGCCCGTTCATCTTCCAGCCACTTATGCGGCGACTGCGCGGCCGTGGCTGGATCGCCCCCGCGCTCTGCGTTGGCTATGGCGCGTGACGGCGCGCTTGCCCTCGCCGGCGAGCTAAGGCTCACGATCGCGAAACTCCAGCCATACCTGCGGTCGGGCGAACGGGCATTACGACCGGGTCAGTTGGCGAGTCCGGTCGCGTCTCAGCTGTGGCACGAGCAGCATCGCCTCGAGCGCGATCTTGCCCGACATCTTGCTGGTGCCAACGGCCCGGTCAACGAACAAGATCGGCACCTCCTGCACGCGGAACCCGGAGCGTATCGCTCGGTAGGTCACTTCGATTTGAAAGACATAGCCGTCCGCGCGCAGGCTGCTGAGCTCGATCGTCTCCAGGACCGACCGGCGGATGCACTTGAAGCCCCCGGTGAGATCGCGTACGCCCACTCCCAGGACCATGCGTGCGTAGGTGCTGCCGCCCCGGCTGATCAGCTTCCGGACGATGCCCCAGTTGCGCACAGCACCCCCGGCCACGTACCGCGACCCAAGCACCATGTCAGCATGTTCAGCGGCCCGGATGAGTGCCGGCAGGTGGGCGGGATCGTGGGAGAAGTCCGCATCCATCTCGACGACCAGCTCCGCGTCGTGTGCCAGCGCGTACTCAAAACCAGCGATATAGGCTCGGCCGAGGCCGCCCTTGCCCGGCCGGTGCATGACCTCGAGCACATCCATTTGCTGGGCGAGCTCGTCAGCCAGTCTGCCGGTGCCATCAGGAGAGTTGTCATCAACCACCAGGATTCGATATTCCCCGGGAGCTATCTCCTCCATCCGCTCAGCGACCGCCTGCACGATCGGACTGACGTTGTCCGCCTCGTTATAGGTTGGAATTACCAGCCAGATCCGTGCACTCATGGGCGCCAGCGTAATGGGAAATCCGCCGCTCTGCTCAGCCGTGCCGGCTCAGATAAGCGGTGGATTAACTCTTTATGTCCGGCTTACTCTGAGCCTAGCGGCGCACGTACGCCACACGGCCCCAGTTAGGTTCAGGAGCGAGTTCGATCGGCTCGCCGCCGCGGTCCGGCTGGATGTACACGAAGCTGCCGCTGTCGTCGTCGAAGATGACGTCCAATTCGCCCTCCTTGACCCGCTGATCCAGCCATGCGCCGCGGAAGATGAGCCGGCGCAGCCAGTGCACCAGTGACCGGTCAGAAGGTCCCACCAACTCCGGCCAGCACTCGTTCACGTGCTCACCCAGGGCCGAGGCGGGATCCGTCACCTCGCCGTTGACAACCAGATTGATGAGGTCCTCGGCTTCATCGTCCGCGATCGCGTCACCGATGAAGCCGAGCCGGCGCGCCGCCTGCTCGCAGCGCTCGCTGAAGTCGCGCTCATTGAATGTGAAACGGAGGTCGCCGTACTCAAGGACAAAGTCCTCACCCGATGAGTAGTTGCCGCGTCTGTACATGCCGTCGGCATCTTATGGTGGAGTCCTCTGCGCTTGCAGCTCTTGACAGTGATGTTGCACAGAACTCCGGTATTTGCGGCTTTGGCGACCTGCTCGCAGCCCGCAGGGGGGTTAACCGGACCTAGTCCAGCCCTCTATTGGATGTGACGACCGAAAAACACACCCACATTGTCCTGGTGGTCGGCGCCGATCGCGTACATCGAGACGCACTGGCCGACAACCTGAGCGCCGACGGATACGAGGTGCTCACCGCCGGCTCGGCGGGCGGCGCTCGTCAGGTGCTTGCGAACAACCCCGTTGATCTGCTCGTGGTCGATCGTGAGCTTCCCGACGGCAACGGACTTGAGCTCCTGCGCCACGTGCGCGAGTCGGCGCATCCGGCCTCACGGGTTGACTGCGGAATGCCTGTCGTCCTGACAGCTGAGCGCGTCTCAGAACTCGAGCGCATCCGCGCATTTGAGAGCCGATGTGACGCCTACCTGGGACGCGGCGAGCTCTCCTACGCTGAGTTGCGCGTCCGCGTGGCGGCGCTGCTGTGGCGCCGGACGCGCACTTCACGCGGCGCGCGCATCCGGGTGGGTGCTTTGGAGATCGACGCGCTTGCGCACAAGGTGTGGATTGATGGGGCCACGGTGGCGCTGGCAGCCAAAGAGTTCAGTCTGCTGCTGGCGCTGGCTCGCGAACCGGGTCGGGTCTGCCGCCGAGAGGAGTTGATGGAGACGGTCTGGGGATGGAGCGACGGCCGCCTCACGCTCGGGCGTACGCGCACGCTCGATTCACACGCCTCCCGCCTGCGCCGAAAACTGAGCATTCAGGGCGACTGCTACGTGCTCAACGTCTGGGGCGTCGGATACAGGCTGATCGAGCCAGAACCTGGTAGGTCTGACTCAGCCTTTCAGTTCGCCGCCTGAGGGTGGACCTCCCACTCTGCGACACCCGGGCCTTGAACCGGTGGGGCCGTAGGACTTTGAGCCGCCCAAGGCGCGGATTTCGGCCTCAGTTGGCCCCGGCCGCCGTCAGTTTGCTCGGAGTGTGCAAACGCCCACTGAGCCGGCGCGTGGGGCAGGTGGGTCGGTCTGTGGTCGGATGTGGTAGCTGAGTGGGGTGAGTGGGGTGCTTGGGGTTGCAAAGTGGGAGGGAATGGGATAACGTGGGCGACGCATGCAGGGACCCGGGTGGCTGAGCTCCTCCCACCCAGCCACCCGGGTCTCAATCACGCCCGGCTCATGAGAAACCTTGGACTTCTACGGAACCTTCGAACACGCGCTGGACGCGAAGAACCGGCTCACGGTGCCGGCGAAATTTCGCGATGCGCTCAAGGCTGGCGTGATGCTCGCGATCTCTCCGGAGACCGAGTTGAGCAACGCGCGGTCGTTGGCCATCTGGCGACCGGGGGACTACAGCGGCTTCGTGGATCAGGCGCTGGCAGGTATGAACCCGCTTGCGCCGCGCACAAGGGATCTGCGTCTTCTGCTCTACGCCAACGCGTGGGATCAGGAACTGGATGCCGCCAATCGTCTTGTGATACCGCCGCGGGCCCGCGAGCTCGTCGGTCTCCAGAGGGAAGTCGTGATCACTGGCGCTGGAGACCACTTGGAGCTGTGGGATCGCGCCTCCTTCCTGGAATACAACAACAACGCTCTAGCTCGCTTTGCTGAGATCACCGCTCGCTTTGACCACACTGATTGACATGACCACGCCGCATGTGCCCGTCCTGGCCGGCGAGCTCATCGAGTTCCTGGACCCGGCGCCTGGTGAGGTGGCCGTTGACTGCACGGTTGGGGCCGCCGGTCACGCGCGCCTCGTTGCCGGCCGGATCGGTGCCGGCGGCACGCTGATCGGCATTGACCGCGACCCGCACGCACGCGAGCGCTTCAACGACGCCGCCGCCGAAACGGCGGTTGAGGGTCGCTTCATTCGCACCGACTTTGTGGCTGGCCTCCGACAGCTGCTCGATGAGGAGATCACAGCGGATCTGATCTACATGGACCTGGGCATGTCATCGATGCAGATCGACACGTGGGAGCGGGGGTTCTCGTACTCCTACGACGCGCCGCTTGACATGCGGATGGATCCGTCTCAGGCGCTGACGGCCGCAACGATCGTGAACAGCTGGGATGAGCAGCGACTCGCGCGCCTGTTGCGCGACTACGGTGAGGAGCGCTACGCCAGCCAGATAGCCAGAGCCGTGGTCCGGGCGCGGGCGCACGTCGAGCTCAAAACGACTCAGGAGCTGGTGGATGTGATCAAGTCCGCCATTCCGGTGCCGGCGCAGTTCGCCGGCGGTCATCCCGGGAAACGCACCTTCCAGGCGCTGCGGATCGCCGTCAATGACGAGCTGGGTCAGATCGACCAAGCGCTTCCACTGGCCTGGGAGTTACTCGCGGTCGGCGGACGGCTGGCCGTGATCTCCTTTCATTCGCTGGAGGACCGGCGCGTCAAACAGTTCCTGGCAGAGCGGGCTCGCGGCTGCATCTGCCCACCCGACCTTCCAATCTGCGTCTGCGGCCACGAGCCGGAGGCGGAGCTCCTGACCCGTAAGGCGATCGCGCCGACCCCGGGTGAGGTCGCCCACAATCCCAGGGCAAAGTCAGCGCATCTGCGCGTGGCCCGCAAGCTGAAAGCGAGCTGATCCGCGATGCCGCCCACCGCCGCCACTGCCGCAGGTCGCCGCGTACATCAGCTCGACCGGCAGACCGATGAGCGGGTTCCGGACCGGAGCCCGTCACGCGGCAACAGGCCAGATCCACCAGACCGCCAGCGCACCGCCCGAGCCAGGCGTCCAGCTAGTGCGGCTCGAACCGCTGCTCCGGCGCGTCCCTCGAAGCGGGCAGTCGCGGCGGCGGCAGCGCTTGAGACGGAGCTCCTGCGCGCGCCCGGACCAGCAGCGACGCGAGCGGGCGCAGGCACCGAGGCTCGTCCGGCCAGCCCGGCATGGGTGCCGATCCCGGACCAGGCGAGCCTGCCTAGACGATCGCCGACAACACGCGCCCAACCCGCTCGCACCGAGACACGCCCCGCAGGACCAAAGACCAAAGCGCGGACCCGAAGCGTTCCACGTCTGGCGCTGCATCGACCGGCTGCCCCCCGCCTTGATCGGATCGTCCGTGGACGCGCCTGGATTCCGGTGCTCGGAATCATCCTCGTAGCGATCGTCGGCGTCCGCGTTGAGGTGCTCAAGCTCGGGGCGGGCGTTGGTACGCAGGTACAGGAGGCAACGGCGCTCGAGAGCAGCAACGCGGTACTAAGAGCGCAGATCGCCGCCCTCTCCGACAGCTCAAGAATCCTCCGGATGGCTGCTGGCTACGGCATGGTGATGCCCAACGTCCTGGACATCCACTTCGTTCAGAGTGCGGACGGGCGAAACGTGACGGATGCGATCCGCAACATTGCGCCGCCCGCACCCACGACCTATCTGAACGGACTCGTTGCCGAGCGCCAGTTGGACGCCCGCGCCACGATCGCGGGCTCTAACCTGAGCGCCATCGGTGCGGCGCCCAGCAGCGGCGTTGGCACGACGACCGTCACGGCGGCAAACGGTGTGGGCACACAGGCGCTCAACCTGACCGCCGCCACGGTCCAGCCGCTCACGCCCGCGAACACGACCAGTGGTGGGACATCGACTGCACCGACGCCGGCGACCGGTGGCGGGAGTCCGTCTTCCACTTCGCCCACAGCTTCTTCCACATCACCCACATCCGTCACCGGCACCGGTGGATCCGGTGCTTACGCCGGACCGTCCGGCGGCGGCTCGGCTGGTTCCGGCGTCAGCGGCACAGCATCCAGCGGCAGTGCATCGGGCTCACCGCCCAGCACGCCCACCGCCCCGACCGGAACCGCCGGTACGACCGCCGCCGGGACAACCGCAAACAGCGGCTCAACCGGCGTCTCTGGTGCCGGTTCGAGCTCCGCGGCAACCTCATCATCCACCAGTGGCGGCGCCTCGCTGTCGGGCTGAGCAAGATGTCAACTAGCGCTCCTCGCCGAACAGTGGACGTAATTGACCGACGCGTCGGCATCCTCTTCGGGGCTTTCCTGCTGCTTCTGCTGATCGCCATCCTGCGCGCGGGCTATCTCACGACCGTCAAGGCCGGTTCGTTGCGGGCAGCGGCGAACAGTCAACAGGTGCAGACCGTTGCTGTACCCGCCCTTCGGGGTGAGGTGACCGACCGCAGCGGTGTGGTGCTGGCCATCAGCGAGCCCGGAGACGCGGTCTATGCAGACCCGTACCTGATCAACAGGACATATCGGCATCCGCAGGTGGTGGCAGACAAGTTGGCGCCGCTGCTTGGGCTCACGTCTCAGAGCACGCTCGCGCTCATCACCAAGCCCAACACGGGCTACGTGCAGCTTGCAAGTGATGTGTCGGCCACAGTTGGAGCTCGGATCATGGCGCTGCAGGTGCAGGGCATCAGCGGCATCAATGGGATCTGGGAGCAACCAACGGAGCGGCGTGCGTATCCGCTGGGGACCGAACTCGGTCAGGTGCTCGGCTGGGTCGGCAACGGCAACAAGGGCGTCGACGGCCTTGAATACTGGTTCAACAAGCAACTCGCAGGCGTGAGCGGGGTGCGCCGCACGGTGATCGATGCGCAGGGCAAGGCAATCGCCGTGCAGACTCCAAAGCAGATGGTGCCGGGACAGAACATACGGTTGACCATCTCCTCTCCTCTGCAGTCAGAGGTTGAGCGCGTGCTGGCTGGCGTTGCAGCCCAATACCAGCCCAAGGGCGCCACGGCGATCGTGACCGATCCGCAAACGGATCAGATCCTGGCGGTCGCCAACTGGCCGTTCGTTAACCCCAACCACGTCCCGCTCAGTGCTTTTCAGAACGCCGGTGGTCACACGGCCGTTGCCGAAGACCAGGCCGTTGACCTCTCCTACGAGCCGGGCTCCACGTTCAAGGCCGTCACCGTCGCCGGAGCGTTGCAGGACGGCAAGGTCACGCCGACCACCCCGATTCAGGTCCCGGCATATCTCGATCCCTACGGTCTCTACAAGATCACCGATGCGGAGGTGCATCCCAATGAGGTGCTTCAGGTCCGCCAGATTCTGAAGGTCTCGAGCAACATCGGTGCTGTGGAGATCGCCAAGCGTATGGGAGCCGCAAGCTTCGCATCCTGGGTCAGCAGGTTCGGCTTCGGCAGACCCACCGGTGTCGCCCTGCAGGGGGAGGCTCAAGGCGTTGTCCTCCCGCTGAGCAAGTACTCGGGCATCTCCATGTACAACCTCCCCTTTGGCCAAGGAGAGGAGGTGACGCCGATGCAGATGATCCAGGCTTACGATGCGATCGCCAACGGTGGCATTCTTCGGACGCCGCAACTGGTCGAGTCGATCGGCAACCACAAGGTGCTGGCGCCAAAGGGCAAGCGGATCATCTCGCCACGTGTGGCATCCGAACTGAGGGACATGCTTCGCGGAGTGCTGGCCGACGGCGGTACCGCCTCGGGTGCGCGGATCCCCGGCTACGACATGGCCGGCAAGACAGGCACCGCGCAGGTGGTCGCTCGCGGGAAGTACTCGAACAACCTCTTCATCGCCTCCTTCATCGGCATGGTTCCGGCGAGCAACCCGAAACTGGTGGTGGTCGTCGTTGTGGACGAGCCGAAATACGGAATCTACGGGGGATCGGTAGCCGCCCCAGCATTCCAGAAGATCGTTGGCTGGGCGGTTCCGCATCTGGGCATCGATCCCTGCCCGCCACAGCACTGCCCGGCATCGGCACGCAATCCACTGATGCTGTCCACTCCGTAGCTACGCTGTGGCGCGGATGGACTTGGACGTTCTCTTTCCGGGCGCCCCAGCGGCTCATATCGCCGGCCTGGCCTACGACAACCGCAGCGTGAAACCGGGAGACCTGTTTTTCTGCGTGCGCGGATTCACGCGCGACGGCCACGAGTTCGCTGCCGACGCGGTCAGCCGGGGTGCCGCTGCCCTGGTGGTCGACCACCAGCTCGAGCTCGACGCTCCGCAGGTGTTGGTGAGGGACGTGCGGCAGGCGATGGCGCCAGCCGCTGCCACCTTCTGGGGGCGTCCCAGTGAGGCGCTTGAGCTTGTCGGTGTGACCGGCACCAACGGCAAGACCACGACCGCGTACCTGGTTCGAGCGCTGCTGGAGGCGGCTGGACGGCAGACGGGACTGCTCGGAACGGTCGGAAGCGTGATCGGGGGACGCAGCCAACCAGTGCAGCGCACCACGCCTGAGGCGATCGATCTGCAAAGGTCGTTCAGGGAGATGCTGGACGGAGGCGATGCCGCCTGCGTGATGGAGGTCTCCTCACACGCGTTGGCGCTCGGGCGAGTTGATGGATCGCGGTTCAGAGTGGCGATCTTCACCAACCTGACGCAGGATCACCTGGACTTTCATCCGACCATGGAGGCCTACTTCCAGGCCAAGCGCAGGCTCTTCACCGACCTTACGCGCAGCCCGGAGCGCTCCATCACCAACCTTGATGACGCTTACGGTAGGAGGCTCGCAAACGATGCGGAAGGTCCTGCGCTCGTCACCTACGCACTGGAGAACGCTGCAGCCAGGTATCTCGCAGAGGCGGTTGAGAGCGACATCAATGGCTCACGCTTCAGGCTGCACCACCCCGGCGGGGTAGCCGAGCTGAGCACGCCATTGCGCGGACGGTTCAACGTCTACAACGTGCTGGCGGCCATGGCCGCCGCCGACGTGTTGGGT
>JAKAED010000044.1 GCA_021820105.1 Actinomycetes bacterium | reverse complement strand
TGCCGCCCGCCCCCAACACTGCAACCTGCTCAATCCGTTGTTCGGACATCCCCGGCCGCTCCTCTGTCACCTGCTTCTTCAACGGTCCTACCCGTGTGACGCTCGTGGTATCGCCGACTCAGGCGGGAAGCGAATAGATGTACGCAAAGCAAAGGATGTGATCAGATGAGTACATCTGCAGAGCCCCGCACCAGCGGGGTCACCAACGGCGGACACAATGGATTCAGCGAGCGGCAGTACGCCGAGCTGAACACCTGGCAGCACCAGACCCGCGTTGTGCTGCAACCGATCTCAGCCCCTTCAGTGCTGGGGCTGTTCGCATTTGCCGTGGCGACCTTCATAGTCACGGCGGACTACGTCAGCTGGTTCGGAACGCTGAAGACGCAATCCGTGATCTTCCCGTTCGCCGTCGCGACCGGTGGCCTGATGCAGTCGCTGGCGGCGGTCTGGTCCTACCGCGCCCGTGACACGCTGGCAACGGCTGTGCACGGAATGTGGGGCGGCTTCTGGATCGCCTACGGGATCCTGTGGGGATTCGTGGTCAGCGGCGCAATTGCGCTCCCGGCCGGCTACGCGGTGATCAGCGGGTTGAACTACTGGTTCTTCACGATGGCTGCGGTGACGCTGGTCTGCGCGGTGGCAGCCATGGGCCAGAACATGGCGCTCACGCTTCTGTTGCTGCTGTTGGGTTCGGGCGCTGCCCTGCTCGGCGTGGCGATGACCGTGGGTGGCAGCACCTGGTATTACGTCGGTGGTTACGTGACGATGGCCTCCGCCATTGCTGCGCTCTACACCGGCGGCGCCATGCTGATCGCCGCAACCTGGGGTCGCACGGTTCTGCCGATCGGCACGCTCGGAAGACGCCAGGAGAACATCCCTGGCAAGCAGCCGATGACTCCCATTGAGTTCGTGGCCGGCGAGCCGGGCGTGCGGCAGGGGCAGTGACAACCCGCCTGCACCGCTTGAGTTCACCAACCACACTCGTTGACGAGAGGTAGGTGCGGACATGTACCTGGGACTAGTACTGGTCGTCCTTGGAGTGCTGTTCGCGATCGTCGGGATCTTCTCCGGCGGTGCGTTCACGTTCGTGCTCCTTCCACTGGCGGTGTTCGCGGCGATCGCCGCCGCGGTGGCGCTGTGGGGGGCACGGGCTGCGGGTGTCGACGGGACGCTCTCAAGGCAGCCGGGGCCACCGGCCGGCGGACAGGTTCGGGGGGACGCCGAACCGCCGCCGGGGGAGGCTCCGGCCACGCCGGAGGACTACGTCAGAGCTCGTCAGCACAGTCAGGCGGAAGCCGAGCAACGGAGTCGTTGAAATGAGCGGAGCGCCCCGGCGCTCCGCTCCAATGAAAGGAGCAGAACGGAAATGTCATCTGAACTGAAGGGCAAGCGCGTGGCGATCCTCGCCGCGGACGGTGTTGAGCAGGTTGAACTCCTTGAGCCACGCAAGGCGATTGAGCAGGCGGGCGCTGAGACGGTGCTCATCTCCATTCACCCCGGTGAGATCCAGGGCTTCAACCACCTTGACCCCGGCGACAAGATCAGGGTCGACGCGACCGCCGACCAGGCGGACGCGGCGGACTTTGATGCGCTGATGTTGCCCGGCGGGGTGGCGAACCCGGACATGCTGCGCCAGAACCGTGACGCCGTCCAGTTCACACGCAGCTTCTTTGAGCAGAACAAGCCGGTTGGGGTCATCTGCCACGGCCCGTGGACCCTGGTCGAGGCCGATGTTGTGCGGGGACGCACCCTCACCTCCTGGCCGAGCCTGCGCACGGATCTGCGCAACGCCGGCGCCGACTGGGTGGATGAGGAGGTCCACGTTGACGGGCAGTTGGTCTCCAGCCGCAATCCCGGTGACATCCCAAGCTTCAGCCGGGCGGTTGTCGAGGTCTTTGCGAACGGGGGCCAGCGATGAAGCTCGGGTACTTCCTCGCCTGTGAGGAATTTGACCCCAGAGCGCTGGTCGAGCAGGCGGTGCTGGCCCAGGAGGCCGGCTTTGATGGCCTCTGGATCTCCGATCACTACCACCCGTGGAACGAGCAGCAGGGCCATAGCGCCTTTGTCTGGTCGATGCTCGGCGCGCTAGCGCAGGCAGCGCCGGGAATGCACGTGACAACCGCGGTCACCTGCCCCACAACCCGGATCCATCCCGCCGTGATCGCGCAGGCGGCGGCAACCTCCTCACTGTTGCTGGGCGGACGGTTCACGCTCGGAGTCGGAACCGGTGAGGCGCTCAACGAGCACATCCTCGGTGATCGCTGGCCCTCAGCGCCGGAGCGTAGAGAGCAGCTCGAGGAGGCCGTGGAGCTCATCCGCAGGCTGTGGACCGGTGCGGTCACGAGCGTGCGTGGCCGGCACTACCAGGTTGACCATGCCCGCATCTACGACGCTCCCGACGAGCCGCCCCAGATCCTGGTCTCGGGCTTCGGTCCAAAGTCGATTGAGCTGGCCGCACGGATCGGTGACGGCTTTGTGACGATGCATCCGGACGCTGAAGCGGTGGGGCAGTTCCGTGCTGGTGCCCGCCGCGGGCAGCGCGTGGCGGGGGGATTGAAGGTCTGCTTCGACCAGGATGAGCGCCAGGCCCGAGAGACCGTTCACCGCGTCTGGCCCAACGAGGCGTTGCCCGGTGAGCTCGCCCAGGTGCTGCCAACGACGCCTCACATCGAACAGGCGAGCTCGCTCGTCACGCTGGAGGCGGCCACCAGCACGGTCCCCTGTGGTCCAGATCTGGAACAGCACCTGGACGCGATCAGGGCGTATGAGCAGGCCGGGTTTGACGAGCTCTACGTCCAGCAGATCGGGCCCAACCAACGAGAGTTCTTCAACGCGTACCGGGAACACGTGCTGCCGCATCTGCAGCGTCACGGGGAGTACGTCCGCGCGGGACACTGAGCCTGAAGGCGGCCAGCCCTGCGCTTCTCCGAATGGGACCTGTTGTGGAGGCTCGGCCTGGCGCTGGTGCTGTCCACCGCGGTCGGGATCGAGCGCGAGATCCGGCAGAAGGACGCCGGCCTGCGCACCTACGCGCTGGTCGGCCTGGGGGCGGCGCTGTTCACGCTGATCAGCACCTACGGGTTTGCGGATGTGCTCTCCCGTAGGGTCGTCTTGGATCCGTCTCGCGTGGCGGCGCAGATCGTGACCGGGATCGGATTCATCGGTGGTGGCGTGATCTTCGTCCAACGCGCGAGCGTGCGCGGACTGACCACAGCCGCCGGGATCTGGTCCACAGCCGCCATTGGCATGGCGGCGGGTGGGAACCTGCCGGTGTTGGCGGCTGCCGGGACGGTCGGCTACCTGCTGATCTCAGTCGGGTATCCGTTTGTCAGCCTGTTGCTCCCGGCCGCGCGGGGGATCAGTTCGACGCTGGAGGTCACCTACCTCGACGGGGCCGGTGTGCTGCGCAGTCTGGTGGCGGAGTGCGCAGCGCACAGGTTCGCCATAGCTGATCTCAAGGTCGAGCATGAGCAGGTCGAGCATGAGCAGGTCGAGCATGAGCAGCACGAGCTGCGCGCGACCGGTCAGGGTGAGCAGCGAAACGTGACCGTGCGGCTTGACCTCCGTGGACGGGGCGCCGTCGCTGAGCTGATTGGCGACCTTGACGCGCTGGATGGCGTGCTCAGCGTGCATGCGCGGGATCGCATCGCCGCCGATGCCGGCTGAGCGCCGCACACGTCTGCCGCCCGCGCACGTTCCCGCCGTCGCACGGCATCGCCGTCAGATCGAGCTCGCGTTGCTGAGGCTGCTCACTTGAGGAGTCCGTTTCCGTTCAGCGCTGCCGGGGGAGATGAAGAAGCATGGCTTCTGCGACCGGGGGCAGGCATCGGCGCGCCGAGCGCATCGCCGCCGGTGTTGAGGTCAGGCGCGGGATCGTGCCGGAGGAGCTGATCGATGCGGCGTTGCGGCTGCTGCACCTGGATCTGATCACGCGCGGGGCCAGCGCGGAGGAGCTTGGGCGCTGGCTCTGGTCGGTGCACTGGTTTCCCCATCTGCGCATGGACCCCAAGATCACCGCCCTGGCTCAGGCGCTACCCGCGGAGTGGCGTACCGGCGAGATCTGCGACCCGCAGATCCTGCTTCAGTTCCCGCACGCCGGCCCCGAACCGGAGATCACCTTCCACATCGATCGCGAGCCCGACTGGGCCGGCGCCCGGCGCTTCCAGCGGATTGTCGGGATCGCGCTGAGCCGCTGGCATCAGGAGAACGGTGGGCTGCTGATCGAGCGGTCTGGCGGGGCGCCGCTGGCGGTCGAGCTCGACGCGGGTGATGCGGTGATGATGGAGCCGGAGGTGCTCCACTCCGCGGGGATCAACCGGAGTGGCTCGATCCGTTACGCGGTCTACTTCCGCTGGCTGGGATCCTGAGCGTGAGTCCCGCCAGCTCCTGCTCCAGTTGGTCCACCCGCCGGGCGGCGGTGTGCTCGCGCAGCACACGTTGCCGCGCCCTGGCAGCGATCGCCTGCCGCTGCGCGGCCGGTGTCTCGACCAGCGCTCGCAGCACATCCGCGGCGGAGTCGGCGACGATGATCTCCACGCCTGGCGTGAAGAACTCCTCGATCCCGGGCCAGCTGTCGCTGATGATCGGCGTGCCGCTCGCGGCGGCCTCAAAGAGCCTGACGCTCGGCGACCATCCCGCCTGGCGCATGGCCGCCCTGGTCAGGTTCAAGGTGAAGCGCTGCGCGCTGTAGAAGGCCTGATGGCGTGGCGGGGCCACGTGCTCGATGCGGGCCACGTTGCGTGGCCACTCGAGCTGGTCCGGGTACTGCGCCCCGGCCACCACAAAGCTCCGATCGCTCAGGATGCGTGCCGGACCCAGCAGCAGCGTCTCGAGGCCCGGCTGGCGGTCAGGGCTGTAGGTGCCCAGATAGCCGAGCTCCCACACTGGGCGACTGGCCGTGCCAACGTAGCTGCGTGGGTCCACGAGGCAGTGGAAGGCCACCGCCCGCCTGGCGCCGTAGGCGTTCTCCAGGCGCATCAGTGTGGGACCGCCGGTGAACGACAGGTACAGGTCAAAGCGCGGGATCAGATCCGGGCGCAGGTACTCATCATCACCCCGCTCGAGTTTCTCGAGCGTCACCGGGGTGTCGATGTCATAAAAGGCGGTACGTCCCTCCGCCACCGACAGCACGTACTCAGCCACCGCGGTCCCCTCCGGCAGAAACGACCCCACAATCACCAGATCAGCCGTTCTGATGTCCCCGCCGGCGTGCTCTGCGAGCTCGTTGAGCGACCCGTACAGACGCAGACCGGCGCCGCGGAGCTCCCGCAGGTCCCGGCTGTTGGCATACCAGGGCACGTCCCGTTCGCAGAACAGCACGTGATGGCCACGAGCGGCAAGTTCGCGCACCAGCGCGCGGTAGTTGCCGGCGTGCCCGTTGCCCCAGGATGAGGTGATTGAGAGACCGAGGATGACAACCTTCACCGCGATCCTCCAAGTGCCACCCGTCGCGCCCGCGCCTCCAGCAGCGCCGCCTCCAGGACCGCGGCTCGCTGCGCGTAGGTGTGCTGCGCGAGCGCCCGCGTCCGGGCTGCCGCACCGATGCTCGCCGCGCGCTGAGGATCCAGAGCTTCGAGCCTGGCGGCCACCTCGGCTCCGTCACGCGCCACCAGCAGCTCAGCCTCCGGCTCGAAGAACTGCGCTATGCCGTCCCACGCGTCCGTGATCAGGCAGGCCGCCGCGCCCGCGGCCTCAAACACGCGTGTGGCGGGGGAGTGGCCGGTTTGCGCCATGCTCTCACGGCTGATGTTGAGCACCGCCAGCGAGCTTGAGTTGAGCGCGTTGTGCTGGGCGGTCGGCAGGTGGCCCAGCAACCGCACGTTCGGTGGCAGCGACTCCGCCTGCCAGCCGCTGCCGGCCAGGATGAACTGCCGCTCCGGAAGGCGTCCGGCGCAGCCCAGCAGGAACTCATGCACCCGCGCCTCACGGTCCGGCAGGCGGTTGCCCATGAACGACAGATCGCAGCGCAGATCCGGGACCGGTGCGGCAGGATGGTGGGTCTCAGGGTCAAGGCCGTTGTAGACCGGCACGCAGCGGCGCGCTCCCAACAGCTCATAGCGCGAGATCACCCGCGCACCGCCCCCGTAGGTGAGCACCAGGTCAAAGAGGCCCACCGCAAGGCGCAACTCCGGGTCCGCATCTGACTCCAGCGCGGCAAGCGTCGCCGGGGCGTCAACGTCCCACCAGACCCGCAGTGACTCGCCGGGCAGGTCGAGCAGGGCGCGCAGCAGCTCATGGTCACAGACCCCGACGCCGCTCGCCTTGATCACCACGTCAGCGTCCCGGGCGGATGCGACCGCCTGCGCCGCAGCTTCGGCGGTCGGCTCATAGACGACGACCCTTGCCCACGGCGGGTCGTCGATGTCGCGGTGGGCCTGACGCTCAAGTGCGTCGGGCTCATAGAAGCTCACCCGATGCCCGCGTGCGTGCAGGGCCCTGATGATGCCGCGGTAGTAAGTGCTGGCGCCATTCCAGTAGCTCGAGACGAGGCTGGAGCCGAAGACCGCGATCCTCAGGCCGGCGCTCAAAGCGAGCGCTCCTGCACGCGCTGCAGGACGGTGTGTTGGCCAGAGTGGACGCGCAACGGTGTCTCCGACGCCGGCGGTTGCAGGGAGGCGGCGATGGTCAGCAGCTCCTGGACGCGGTGCATGCACGTGTGGCGGGCCATGATCGTCGCGCGTCCATGGTCGGCCAGGCCCGTTGCGAGCGCCCGGTCATGCTGAACCGCGCGCATGGCGGTCTGCATCTCCCGCCGGTTGTCCGCCACCAGGTAATCCCGGCCTGGGGTGAACAGCTGCTCGGCATCCTCCCAGGCAGAGCAGATGAGCGGGATCCCGCTGGCCAGCGCCTCAAACACCCGGATCGTCGGGATTCCAGGGAGCGCCTGCACGTACGGGCGGCGCGGTATGTGCACTGTGAAGCGGTGGCGCGCGAACACCGCCGGGACGCGATGGTTTGGCAGCCAGCCGCCGTAGCGCAGACGGCTGTGCCTGACCGCCAGCCGCGCACGCCACGGATAGCGGACACCGTGGACAGTCCCGCTCAGGCGCAGGCGGCGTGCCGGTACGAGCAGCAGCTCGTGCAACTCCCGGGTGCGTTCCCCGTCGCCCCAGTTCCCGATCCAGACCAGGTCGTCACTGCGAGTGACGCCGTGATGGGGCGTGAACAGGCGTGTGTCGGCCGCCTCATGCCAGGTCCAGGCACGTGCCGTCCAGCCGCGCTCGAGGTACAGGCGCCTGATCACCTCGCCAAAGGCCAGCACTCCGTCATACCCGCTCAGGTCAAGGCCGCGCATCTGCTCTGGTGCGCTGACGGCGCGGTGGTGGGTGTCATGAAACAGCAGCCGGTAGTTGCGGGTGCGCTCGTGGTGGTGGCCGATGCGCGCCACCAGCGTCGGGTCGTTCCACTCGTGGACCAGCACCAGGTCAGCGTGATCCAGCGCCTGTTCCAGGTCCAGCTCTGTCAGGCGATATTGACGGCTTGAGAGCGCCGGGAAGGCCTCAGCAAAATCCCGCTCCGGCTTGAGGCCGTGCTGACGGCGGAGGTTGCTGCGGCTCCAGCCGTCCTCTGGCTCATAGACGCTCACGGTGTGGCCGCAGGCGAGCAGCTCACGGGCTACGCCGCGCAGGAAGTGCGCGTTGCCGTGGTTCCAGTCCGAGACGAGGGAGTGACAGAAGATCACGACTTTCAAGCGGCCGCCACCCCCCGCTCGGCGCCGATCAGTTGCCGGTACAGGTCGCTGTAGGACTGTGCCATGCGCCCCACCGAGAGGCGGGAGGCGCGCGCAGCGGCTCGCTCCGCGAGCCGCGCGGCGCGCGCCTCCCGCCGCAGCAGCGCCCGCAGCGCAAACGCAAGCGCCTCACGATCATCGGGAGCGACAAACTCCGCGCAGCCGTCCCAGAGCTCACGCAGTGACGGGATGTCCCCGAGCACCAGCGCACAACGATCGCCCGCCGCCTCCAGGATGGACAGGCCAAACGGCTCATAGCGCGCCGGCGCCGCAAACACGCCGGCGCGACGCCGGAGTGCCGCCAGGTCCGCGGGCACCAGCTGTCCGAGCAGCCGAGCGCCGCCGCTGTGCCCGCGGGCCGCAGCGGCGGCCTGCGCCCCCTCAGGGTCACGCAGTTCCCCTGCGATCAGCACGGGCCGTTGCAGCCGGGGCGCGACCTCCACCAGTGCCCTGAGGTTCTTGGCCGGGTCCCAGACGCGCCCGGCCGCGAGCACGAAATCCTCCCTGCGCGTGTGGGCGCCGCCGGGCCTGGAGCCATTGTGGATCACCAGCGCGCGCTTGGGCAGCGTCCCGTAATGGCTGTGCAGGCCAGCGAGCATCGTGCCGCTTGGCGCCACCACCGCGGCCGCGCCGCGCAGGCCGTCGCGCACGAGCCGTCGGTAGCGCTCCCACGCGGAGGGCGGCTCGCCGCCGTGAACGCTCCACCACCAGGAGACCACGTCAGAGTGCGCCACGATCAGGACCGGCGCCTGAAAGCCGACGCTGCCGCAGAAGTAGGAGCCGGCGTGGATCACGTCGGGTCGCAGCTGCAACTCCATTTCCAGAAGCTCACGGCTGCACCGCGCCAGGTCCGCCCAGGGCTCCTGCATCCACTCAAGCCTGGAGGGCAACTGCTGGACCGCGCGCGGTGCGAGCGCCCGCAATGCATCTAGCTGGCCCCGGGTCGGAGGAGGTCCAAGCACGGCGATACTGATGTCGATCCCGCGGCGGCGCAGAGCCTGCCCGAGCGTGACCGTATGGCTGAAGACGCCGCCAACCGCGTCCGTGCTCATCAGCACGTGCATCCGGCCGTCACTCACCGCTGGACTCCGCCGTAGCGGTAGATCGCGTCAATCACCTTAGGGATCGCGTGCAGTTCGGCCGCCAGCTCAGGGTCAAAGCCCTCTCCGCGCTGCAGGCGCAAGGCCCAGTCACAGAGGGTCCGACCGCCCCAGTCGTCAGGTGGGCTCACAAGCAGCTGAGCACTGGTGCCATGGCGCCACTCCAGCCTGAAGTCGTGGAACGAACCGTCAACGTTGGTCAGCGCAAGTGAGCCCTCCGTCCCAAAGAGGGTGCATTCAAAGAGGCAGTCAAGCCCAGCCGGCAGAAACCAGGAGCACGCCAGCTGCACGGCCGCGCCGGATGCGGTCGTCAACTGCGCGGCCACAAAGTCCTCTACTGCGTTGCTGCCGTTTGCGAGTTTCGCGCCGGCCTGCAGCAGTGTGGCCGCCTCTACCCGGAGACGCTCATCACCCAGCAGCCACAGCAGCAGGTCCAGCAGGTGCGTTCCCAGGTCGATCAGGCAACCGCCGCCGGAGCGGTGGCGATCAAGGAACCACTGCTTGTCTGGACCGTAGGCGTTGTGGAACGTGAGCTGAGCGGCGAACACCCGACCGATGCGGCCCTGGCGCAGCTCCTGTTGCATGCGCTGCGCGGCGGCCGTGCGTCGGTAGCTGAGGTCGACACCGAAGGGTCGGCCCGCGCGCCTGGCGGTGGCCAGCACGGCCTCGGCCTCCGTGGCGCTGCGGGCCATCGGCTTCTGGCAGAAGACGGCCAGGCCGTGGTCAAGCGCGGCAAGCGACTGCTCAGCGTGCAGAGCGCTGGGCGTCGCTATCACCACCCCGTCAAGGTCCAGACGGAGCAGCTCGTCGAGATCGGCGACCGCCAGCGATCCGTCCGCGGCCGCCGCTCCCGCGGCGGCCGCGGACGGATCGGGATCGGCGACCGCCACGACCGTCCCGATATCCGCCTCCAGCAAGGCCTGCAGGCGGATACGCCCGATCCAGCCCATGCCGAGAAAGCCAAGCCGCGGACGTCGCGTTGAGGGTCGCGTGGGGCTCCTGGCGCAGGCGCCTGTCCGGGTCGTGCTCAGCACCGCACCAGCGCCTTGATGAACCCGTCGGGGTGCTGTTCCAGCGCCCGGAAGGCGCCGCTCAGCTCATCAAGCCCGAACTCATGCGTGAACAGCGGACCTGGATCCAGTCGTCCGGCGGCGACCTCACGCACCGCGAGCTCCAGCCCGGTGTGGTAGGCGGCCAGGTCACGCTCGTGCGCGTTGATGACGTCGATCCCGTTCCAGTTCCACTGCTGCATGTCGACCGAGCGGGGGCCGTCCTGGTGGTAGCCGGCAATCACCAGCCGGCCCCTCACACGTACGAGCTGTGCGGCGAGATCAAGCGTCGCCTGCGCTCCCGCGGCCTCAATCACCACGTCACAGAGCTGCCCGTGCGTGAGCATGTTGACCCTGTGGGGCAGATCGTCGCCGCGGGCCAGCAGCGGCTCGGCACCGGCGCTCTGCGCAAGTTCAAGCGAACTGGCCCGGCGGCCAATGGCGATCACGTGCGCGCCACGGGCGCACGCCAGGCGGGTGAGCAGTGACCCCAGGAAGCCGATCCCTACCACCGCCACCGTGGAATCGCGCTCAATGCCGCTGCGGCGCATGATGTTCATGGCGCACGCCAGCGGCTCGCCGGGAAATGCGGCTCCGGTCAAGCCGGCCGGGAGCGCCACCACCGTGGAGGCATCGGCAAGGTCGAACTCCGCATAAGAGCGGTACGTGAGGCACACGACCGGATCGCCGACCTGCAAGCCGCCGCTCTCCGCGCCCACCGCGTCGATCGTGCCCCAGGCCTCATGTCCGGGTGCGCCCGGCGCTCGTGGATAGTCGAACCAGGGGCGTCCGAGCCAGACGGGCAGGTCAGAGCCGCACACGCCACAGCCATCGATTCTGATTCGCACCTGACCTGGTTGCGGCTCGGGGAGCGCCACTGGTCGTAGTTGGATCTGGCGTGGGGACGCTAGGACAGCGGAAAGCATGTTCGGCTCACGCGGCGATGAAACTCTGCACCCGATGCTCCAGCAGCCAGTCCCGCAGGAGGGCCAAGCCCTCATGGACGTTGACCCGGGGACGCCAGCCGAGCAGGTCGGTGAGGGTGCTGTGGTCGGTCACGTAGTAGCGCTGATCGCCGCTGCGCCAGGGTGAACGTCGTACGGCCGGGCGGTGGCCGCACAGTTCCTGAATCAGGTCTATGACCTGATTCAGGCTGACGGCGTTGACCGGTCCGCCGCCGATGTTCAGCGCGCGTCCGGCCAGCAGTTCGGCCTGACGGCTGACGGTGGTCATTGCGTCCACCAGGTCATCGATGAAGAGCAGGTCGCGTACCTGGTTGCCGTCGCCGTAGACGGTCAGCGACAGGCCCGTCAGAGCCCGGATCAGGAAGTGCGCCACCCAGCCCTGATCCTCGGTGCCGAACTGGCGCGGTCCGTAGATGCAGCTCATCCGCATGACCACCGCAGGGATGCCGTATGAGCGCGACCAGTCGAGCACGTACTGGTCCGCGGCCCCCTTTGAGCAGCCGTACGGGGTACGGAACTGCAGGGGCTGGTCCTCCCCGATGCCGCTGGCGCGCAGGTCTGAGCGCAGCGGTTCATAGCGACCCTCGCGCTCCTCCAGTTCGACGTGATCAAGGCCCCCGTAGACCTTGTTGGTGGACGTGAACACCACGGCGGGAGGTCTTGCGGTGGCGCGGGCCTCCTCCAGAACGTTGAAGGTGCCGTTGACGTTCACCGAGATGTCCTCTGACGGGTTCTCCAGACTCGTTGTGACGGCAACCTGCGCGGCGAAGTGAAACACCCGATCGACACCGCGCATCGCGCGGCGCACGCAGGCGGGGTCGCGAACGTCGCCCATCTGAAAGTCGATCAGGTTGCCGTGGCTGTGGCCGAGCCAGGCGAGGTTGCTGCCAACTCCGCTGCGGGACAGGTTGTCCAGGATCCGCACGCGACAGCCCTCAGTTGCGAGACGATGTGCCACGTTGCTGCCGATGAAGCCGGCGCCACCGGTGATCAGCGCCGTGCTCACAGTGTCAGCCCCCGTGTCTGCAGCTCCTGCGTTGCGGCCACCACGCGGTCCTCTGCAACCCGTCCCTCCAGCCACGCTGACAGCTCGCGCAGCCCGGCGTCAAAATCGACCGCTGCGGCAAAGCTCAGCCGGTCGCGCGCGAGCGTTACGTCGGCAAAACAGTGGCGGATGTCCCCGACCCTGTATTGGCAGGTCAGCTCCGGAGCGAGGTCCGCACAGCCAAGCTGCTCAGCCAGCCGCTCGGCCACCTCCAGCACCGATCGCTCCCGGCCGCTGCCGATGTTGATCGCCAGACCGTCCGCCTCAGAGCGCATCAACGCGAGCTCAAAGGCGCGAGCCACGTCATGCACGCTGACAAAGTCACGACGCTGATTGCCGTCCTCGAAGATGCGCGGCGCCCGTCCGTTGAGGAGTCTGGCCGCGAAGATCGCGAGCACACCGGTGTAGGGGTTGGAGAGCGCCTGGTCGGTTCCGTAGACGTTGAAGAGCCGCAGTGCGACGGTCGGGATCCCGTAGCTCTCCCCGACCATCAGGCACATGCGCTCCTGGTCGTATTTGCCAAGCGCGTAGATCGACTCGAGCTTCGGTCGCTTCCACTCCGGCGTGGGTAGAGCCCCGAGCTCGGCGCCGGTCGCGTCCAGCGGCTCCCAGCAGCCCCGCTCCAGGTCGCCGCGCGTGCGCTGGACGTGCTCGCAGGGCTCGCCATCCAGCGTGAGGTAGAGGCCCTCCCCGTAGATGCTCATGCTGGAGGCCACCACCAGCCGCCTGACGGGCCGCTCGATCAGCGCCTCCAGCAGCACCGCGGTGGCGTAGCTGCTCTGGGCGGTGTAGCGGGTGAGCTCGTACATGCTCTGGCCGACGCCGACGCGTGCAGCCAGGTGGACCACGGCATCGCATCCGGCGAGCGCCTCACGCACGGCGGCGGGGTCGCGCACGTCACCGACAATCAGCTCAGCCTCAGGCTCCAGGTGAGCTGGACGTCCGGCTTCTGGGCCATGCACCTGCGGTGAGAGGTTGTCCAGGACGCGCACCTGGAGGCCGGTGTGCAGCAGCCGGCGGGTCAGGTGCGAGCCGATGAACCCGGCTCCGCCGGTGACCAGCACGCGCTCAAGCGACTCCTCGCTGCGGTCTGCCCGGCCGGCGTCTTCGCGCAGCTTCATCATCAATGGCTGCCTACCCACCTGCCGGTGGCGCATGCGTCCCTGCTGCCTGCTGCTCCCGATCCTGTAAGGGGTCGCTGATCTGCACGGGCTCCACCACCTGGCCATCCCAGCCTCTCAGCGGATGTGGGTCGTGGCGCTGAAGCCACCTGCAGACCCAGAGCGTCACAAGGAACACGATGATCGGGAAGAGCCACACACCGCCACGCCAGAAGCGGATCTCATCCTGGTAGGAGATGTCCAGGCGGAAGAAGACACGATCCGTGGCCCCGACCATGAACACGATCAGAACCCAGCTCAGGAAGGCGGCCGCGATCGCAGAGTGCACCGGCCGGTCACGCGGACGGTGAAGCAGGTGGTGCGGCCTGTAGTCGTGCGTGAGCTTGCGCTGCGCCCACGGCCACAGGTACATGACGGCGAAGACAAAGCCTGGGAAGGCGGCACCGCCCCAGAAGGGGTTGGGGAAGATCGTGAACCCGTCGATGCGCGGCTCGAAGTTGGGCATCAGGCGCAGCGCACCGATCAGCCAGCCTATGTACCAGTCCGGCTGAGCACCGTTCTCGGACAGGTACACGTGGTAGGGCCCCCACTGCCAAATCGGGTTGATCTGGATCAGTCCCCCCAGCAGGAACTCCACACCCGCCACCGCCAGCAGCAGCCCGACTGAACGCAGCGCGTACGCGGGCCACATCGGCGTACCCACGACGTTGCGCTCGCGCCTGCCCCGTCCCGGGAACTGGGAGTGGTGCTGGCGCATGATCATCCCCAGGTGCAGGGTGATCAGCACGGCCAGGAGGGCCGGGATCAGGAACACGTGCAGGATCTCAAGCCGCGGGAAGAAGACCGAAGCGCCCGGATATGCACCCTTCCAGAGCAGGATCGACAGCTGTCCACCGATCAAGGGGATCGACATTGAGACCGCGTAGGCGATCACCAGGCCCATCCCGGAGAGGAGATCGTCCACCAGTGAGTAGCCGGCGAAGCCCTCCAGGATCCCGAGTGTCAGCATCGTCAGGCCGATCATCCAGTTGAGGTCGCGCGGCTTGCGGTAGGCGCCGGTGAACAGCACCCGTGTCAGGTGCAGCAGGATCGACGCGTTGAAGATGTCGGCCGCCCAATGGTGGGTCTGGCGGAAGAGCAGGCCTGCCGGGACCTCCAGGCTGATGTGCACCACGGACTGGTAGGCCTCGGACATCCTGAAGCCCTGCAGTGGCGCGTAGCTGCCGTGGTAGGTCACCATGTGGTCGCTCGGGATGTAGAAGAGCGCCAGGAAGATCCCGGTGATCACCAGCACGATGAACGAGTAGAGCGCGACCTCGCCCAGCAGGAAGGACCAGTGGTCGGGGAACACGTAGCGCATCGCCCACTTGATGCCGCGAGCGGCGCCGATGCGCTCCTCGTTCCAGGCGACGAATCGCTTGGCCCGTCTGTCGAGGCTGCGTCCGACCAGGCTCATCAGCCGTTGCGGTTGAAGTTCTTGGGGACGCGCACGTCAAACCAGGCCGGCCCCACGTCCTCGTCAAAGTGTCCGCCCGCGACCAGGTGGCCGTTGGGGTTGATCGTGACCGGCAGTTGCGGCAGTGGCCGGCCGGCCGGTCCGAACAGGACGGTGCCGCCGTATCCCGGCAGGAACGTGGAGTAATGGCAGGGGCAGGTGAAGGCCGGCGAACCGACGCTCGTGGGCGCATACACCGGATAGCGGTAGAGGGAGATCGCGCAGCCCGCGTGCGTGCAGATCTTTGAGTAGGCCATGATCCCATGCGGCGCCCACTTCGCCAGCGGTCGCGTCGGGGGCAGGTGGATGTAGTGCCGGGGCAGCCTGACCAGCAGGAGCGGGGCCCCCAGGTCCTCCCAGAAGTGCCCGGCTGGAAGGCCGGTGTAGAAGCTGCCGACCTGGATCTCGCTGGCGTGGAAGATCTTGCCCTGTTCGTTGACGATCGGGACGCCGCGAGACCACGGCACCTTGTGGATGTTGCGCATCCGCGGACCCAGGGAGGCAATCGCGGAGCCGACCGTGGTTGTCAGCCCGATCCCGGCGACTCCGGCGGCGCCGGTGAGCAGCACGCGCCTGGAGACCCCCTCACCGCCAGATTCGACCATCTCCACGATCTCCTCCGGCTCGCCCTCCTCCAGCAGCGAGTCACGCTCCTCAACGCTCGTCTCCTGCGGAACCACGTGCAGACCCGCGACGATCGCCGCCGCGGCCAGCGCGACAAACGCGCCGCCCATGGTCACTCCGAGCAACTGGTTCGCGTGGCTGTTGAGGATGTAGACCGCGGTGAAGGCAAAGCCGCTCGCAGCGCCCACAGTCACCAGGATCGCCACCACCAGTTCAGCTTTGCGGCTGTTCGGGACCTCGCGCTTTGACGGATCCTCCAGTGGCGAGATGTCGGGCTGCTCCTGGGCGGACGGCTCCGAGTCGCTTCGCCGTGACAGCCGCCAGACGGTCAGCAGGGCCAGCAGACGGCCAATCAGGTTCGACATCACTCTGTCCTTTCTCCGATCAGTCGGGCGACGATCACAAGCGCCATCAGCCCCATGAAGAACGTGACCAGGCCCTCCGGGATGGGGCCGATGTTGTAGATGCCCCAGCCGCCGCGGTTGCTCGGGTGGCGGGTCCAGAGGATGTAGCGCGCGAGCGAGTCCAGAGCGTGCTGGTTGATGTCCCTGGAGTCGAAGCGCGGCATCAGATATGGGCCCATCCGGACCGCCTCAGCGATCTGCTGCGGCGTTGCCTGTTGCAGGTTCGGGACCAGCGCACCGACGGTCATCCCCCCGCGCGCGACAATCTGGTGACAGCCGGCGCAATGTGAGTCGAACACCTGGAACCCAAGCGCCAGGCTGCCCCGCGCCGGATGGGCGGTGGGGGAGGCGGGGCCGCCACCGGCGTGGCGCACGTACGCGACCAGCGCGCGGATGCGCCTGGGATCAAAGGCCGGGCTCTCGCGCAGCGGCTCCGCGTGATAGTTGGCCAGCGGCATGCGTCCGGTGGAGAGGTAGAAGTGGACGGGACCCGCGCCGACGCCGATCAGGGACGGGGCGACACCCTTGCGGCCCTGCAGGTGCAGGCCATGGCATGAGGCGCAGCGCTGATCAAAGAGCGTCCTGCCGAGCGCGATCAGCGCGGGTGAGGAGACGGTGGGGACCGTCGCTGAGCCGGGGCCCGGCGCGAACGGCCCCTGGGTGATCCGTGCCACCGCCGCCGGCTGGTGAACGCGGTCAAGGCGTTTGGCCGGCGCGGCTGGTGTGAGCAGCCACATGATCGACGCGCCAAGGCCCAGCGCGACCGCCAGCAGCAGCCGTGGCTTGCGTGGCAGGCGGGACGGTCGCCTCCATCTGGCCAGCAGCGACCTCACCTTGGAAGCCCCCCGAGCAGCCCGGCGGCCCGGTCCCGCTCCTGCTGGCGGCGCTCCGCGTGCAGCAGCGCGGAACGGATGCTGGCCAGGCCGGTCCAGGTCATGAACGTCGTGCCGACCACCCACATGATGCCCCCGGCTTGGTGTTGGTCAGCCAGCGCGGAGACACCGGCCAGCTGAGCGGGATGCGAGTAGATCGGGTACAGCAGGGAGGTGGCGGTGTCCAGGTAGACCCCGATCAGGACCATCGGCGCCATGGCGATCACCAGGTACGGGAGCTGAGCCATCCCGTCGAGTCGACGCGACCAGTTGTGGTTGCCGAGCAGCGGCCACCAGAGCGCCAGCCCGGCAAGTAGAAAGCTCGCGTGCTCAAGCTCGTGCAGGACCGGATCACGGATCGCGGCCGTGAACAGCGCCGGAAGGTGCCAGACCAGGACCAGCAGCACGTACAGCGACAGGCAGACGGGTGCCGGGGTCAGGCGTCCCAGGCGCACGAGCCCGCGGCCGAGGCCGCGGCGCGGCCGCTTCGGCAGCGATCGCAGCGCCAGCAGTGCAGGACGACCACACAGCAGCAGCGGCGGCGCAAGGTCGATCAGCAGCAGGTGCTGGGTCATGTGGACCGAGAGCAGCGTGTCGTCGTAGCGCTCCAGGCCGGAGTCCAGGGCGATGAAGAGGACGACCAGACCGAGCAGGAACGCGAGGGTTCGCTGCACGGGCCAGTTGCGCACGCGGGTGGTCGTGCCGAGGTACAGCAGCCCCGCCGCAGCCGTCCCCGCGCAGACGCTGACCGACACCGCCCAGTGCCCCACGATCAGCAGCGGGATCCCGGGAACGCTCATCCGCGATCCGGCTCGGATGAGCGCTGGTCGCGCTCGCTCGGGTGGTGCAGTTGCGAGTAGAGCTCAACCGCCAGCTTGCCAAGCGCCCCGGCGATGATGCCCAGGCCGACATACACAAACAGGTGGCCAAAGCTGAAGCCATAGAAGAGGGAGGCGAATCCCAGTGCCAGCAGCGGTGCGCCGGTACTGGCGGTGGGTACCCGTCGCGGTCCGCGCTCACCGGTGGGACCGCCGCGGCGCAGCGCCTCGCGCGAGCGCAGGACCAGACCCACCGGGATGATCAGCGTGATCAGCACGCCGGTGCCGAGCTCAGCCATCTGGATCACGTCGCCGGTCCAGACGGTGTTGGCCGCCGCAAAGGCAGCCAGCAGCGCCGCCCAGATCATGAACGGGTACGCCCCGCCTCTCATCGAGCTGCTCCCATGACGATCAGACCTCGGCTCCTCGGGGCTGTGCTTCCTGTGCGCGCTCAGCCAGTTCCGCAGCGCGCTCACGCAGATCCAGCAGCGGCGCATACGACGTGATCGGCGGCAGTGGGCGCTCGAAGTTGAAGCGCGGTGGGGGAGATGTGGTCCACCACTCCAGCGTCTGCCCCTCCCACGGATCATCACCGGCCGCCTCCCGTCGGCGCAGCGACACCACCAGGTTCGCGAGGAAGACCGCCACCCCGACCGCGATGATCCCCGCGCCGACTGAGGAGATGTCGTTCAGCAGCTGCCAGCCGGGGTGGGTGGGGTAGTTCGCGATGCGTCGTGGCATCCCGTCGTAGCCGAGGATCAGCTGGGGGAAGAAGGTGGCGTTGGTGCCGATCAGCAGCAGCACGAAGTGCACCTTGCCCAGCCCCTCACGCAGCCTCGCGCCCGTCACCTTCGGGAACCAGTGATAGACGCCTGCGAAGAAGCCAAACACGCTGCCGGCAAAGAGCGTGTAATGGAAGTGGGCAACCACGAAGTAACTGCCATAGGCGTGGTAATCCAACACCGGTGATGCCGTCCAAATACCGCTGGCCCCACCGATCAGGAACTGCACAAAGAAGCCCAGCGCGAACAGCATCGCGGTGCGCATCACAATCGCACCGCCCAGCAGCGTGCCGATCAGGTCAAAGTACTCGATCCCGGCGGGGACGATCAGCAGCGTTGAGGTGAAGGCAAAGTACTGATTGGTGACGCCGCCCGTCACAAACATGTGATGACCCCAGACGCTCACCGAGAGGACGGAGAACGACATCATCGACAGCACAAACGCCATGTAGCCGAACCAGCGCTTGTGCGCGTTGGCGGCCACCGCCTCGGCGGCGCAACCCAGGTAGGGGAAGAACATCACGTAGACGACCGGATGACCAAAGAACCAGAACAGGTTCTGGTAGTCCACGGAACCCTGGAAGTTGACGAAGATGTGAGCCCCGTGGCGGTCGATGAACAGCAGTGACATCACCACCACCAGCATCGGGAAGGCGGCAATCACCATCAGCACGCTGACCAGTGCGGTCCAGGTGAAGACCGGCATGCGCAACGTTGTCATGCCAGGGGCGCGGTGGCGCGCGATGGTGAGCGCCACCGACACCGCGATCAGGATCATCCCCAGAGCGGCAAGATCGACACCCAGTACCCACATATCCATGCCCCAGCCGGGGGTGTAGGTGCCGCTTGACAGCGGTGCGTAGGAGAACCAGCCGTCCTGCCCGGGGCCACCGGTGCTGAGCCAGCCGGACTGCATGATCAGCCCGCCGAAGATCCACATCCAGAAGCCGGTGAGAGCCACGCGCGGGGCGGCCACGGCGCGGGCCCCGATCTGCAACGGCACCAGGTAAAGCGCCAGCGCCAGTGACATCGGGGTCACAAACAGGTAGATCATTGTCGACCCGTGCATCGTGAAGATCTCGTTGTACTTCTGGTCTGAGAGGAAGGTGCCGCCCGGCACCGCCAGCTGAGTGCGGATCATCAGCGCGAAACAGCCGCCCAGCACGAAGTAGAACAGCGACATCAGACCCAGGTTCAGGGCGATGCGCTTGTGGTCGGTGCTGGTCAGGCTGCCGATCATGAGGCCGTTCTCCACGGCGCCGCTTTACCGCCGCTCGCGGCCCAGGTACGGAAGGCGCTGTCGCTGAGCACATGCACGGTGAAGACCATGTCGGCATGCAGCAACCCGCAGAACTCCGCGCAGCTGCCAGAGAAGGTGCCCCTGCGGCTGAAGGTCAGATCGACGGTCTCCGTGTGGTGCGGCATCGCGTCGCGCTTGAAGCGGATCTCCGGGATCCAGAAGGAGTGGATCACGTCGTCCGAGCTGATGTGGAACGCGATTGGCTCGTTCACCGGCACCACCAGCGGCTGACGGCCAACTGCGCCGCTCTCATTGGTGATCCTGTAGCGCGGGTAGTGGAACAGCCACTCCCAGCGGGCGCCGGTGACATCAATCGAGAGGGCCGGTCGCTCGTAGGCCTGGGCATCGTCGACTTTGTGCTCGGCTGTATAGGTCAGGTACAGCAGGCCTGTCGCCATACAGATGAGCACCACCACGTAACTCAGCTCGAGCCGGTGCGCCTCATGCACGCGATTGGGCACCTTGCGCCTGCGATACACCAGCACAGCGACCACGATGATCAGCGTGTAGAGCACCACGACACCGATGCCGATCGGCGCGTAGAAGCTGAAGAGCCAGCTGTAGATACCTCGGTTGTTGACGAGAGCGAACGGCGACAAACGCTTCTCCCGGGGCGGGGCGCGCGGCACGCGGTTGAAGTTGAGGCTGCGACGCAGTCCTACCCGGAAGCCGCGTGGCCTATCGCGTGCCGTGCGGTTTTGTCGGATCCGGGCTCGGGAAGGTCTCGGGTAGCCCAGATGCCTACACACACGCCCCTTCATTCGCTGGCCGAGCATGGCCAGAGTCCATGGATCGACTTCATCACGCGGCGCTTCCTCAACGGGGGCGAGCTCGCGGAGCTGGTCGCCGCCGGCATCACCGGCGTCACCTCCAACCCCACGATCTTCCAGAAGGCGATCGCCGGCGACGAGCTCTATGAACAGCAGTTGCGGGACCTGGCCGCACAGGACCGCGATCCATACGACGCGTTCATTGAAATCGCGTGCGAGGACATACGCCGGGCCTGTGACCTGCTGGCCGACACCTTCGCCGCCTCGAGCGGGGCCGGGCGTTTCCTTGAGGGCTGGGTCTCGCTGGAGGTGGACCCGCGCCTGGCCCATGACGCTGAGCGCACGCTGGCTGAGGCACGGCGCCTGCACGAGCTGGTCGATCGTCCCAACCTGATGGTGAAGATCCCGGGTACCGCGGAGGGGCTCGAGGCGATCGAGGCCGCGATCTCAATGGGCATTCCGGTGAACGTGACGCTGCTCTTCTCGTTGGAGCGGCACCGCGCCGCGGCCTCCGCCTATGTGCGGGGCCTGCAGGGACTGCACCGCGGCGGCGGCGACCTGAGTTCGGTCGCATCGGTCGCCTCGTTCTTTGTGTCAAGGGTTGACACCGAAGCCGATCGACGTCTGGAGGAGATCGGTGGCCACGATGACCTGAAGGGGAAGCTCGCCATCGCCAACGCCAAGCTCGCCTATCAGAACTATCTTGAGGTCTTCTCCAGGCTCACCTGGGAGGAGTTGCTGCTTGCCGGGGCAACCCCCCAGCGGTGCCTGTGGGCGTCCACCTCCACGAAGAATCCGGAGTACAGCGACGTCCGCTACGTCGAGCAGCTGATCGGCCCTGACACCGTCAACACCATGCCGCCAGAGACCGTCGCGGCGTTCCGTGACCACGGCCGGGCGGCGTTGACGCTGGATCGCGACCTGGAGACGGCTCGCAACACGCTGGAGGCGTTTGCAGAAGCCGGGATCGACTACGACGATCTGGTCCAGACGCTGGAGGGCGAGGGCGTGGAGAAGTTCGCCGACTCCTTCCATCAGCTGATTGAGTCGGTGGGCGCAAACCGGCGCGGGGCGGTCTCACGTTGAGTGCGGTGCCGCCCGAACCGGCCGAGCAGCCCACGCCGATCGTTCCGGACGCCCCGGTGACACCGGCCGTGCCCGACCCGGGTACTCCGGCAGAGCCGGCGGAGCCACCGACGGTGCCCCAGCCAGACGAGCCCGCTGAGCCGGTGGTGCCGGAGCCGACCGAGCCTGGCGGTCCCAGCGAAGCGACTCCCGGATGAGATGACAGAGCACCGCAGCGAACCCGATCCCGCCACCGACCCACCGGGCGCGATCTCCAACCAGAACCGGGAGGAGAATCAGAGCGGCCACAGGGACGACCATACGCACCCGGAGCCTCGCACCAGCGGGCGCAAACCGAAGCGCCGTGATCCACCCGACCCGTCAGAGGGGAAGGCGGGCGAGGGATCACAGTCAACCGGTCACCCACGAAACGCAGGCTGAGCGGCGCGGCCGCCGCATCCTCGGAGGGAGCCGTCACCCGGACGGAGGGCGGGCGGCCTCTTACGCACCTCTCATGATGAGTTCTTAACCTCGGCGCGAGGCGCAATGAACGGACCTAAGCATCTGTGGTCGGGAGACTGGGAGCGCGAGTCAGCCGAGGCGGAAGGGCGGCGGGCTAACCAGCCACTGCCGGTGTTCGGCCAACCGGTCGCGCCACCGGCGACCGGTGACCCGCAGTCACGAGCGCGCAGCGCGCGGGCCACGGCGGCCGGTGCCGGCCGCGGATCTGCCCGCGCACGCAGCAGGCGCCAGCTCGTGGTTGCGCTGTTTGTCGGGCTCGCCGCCGCAGTGGTTGGGATCGTGCTCGCCTATGCGTTGGGTGGACCACCCAAGCGGACCTCCCTGCAGAGCTCATCCGGTCATTCCGCACTTGCGCCGCCGACGCAGACATCGCCGAACAGCCAGCCGGCTCAGGGCTCACAGCAACTCCAGAGTTCGATCCCGCCGCAGGTCACAGGCCCGTCGGCCGATTGGCTGGGCATGCAGATCATCACCAGCCCCGCCGGTGTGGTGATCAGCACCGTTCGGCTCGGCTCGCCGGCCGACACGGCCGGCTTTGAGCCAGGAGACCAGATCACCGCCATCAACGGCCACGCGGTGTCAGCCGTGGACCAGCTGCGTACCGACACAGCCGGACTCAGGCTCGGCAGCGCCGTCAGGATCGACGTGCTGCGCTCCTCCGCGGTTGTGACCGGCTCGGTGGTGGCGATGACGCAGCGGCCCGCGATCCACCCGTGAGCTTCGGTCAGCCGCTGTATCTGCTGGGGCTTTTTGTGCTGCCGGTGCTGGCGGTGCTCTACCTGGGCGAACAGCGCCGGCGCATGCGTGTCGCCCGCGCCTTTGTCAGCTCACCGCTGCTTGCCTCGGTCGCGCCGCGGCGCCCAGGCGGGCGTCGCCATGCTCCGTACCTGCTGTTCGGGCTGGGCCTCGTGGCGCTGATCCTGGCGGCGGCCCGTCCACAGGTCCCGGTGCAGCGGCCGGTGCGTGCCGCAACCGTCATGCTCGCCAACGACATCAGCTCGTCAATGACCTCGACCGACGTGAAACCGTCGCGGCTGTCGGCGGCCAAGCGGGCCGCCGACAGCTTCCTCAAGCGCGTGACCAGCTCGATCCAGGTCGGCTCCATTGAGTTCGCACGCCACGCACAGCTGCTGCAGTCGCCCACCACCCAGCGCGCGCTCACGCGCCACGCGATCGCCCAGATCAAACCTGGTGGCGGCGGTACTGCGATCGGTGACGCGCTGGCGCTGGCCCTGCAGTCGATCCGGACCGCGCCCAGGTTGGGCAACCGGCGCCCACCGGGGTCGGTGATCCTGATCTCCGATGGGGCCGCCAACGTCGGGGTCAATCCAATCACCGTCGCCGCGCAGGCCAAGCGTGTGCACGTCCGGATCTACACCATCTCCGTCGGCACCCCCTACGGCACCGCGCAGATCAGGCGTCGCAGCGGCGTCTTCACCGCGCACGTGCCGGTCGACGGAGCCGAGCTGCGTCAGATCGCCGCGACCTCCGGTGGCCGGGCCTTCAGCGCGGCCGATTCCGGCACCGTCAACTCGATCTACAACGACCTGGCCAGGGTGCTCGGCCACCGTCGCGTGCAACTGCGCCTGACCGGCTACGTCGCCGGGGCGGGCCTGCTGCTGGTGGCGGTCGGTGCGGCCCTCTCGCTGCTCTGGTTCGCACGACTTGCATGAGGCGGGAATCACCATGACACACACCCGGAAGCGGAGAACCGATGACTGAGATGGATGCGATCCACCGCTCGCGTGCACAGGCGCGCGCCGGCCTGCAGGAGGCGCTCGGCGAGATCAAGCGCGTGATCGTTGGTCAGGATGCGATGCTCGAGCGCGTGCTGGTGAGCCTGCTCGCAGGTGGCCACGTGCTGCTTGAGGGCGTTCCGGGCCTCGCCAAGACGCTCACCCTGAAGACGCTCGCGGCGGTCCTGGGGGGCAGCTTCGGGCGGATCCAGTTCACGCCGGACCTCGTGCCCGCCGACCTCGTCGGCACGCGCATCTGGCGACCCGACACCGGCCGCTTCGACACCGAGCTCGGGCCTGTGTTCCACAACTTCGTGCTGGCGGACGAGATCAACCGCGCGCCGGCCAAGGTGCAGTCGGCGCTGCTCGAGGTCATGCAGGAGCGCCAGGTGACGATCGGTGGCACGACCTACCAGGTCCCGCACCCGTTCATCGTGATGGCCACCCAGAACCCGATCGAGTCCGAGGGCACCTATCCGCTGCCCGAGGCGCAGGTCGATCGCTTCCTGATGAAGATCCTGGTCGATTATCCGACGCCGGGGGAGGAGGCAGCCGTGGTCGGCCGCAGCCTGCAGCCGACCGTCAGCGTCCGGGAGTGCCTGAGCCTTGAGGACCTCGAGCGGCACAGTCACGCCACCGCGAGCATCGCCGCCGATCGCAACGTGATCGCCTACGCGGTCGCGCTGGCCGACGCCACCCGCCACCCGCAGGACCACGGGTTGGCCGAGCTGGCGCCGCTGATCGAGTTCGGCGCGAGCCCGCGCGGCCCGATCGGACTCGTGCAGGCCGCCCGCGCGCTCGCGCTGCTGCGCGGACGCTCGCATGTGACCGGCGAGGACATCCGTGACCTGGCCCGCGACGTCCTGCGCCACCGCATCGTGCTCTCCTACGACGCGCTCAGTGAGGGAGTCACGGTGGACTCCTTACTGGAGCGGATTCTCGCTGCGGTGCCCGCCCCCGGAGCCGGACTGATCAGCGCCGCAGCAGGCTGATGGCCGCAGGCGACTCAGCTGCCGCGGCGGCCTCGCCGCTGCTTCGGCCGCCCGACGCCCGTCAGGGCCCCGGGCCGATGCCGACCGCGCTGCTCGATGCACTTGATGTGGCGGTGAGGCGGCTCGTTTCCCGCACGTTGCCCGGCAGCCAGCGGGCCACCGGCGTCGGTTCGGGGACCGAGCTCGCGCAGCTGCGGCCCTACGCGCCGGGTGACGATGTACGCCACCTGGACGCCGCCGCCACCGCCCGCACCGCGACCCTGCACGTGCGCGCACACGTGCCTGAGCGGGCGCTCACCACCTGGATCGTGCTTGACCTCTCCGCGTCCATGGCGTTCGGCACAAGCCGGCGGTTGAAGGCCGACGTCGCCGAGGGCGCCGCACTGGTCTTCACACGCCTGGGTCTGCGACGCGCGGGCAGCGTCGGGGTGATCGCGTTTGGCGCCGCTGGCCCCGCGCGAATCCTGCCGCCGCGGGGCTCCAAGGCGGGGCTCGTTGCGGTGCGCCGACTGTTGGCGGCGGGTGTCTCGCCCGACGGTCACGCGGACCATGACGCCCTGGCCGCGGCCGCCGGCCAGGCCTTCAGGTTGGCGCGGCTGCCCGGCCTCATCGTTGTCATCTCAGATTTCCGCGACCAGCACGGTTGGGAGCGGCCGCTGGGCGCGCTGCGGCTGCGTCACTCACTGGTGGCGGTGGAGGTCTCGGACCCAGCCGAGTCGGAGCTGCCGGCGGTCGGAAGGCTCGCCGTGGTTGATCCTGAGAGCGGGAGGCTGCTGCACGTGGACAGCGCCAGCTCGCGGCTGCGGGAGCGCTTTGCGGCGCTGGAGCGGGAGCGGCGGGAGGCGGTGCGAGGTGAGCTCCGCCGCCTGGGGATCACACACGTTCCGCTGTCCACCGGGCAGGATTGGCTGCTTGAACTGGGGCGGCGGATCCGATGAGCTTCACCGATGCGCTCTGGCTGATCGTGCTGGCGCTAAGCAATTTGGAACTCCTGGCCCAGCGGCTGGCGCGCCGCCGGGCGCGGCGCTACGCGGCCCGCTTCCCCGCCACCGGGACGCTCGCTCAGGCGCTGGCGGAGGGCGCTGATCGGCAGTGGCGCCGGCGGCTGCCCGTTGCAGCGCTGCTGGCTGCCGTGCTGGCGCTGGTGATCGCCGTCGCCGGACCCAGCGTGAAGCACCGTGTGCCGATCCGGGAGGCGTCGCTGATGCTCGTGCTGGATCACTCGGGGTCGATGGCGGCCAACGACGTGAGCCCGACCCGCCTG
>JAKAED010000200.1 GCA_021820105.1 Actinomycetes bacterium | reverse complement strand
CTGGCGCGCGAGCTTGATCTCATCGACGCTCAACCCAGCGGCCCGCGCCGCACGGGTGTGTGCCAGCACACCCTGGCTTGAGCCGTGGTGTTCCGCGACCGCGAGCGCGATCCGCTCCAGGGTGGTGGCATCCAGGCGCCCGTGGCGCAGCTCCGACCGGAAGCGCGTGTAGGCCCTCAGGGCCGCGGGCGAGCCCGCCAGCACTCCAAGGAAGTTCGAGAGCTGCCCTCCGCCTGAGATGGCTCCTCGGAGCACCGCTGCGGACCGCTCAGGTGCACTGAGCTCATCGTGGATCTGGAACCTGCTCATAGCGCTATTCATCTTGCCCCCACGGCCCCGAGACTTCACTTTAGGGATCAGCTTACGCTTGGTTAGTCTACCCCCGGTTGTTCAGGCGTCAACCGGGTAGTAGCGTCTCCGACCATGAAGCTGCGTAGAGACGGCAAGACTCGCAAAAACGGGCGCAAGGCGCTGATTCTTGGCGGCGGGGTAACTCTCGCCGAGGCGCTGTTCCTGCGGCGTCGCAGCGGTTCGCTGCTGGGCCTGCGCACGATCGTCCGCTGCCACCGTGGGCACCTGTTCACAACCACCTGGATACCCGGCGTCTCCGTGAAGTCTCTGCGCCTGGGGCCATGGCGAGTGCAGCGCTGTCCGGTGGGCCACCACTGGAGCATCATCCGCCCCGTTGCTGCAGCGAAGCTCAGCGACGCCGAACGCGAGCAGGCGCGCGGCCGGCGTGACAGCCGCCTGCCCTAGCTCCGGAGCCGCTCCATCAGGCGAGCGCGCATGCTCAGTGGGCGATGCAACCGATCAGCAGCGCGAGCCCCAACAGCACGGCCCACAATCCGGCGCGATCTGGGCTGAAGCCCGAGCGCTCGTGGAAGCGCAGGGTCGATGAGACTCGCTGGCGCGGCACCGGTAGATGACGCTCATTGCCGTGACCGGTGATGATCACGGTGCGCCGTCCTCCCCCGACTGCGGCACCTGCCCCCGGGTCGCGCAGGTCAAAGACCTCATCGATGCTCGCCCGAGGTCGTTCCCAGAGCTCAGACGACTGAGGGTCGCGGGCAAGATCGGTCAGCGCATGCGTACCGTGCCGCAGGGAGTCCGTAGCGGATGCAGGCTCAGGCTCGAATTCAGCGTCTGCCTGGAGCTCGAACCCTCGCAGCGAAGAGCCGCTGGCGCGCGCAACACGCACTTCACGGTGAGCTTCCCCGCGAGCCGCCAGCCGTGCCCGCGACGCCGGTCGCGCGAACGAGGCCTCCGACCAACTGAAGTCCTCGTCTATCAGCAGGCGACTGTCCTGCTCAACCCGCTGCCAGTCTATGAACGTCGACTCCGCTTCAGGCATAGCGTGCGGCCAGCCTAACAGCAGGGGCGGACCGAACGTCGTGCGGGCAGCGCCTGGCTAGTCGCCTTCAGGCCGCTGGGCGAGCACGATCACCTTGGCATTGAGCCGAAACTGTTCCGCCGGCTCCTCACGCTCGAACTCAGCCAGGTCCGAATCAAAGGTGGACGCGTCGGTGACGCCCTGCGATAGCACGCGGGTGCGAGCGGCCCGCAACTGCTCGAGGATCAGCGTGCGCTCGCCATCCTCGGCTGCCACGAGGCGGTGCTGGGCCTCCGGCAGTACAACCAGCGAGTTGATCTCAAACCCGGCGGCACGCAGGTGGCTGGTCAGCTTGCGACCCATCTGCCGATCGCCGCCCTGGGCGTACTGGACCGCGGCAACGGCGCCCACCAGTCTCTGAAGGGCCTGACTCGGAGGTGGCCAGGTGATCCAAAGCTGGTCGTCGGTGTCGCCGACACATGCGTACCCGCCAGGCACCAGCACCCTGCGCAGCTCGCTCAGCGCCGCCACAGGCTCCGGAATGAACTGCAACACCTCCCGCATGAACACCAGGTCAAACGTCTCGTCGGCGAAGGCCAGGTCGCGCGCGTCGCCCACGTGCAACTCGAACTCAGAGCCAGACGCGAAGAAGTCCTGCTCGGCCAACTCAGCCTGGATCGCTCGACCGTGATCTATGTATGGCTGCTCATGATCCACGCCGACGGCGCGCAGGGATCCACCCGCCGTCAGCTCCAACGGCAGCAGCCCAAAGCCGGTGCCCACGTCCAGCACCGCCGTGCCGGCCGGGATCGGAAGCATCTGGATGACCTGCCGCCAGACACGGTGAACCCCGTGGGTGTAGGCGAGGGTCACCGCGCAATCTTCCTCCCCGAGCTCACGCAGCCGATCCGCGTACTCCTCAAGCATGGTGTCGAGCAGTGCCGCTCTGGTGGCGTCCAGATCCATTTGCACTGATGATCTCAGACGGCCCTGTCTCTGGCGTCGGCGCCATGCGCGCCGGGGCGAACATGCGTCCAGTCGCAGCTGGTGCGTTCATCTCGCGCGCCATTGGTCCCGATCCTGGAGCATGCTCACGATCGATCACCCCAAGGTCCCGAAAGCTCCGATCCTGCGTCAGAGCAGCGTGACCAATGAGTTCACCCCGTCAGTCGCGCGGCCGCTGCAGGCGGTCTCACTGCTGCTGATGAGCGAGCCCCGGCACTCAGCCGCTGGGCTTGGCCAGAATCAGGAGTGACCGGCGACCTTGGAGACGAACTCTGCGATGTCCTTGGCCTGCTGGCCCTGAACGATGTCAGCGGGCATCACTCCGTAGCCCAGGCAGGTGGCGGGAGATCCGGCCGCGACCGGCTTCTGGAGGCAGCCGTAGGCGATCGTGTGCAGGATTCTTGCCTCGGACGGCCTGAGAACATCGAGGTTCGGACCGATCTTGCCCACGGCATTGTCAGCCGCGAGGGTGTGGCACACGCCGCAGTGCTCAGCAAACAGCTCCCGCCCGACCTGCATGGCCGGACTCAGCTTGACGCCACCGACCTGCGCGTTTGAGCTGTTGCGGTTGCCGATGATCAGCACCAGCGGCAGCGCGATGCCGATACCGACGTAGACAAACACCAGGCCCGAGTTCAGCAGCCTTGATCCGGTGCGGTTGGTTGTCTGCAGGGCGTCGCCGACACCCTTGAAGCTTCCACGCGATGCACCGAAGGCGATGGCGGCGGAGATCGCGGTGATGACTACGGCAATGATGATTACGCCGACCATGTGTCCGGCACCTTACCGTGCGAGCCACGCGGATGTCGTCTCAACGTCGCCGTCCGGCGGCGAAGCTCAACACCGGTGGGGCCACCGCCCGAAACTCATCAAGCTCGTGCGTACCGAGCTGACCGTCCTCATTCTGTGCGCGCTCACGTGCATCAAGCGGCGAGAAGTCCTGGACCTGCGCAATCAGCCCACCCGGAGCCGCCAGCTGATCGATACGACGCACCAGCACGTTGATCGCCCCTCCGGCTCTGGCGTGGCGCTCGAGCCTGCCCTCCACGAGCATCAGCGGCTCCGTGCGCACGATCAATCGGTGACGCTCGTAGACCGCCGGCGGCACGATCAGATTGATCACACCAAACTCGTCCTCGAGCAGGACGAACACAACGCCACCGGCGGTTCCGGGCCGTTGACGCGCGACCACCAGGCCACCCACCCGCACGCGCGCCCCATGGACAAGATGCTGCAATTCAGCGCTGCTGTGGGAGCCCGGTGGCATCCGCGGACGCGCGAGCGCCATCGGATGTGAGGCAACCGTCATGCCGGTGGTGCGATAGTCGGCCAGCAACGCCTCCCATCCGGAAAGTCCGGGCAGGTTCGGAGCCTGAGGCAACTGCAGCGGCAGCGCCAGCTGCGTTCCGCCTCCGGCGACCGCGTGGGCCGCGGTCGCGACACCCAGCTCCCACAGCACCCGTCGGCGTGGCGAGACCGCCGTGGGCACTCCGGTGACCAGTGAGTCGCATGCCCCAGACCATGCCAACAGGTCAAGTGCCGGGGCACCGGCCCCGGCTCTGGAGGCCAGTTCTGAGAGGCTCGTGAACGGTCCGTTGTGCAAACGCTCCGCCACAAGCGCCTGCACGTCCGCTCGCTTTACGCCCCGGATGTAGCCGAGACCGACCACGACCCCACCCTCACGATCTAGCGAGCACTCCACCTCAGAGAGGTTCACATCCGGGGCAACCACCTCAAGTCCGCGGCGCTGCGCCTCGTGCACGAGCGCGTCGGGCGGATAGAAGCCCATTGGCTGCTCGTTGAGCAGCGCGCACAGGAACTCCGGGCCGTAGTGGACCCGCAGCCAGGTCGACTGATAGGCGAGCAGCCCAAAGGCGGCGGCGTGCGATTTGGGAAAGCCGAAGCCCGAGAAGCCCTTGACCTTCTGAAACACACGCTCGGCAAGCTCGGCGTCAACACCGTGCAGGCGCATCGCGCCCTCAACAAAGCGCCTGTGGTGGGCCTCGATCGCAGCTTCGGAGCGCTTGCGGCTCATCGCCCGCCTGAGGTCCTCCGCCTCCCCGGGGCGGAATCCGGCAAAGGCTGCGGCGACCTCCAGCACCTGGTCCTGAAAGATGATCGCTCCGAGCGTCTCGCGCAATGCGGGCTCAAGCGATGGGTGCTCATAGGGGACCTGGTAATCCGGGTCGGCTCGCAACCGCTGGCGGCGCTCGATGTAGGGATTGACGGCGCCGCCCTGGATCGGACCGGGTCGCACAATCGCCACCTGGATGGCTATGTCCTTGAGGTTCTCGGGGCGTGTGCGCAGCAACGACTGCATCTGCGCGCGGCTCTCGATCTGGAAGACACCCGTGGTCTCGGCATGCTGGATCGCGTCGTAGGTCGCCGGATCCTCATGTGGGATGCGGCTGAGGTCGATCCGCTCACCACGCGTGCGCGCGATCAACTCGACGCAGCGCTCCACAGCGGAGAGCATCCCGAGGCCGAGGAGATCGATCTTCAGAAAACCCGCGTCTGCACAGGAATCCTTATCCCACTGCACGATGTAGCGACCCTCCATCGCCGCCGGCACGATCGGACAGCAGTCGATCAGCGGACGCGTGGCAACGATCATCCCGCCCGGGTGCTGGCTGAGGTGACGCGGCAAACCGTGGGCCTGTGCGGCCAGCCGCGCCAGCCAGGCCCAGCGACCACCGAGCGGCGCCCCGCCCCCGGCGGTCTCAATGTCGCGTCCGACACCCCGGGCGTCCCACCCCTCGCTGCCACGCGCCACCCGCTCGATCTCCCCCGGAGGCAGACCCAGCACCTTGCCCAGCTCGCGGATCGCACCGCGCGCGCGGTAGGTCGGGAAGGCGGCGACCAGCGCGGCACGATCGCGACCGAAGCGCTCTGACACCCGCGGGATCAGCACCTCCCGGATGTCGCGCGGAAAGTCCAGGTCGATGTCCGGCAGCGCCTTGAGATCCTCGCTCAGAAAACGTCCGATCGCCAACTCGTTGGCGATCGGATCGACGTGCGAGAGGCCCGTGAG
>JAKAED010000043.1 GCA_021820105.1 Actinomycetes bacterium | reverse complement strand
CTCCGTCTTGATCTGGTTGATGCGACCCTTGATCGCGTTCGCGTCACCGGCACCGTCGACGATCGTCGTGGTGTCCTTGGCGACGACGACCCGGCGAGCACGGCCCAGCTGCGAGATCTGGGTGTTCTCGAGCTTGAGGCCCATCTCCTCAGTGATGACCTCGCCGCCGGTAAGGATCGCGATGTCCTCGAGCATGCGCTTGCGGCGGTCGCCGAAGCCCGGCGCCTTGACCGCAACGCCGGTGAAGGTGCCGCGCAGCTTGTTGACCACCAGAGTCGCGAGCGATTCGCCCTCAACGTCCTCAGCGATGATCAGCAGCGGCTTGCCGCTCTGAATCGTCTGCTCAAGGATCGGGAGGATGTCACGGACTGAGCCGATCTTCTGGTTGGCGATGAGGATGTAGGGATCCTCGAGCACAGCCTCCATGCGGTCCTGGTCGGTGACCATGTAGGGCGAGATGTAGCCCTTGTCGAACTGCATGCCCTCCGTGAACTCGAGGTCCATGCCGAAGGTCTGGCCCTCCTCGACGTTCACGACGCCGTCCTTACCGACCTTGTCGATCGCGTCGGCGATCACGTCGCCGATCTCCTCGTCGCCGGCCGAGATGGTCGCGACGCGGGCGATCTGGTCCTTGCCCGAGACCGGGGTGGACTGCTTGGCGATGTTCTCGACGACCTGGTCGACGGCCTTCTCGATGCCGCGCTTGAGCGCGAGCGGGTTGGCGCCGGCCGCAACGTTCTTGAGGCCCTGGCGAACGATCGCCTGAGCAAGCACGGTGGCCGTGGTGGTGCCGTCACCGGCAACGTCGTTGGTGGCGGTGGCGACCTCGCGAACGAGCTGAGCGCCCTGGTTCTCGAAGACGTTCTCAACCTCGATCTCGCGAGCGATGGTGACACCGTCGTTGGTGATCGTGGGGGCGCCGAACTTCTTGTCGATCACGACGTAGCGGCCCTTGGGGCCGAGCGTGACCTTGACGGCGTTGGCAACCGCGTCAACGCCGGCCTGCAGGGCGTTACGGGCTTCCGCGTCGTACTTCAGTTCCTTGTGAGCCATTTTGTCTCTGGTTCTCCTGAAAGGTTTCTGGTCTTACTGGACCTTGGCCAGCACGTCGGATTCGCGCAGGACGAGCAGCTCCTCGCCCTCGACCTTGATCTCCGTGCCGCCGTACTTGCTGTAGAGGACCTCGTCGCCGACCTCGACGTCGAGCGGCGTGCGCTTGCCGGTCTCCTCGTTGATCTTGCCGTCGCCTACGGCGAGGACCTTGCCCTTCTGGGGCTTCTCCTTGGCGGTGTCGGGGAGGACGATGCCGCTGGCGGTCGTCTCCTCCTCCTCGATCGCACGCACGATCAGGCGGTCGCCAAGGGGCTTGAGCTTGAGAGCCATGTATGGAGCCTCCGGGTTGATTCCCTTGAGATTGATGCTTACGCTGCTTGGCACTCTCTACATGAGAGTGCCAACTGCACGCACTATAGCTCTTTGTCAAGCCTTTTTGGCACTCTCGTGTGAAGAGTGCCAAAAAGGGCTGTGGGCAGGAGGGCGTACTGCCGGCGCTCCGCAGCTGTGATGCCTGATCGGGCCAGGCGTAGTCTCGATATATGGCTCAGACGCGCTCCCCAGCGGCAAGACGGGGTCTCCGGCTCCGCGTCCACCCCCGATTCCGGATAGCGCTGGCGATCATCGTTGCCGCCGCCGGAGTCGCATCGGCACCACCGGCTGCGGGGAAGTCCATGAGGAGCGCCGCTCGCGCAGTGAAACCCAGCTGCCCAAGCGATGATCGCGGTCGGATCTGGCCGTCCACACCACGTACCGGGATGTCCGGCATGCTGGTTCCAAGCGGCGCGGAGGCCCTGGTCGTCTGCCGCTACAACGGAATGAACGCGAGCGCCGGCGAGCCCCAGTTCGCCCTGCGGGGCGCGGGTGCGACCAGTGACCGCGCGGAGGTTGCAAGACTCGTCCACGAGCTTGATGCGATCCCGGCAACTCACGGCTCATACAACTGTCCCTACAGTGACCTCAGCCTGGACGTGGCGACCTTCTCCTATCGGTCCGGCCCGAGCGTGGCAGTGACCGTCGACACGGGCGGCTGCAATGAGCTCACCAACGACCATGTCCAGCGCCTGGGGCTCGGCAGGCCGGTTGTGAGGCAGATCACCGAACTGGCCAGGCCCGTCTCCGGCCTGAACTGGCCGACGGTCGTCGGTCGCCTGCGCGTGTGCGGCGGCCCGTTCCCGGGACGCTGCCGGACTCAGAACTACGACCGCGGCGACCGGGTGGTGGTGCACCGCAGCGGCGGCCCCTGGTTGGCAATGGCGCAGATCCGTCGCGGCCGCTTCCGCCTCCAGATCGCTGCATCAGGCAGCCTCAAGTTCGACTTCTACGCCGGGAACAGGCTCGTGAAGGAGCGCAACGTCAGGGTGAGTCCAGCCGGAACGACACACGTGGCCTTCCTGATCCCGGTTCCCTGAGCCGACGCGGGAGACCGACGTCTCACTGGCCGGCGGCACGCCTGTAGCGCTGAACCGCCAGTGGCGCGAAGACCACAAGGATGAACACCACCCAGGCGAAGGCCTGCCAGAGCTGATCCGGTGAGGGTTGCCCGGTCCACAGCCAGCGAAGCTCGTTGACGATGATCGTGAAGGGATTCACGTCGGAGAACTGTCGCAACGGGGTGGGCAGCGACTGACCCGGCACGAAGGCGGAGGAGATGAAGGTCAGCGGGAACACCGCCAGGAAGCCGACGGAGTTGGCGGCCTCAGGTGTCTTGACGATCAAGCCGAGAAAGGCGAACACCCAGGAGAAGGCGTACCCGAACGTCACAGCGAGGATCAGTCCGACGATCACGTGCAGAACGCTGGTCTGGAAGGAGAAGCCGATGATCAGACCGGTCAGGATCAGAATCGTCATGGCCAGGCAGTTGGTGACGATGTCAGCCGAGGTGCGACCCGCCAGCACCGCCGCCCGCGCCATCGGCAGTGAACGGAAGCGGTCGATCAGGCCCTTCTGCATGTCCTCATTCAGGCCAAGTGCCGTCACGAACCCGCCAAAGGCGATGTTCTGCACGATGATCCCGGGGATCAGGTATTCCGCGTAGGAGACGCCCGGGACGCTGATCGCGCCACCGAACACGTAGCGGAACAGCAGCACGAACATGATCGGCTGCAGGGTGAAGGCGAGCAGCAGTTCGGGAGCGCGCGGGAGCCGGATCAGGTTGCGCTGGGTAACAACCAGTGTGTCGGACAGAAGCCTCCTCATTCCGGCTGTTCCTCTTCGGCCGCATGGCCGGTGAGTGCCAGGAACACGTCATCGAGCGTGGGGCGCCGCAGCGCGATGTCATCGACGCCGACGCCTGCCTCGTCGAGGCGGCGCACCGCCTCGACGATCGCACCGTTGCGTCGCCTGATCGCGATCCGCACCAGGCCGTCCTCCACAGCCGGATCCTCGGCTGTCATCGCGGCGAGCGCGCTGGCCGCCGCCTGCACCTGCGCAGGATCATCCAGGCGAACCTCCAGCCGCTCACCCCCCACCCGGTCCTTGAGCTGGTCAGAGGTACCCTCCGCGATCACGCGGCCGTGATCGATCACCGCGATCCTGTCGGCGAGCCGATCAGCCTCATCCAGGTATTGGGTCGTCAGCAGCACCGTGGCGCCCTCGCCCACAAGGGTCTCGATCACATCCCACAGGTCCAGGCGGCTGCGTGGATCCAGGCCGGTCGTCGGCTCGTCCAGGAACAGGACGCTGGGTCTGGCGACCAGCGCGGCGGCCAGGTCAAGGCGCCGGCGCATTCCGCCGGAGTAGGTCTTGGCCGGCCGGGCGGCCGCCTCCACCAGATCGAACTGCTCGAGCAGCTCCCGGCCGCGAGCTCTCGCAGCCGCGCGTCCTGAGCCGTACAGGCGCCCAACCATCGTGAGGTTCTCGAGACCGGTGAGGTTCTCATCCACCGCTGCGTACTGGCCGGCCAAACCGATCCGCTCGCGCAGCTTGGCCTCCTCACCGGGCAATTTCAGGCCGGCGACCTGAGCGCTCCCGGCATCGGGCTTGAGCAGCGTGGCGAGGATCCTGACGAGCGTGGTCTTCCCGGCGCCGTTGGGTCCCAGCAGGCCAAGGACGGTGCCCCGCTGAACGTCGAGGTCCACTCCGATCAGGGCGCTGACCTCGCCGAAGGACTTGGAGATCCCCCTGGCACTGATTGCGGTATCGCTCTCTGGCACTTTGCGGTCAGCGTAGCTTGAGTCAGGCCGGGATCACGCCGCGCAGGACGCTCTGCTGGGAGATGGCGGCTCCCCTGCCCACGTGCTGCACGGAGATGTCCAGATACCGGTAGGCGGACGGGTTGTCGGGGAGGATCAGATTGAGCACCCCGGATCCGTCGGCGCCGACCCTGAAGCTGGAGACCGAGACAAGGTGAGTTGTGCTGGTCATCAACCACAGCTCGTAGTAGGTGCCGGGAGGCGAGGGCGGAAGATGTTCGATGCGCAGTCGCATGCGACCACCGTTGCCGAGCATGTACGCAACCGCGCGGCCACCACCGGCCGGCGCATTGACCGGCGTGAGCACCACGTGGGGACCGCCCGCGCCCCCGCCGGCAGGACTGACTCTGGTCCAGGGATGCGTCAGGGCGCCCACCAGGAACGCGCCGGCCAGACCTGCCGTGGCCGCCGCTCCCGTAACCGCCCGCGCCCAGGCACCCCTGCGCGGGACCGGTCCGGCGCCGCTGCGGCTCGGCATCGCGCGCCGTGGCGCCGGCCCGAGCTCGCTCTCCCAGGCGTTGCCGGGGATCTCCTCGAGCGTCTGCGCCAGAGCCCGCATCGCACCGAACTCCGCCGCCAGGTGCGGATCCAGCTGCGCTGGATCCGCACCTTCAAGAACCAGCTCGGCCGCGCGGCGACGTGCTCGCGATCGCCGATTGATGCTGATGACTGCAGGGAGTCTCATCAGCCCACGCTCACCCCTTCCTCGGCCTCAACCAGATCCCGCAGCTGGCACAGGCCGCGGACCATGCGCGCCTTGACCGTGCCCAGCGCGATGCCGGTGTGTTCGGCGATCTCGCTCTGGCTCAAGCCGTCATAGAAACGCAGACGCAGGAGATTCGCCTCCTCACGCGGGAGCCGTGCCAGCAGCCCTGCCATCCGCCACTGCTCCAGCAGACGATCGATCTCACTGTCGCTCTGCGCCTCAGCCTCGGCGCGGAGCGCCAGCCCGGTTGGATCGATCGGCTCCGGTACCCGCCGACGCAACTCATCGATCGCGCGGGAGCGCGCGATCGTCAGCACCCAGGTGGTCAACCCTGCTCGATCCGGGTCATAGCTCGGCCCCCGTTGCCATACCTCGAGCAACACCTGCTGCAGCACGTCCTCAGCAGTTGCGCGGTCCCCGAGCAACTGCGTCAGATATCCGAGCACGGTGCGACCGCATGCCTCCATCACCAGCGCCATGGCCTCTGGCGCATGAGCACGCAGCGCGCGGACGGCACGCGCGTCCTGACGCCTGCGTTCACGTGGAGCCGGAGGTTGCGACTGGCCGTCGCCATCCCCACGGTTCGCGATGTTCGGCAGCAGAGACATTCTGCCTACATACGAGCGCAGGACCCGGATCGGTTGTGCAACCGGCACCGAGCGGGGGTTCGTATCTGTCGGCGTGTGTCAAACAACCACCCGGAAGGAACAGATATGAAGCGCTTGATGGTGATGCTCTCAGCGACCGCGGCACTGGCCGCGCCCCTGGCAGGCTCCGCACAGGCGGCCGGCATGGCTCCCGCCGGTAAGAACATCGTCGCGCTGGCAGCATCCGACCCGCAGCTCTCGACCCTCGTTTCGCTCGTGAAGAAGGCGGGCCTGGTGAAGGCACTCAGCGGCAAGACGCAGCTGACGGTCTTTGCTCCGACCAACGCCGCCTTTGCGGCGGTCCCGAAGAGCACGCTGACAAAGCTCGGCAAGGACAAGGCGCTGCTGGTCAAGGTGCTCGAATACCACGTGGTCCCCGGCAAGCTGCCGGCTAGCAAGGTTGAGATGCTGCACTCCGCCAAGACGCTCGCAGGCCAGCGCGTCAAGTTCACGGTCATGGGCGGTCACGCATACGTGAATGGTGCACGGATCATCAAGGTCAACCTCCACGCCACGAATGGGATCGTGCACATCATCAACAGGGTCCTGCTCCCGCGCTGAACGCGATAGATCCGAGGCCGGCTGACCGTCGGCCTCGGATCACGCCAAAGGCGCAGATATCAGTTGTTGGCGCCACCGAGCCCGTGAATGCGATCACGGAGCTCAGGCGGGTTCTCAATGATCTGAGAGAAGCGCACCACCGTCACGGTGTCATCCATCGAGACCTTGCGCCCGTAGATCTGCTCCAGGAAGTGGACCATCTCGTCCACGCGCCGGAACTCCGGGTTGTCGTGCTCGATGTCGCGAGGCGAGAGGTCCTGCACGCGCTTGACCTCGACCTGGTCGATCACGGCGTTGAAGATCTTCTCGCGTGGGGAATGCTGGTAGCCGATTGTGACAAGCACACAGTCGTTCTTGCGGTACTTGTGTGATTTGTCGCCGAGCCGGATCGTGGCCGTCTTGCGGCCTCGGCGCAGCTGGTCGGCAAAGACTGAGGAGTAGAAATTGAGTACGCGCACGTTACTCAGCCTACCGTTCCGTGCCGGTTCGTGACATGACTCTTGCCACGATCTCCCGCTCGCCCGGGTACGTGAGCGCCGTGAGCGCCTCCGAGATCGGCATCCAGCGTGCCTGCTCCACCTCGTGATCGTGATCGGCCGGATCACCGTCGCCGTACTCGATGAGGAAGAATTCCACGCGTTTCGCGATCCGGCGGCCGCGGCGCTCGTAGTAATACTCAACGACCCCGAGCGACTCCCGCAGCGTGCCGGAGACACCGGCCTCCTCTCGCACCTCCCGCACAGCAGCCTCGGCCGCCGACTCACCGGTCTCCGGGTGCCCCTTGGGGAGACCCAGGACCCGCCCGCCGCCCGGCCCGCGCCGAGTCGGGACGATCACCACGATCTCATCTCCCCTGAGCACCACTCCTCCGGCCGAGAACTCGGGCTCCCGGCCGTCCCGGCTCAGTCCAACTTCAGTGTCCGTGTCGCTCCGTGAATGAGGCTCGTGATCGGTCCGCTCTTCCATCCGAAAGAGCGTATCTCTCTGTCACTCAGAGGTGTCCAGGGCATGCTCGCGGCGCCGCTGGCGTAGCCACACCCATAGCCACACCAGCAGCGCCGCGACCAGGCCGGCGGGGACAGCCGCAGCCAGCCCGATCAGGGCAACGCCGGCTGAGACGACAAGCACCCGCAGCGCGTCGTGTCCGGCGCGGGCCAGTGTGAAGGTGCTTGAGTGATCGATCGGCACCGGCACAGGAAAGCTGGCGTTGATCTGCACCTCGACGGTGCTGTAGCCGATCCGATGCTGCAGCGAACTCAGCGTGTTCTCCCAGCTCGTGATCTGCTGCTCGGCCAGCTTCAGCTGAGCCTTGATGCTGTCGATCGCCGCCTGTGTGTAGGCGCTCTGCAACTGCTTGAGCAGCGAGCTGCGCAGGGCTCTGGCATCCGCAAGCTGTCGCCTGTCATTGTTGTACTGGTTGCTGACGTTCTGGCTGGCGTCGGTGCGGGAGCTGACAGAGGCGTACCGCAGGCGGGAGAGCTGCGTCATCGCGTCCTGCAGGTTTGGGGTGGGGATGCTCAGGGACAGGGTGGCGTAGCTGCCGCCCGCGTTGCTTGCGGCCTGGGTGATGTGTGAGTCGCGCACGCTTCCGTGCTCGGCGGAGACGACGCCCATCACTTCACTTGCCACCTGGGAGACGCGCTGGTTGGAAGCAGTCAGGCTGATCTGCGCTGACTGGATCTGGCGGCCGGCGAGTGTCACGGGTGCCAGCGCAGAGACGGCGGGGTTGGCGGCCGTCTTACTGGTGGCGGCGGTGCCGCCGGCGGCACCGGGAGCGTTGACCGACGCGGAAGCGCGGGGGGTTGGGCTCGGCTCGGACTTGGGCGCGAAGGTGGCCAGCCCGTTCTGCGCCGCGTGCTGGGCGAGGACCGGCAGCTTCTGCCTACCCGTGAGGTTCAGCTGGCCAGGAGCGCCGCCCGTGAGCACGACCACCGCCGCGACACCCCCCGCCACCACGGCCACAGCCGGCCCGGCGGCCCAGCGGGGCAGCCGGGCCGGGAACATGCGCCGGCCGGATGCCGCGCGAGCGGGAGGAGCGGCGAACCGCTGTTGAACCCGGGCGTCCAGCTCGCGGGTGAACTCCTCCCGGGGCCATTCACGCACCGCGGCGATCTGCAGCGCGACGTCACCGTAATCCTCGTCCTCCATCGGTGTGTCGTCAAACGGGCGCATTGACAGCCCTCCTCAGCTTCTGCACGGCGCGGTGCAGCATCGTGCCGACGTTGGACTCGCTGACGCCAAGCACGGCGGCGAGTTCGGTGTTGGTCAGGCCCGCGTGGAACTTCAGCGCGATCAGCTCACGGTCGCGCGGGGCCAGCGCATTGAGTGCCTCGCGGACGGTCGCCCGGCGCACGATCAGATCCTCGTCGTTGTCGTTGACGAGCTCTGCGTCGGAGACGTCCTCCGGGTCGACCAGCAGCGTCGCTGTGCGGCGTCGCCGGCGCAGCTCGTCCAGGGCGGCGTTGCGGGCGATGCCGAACAGCCAGCCACGCTCCTCGCCGCGGTGGCGGTCAAAGGTGCGGCGGCGGCGGTAGGCGCGCTCGAACGCCAGCGCGGTGACGTCCTCTGCCGCCGCGCGGTCGCGCAGCAGGGTGAGCACGTATGCGTAGAGGTCGTCGCGGCTCGAGCGATAGAGCGCCTCGAAGCGCTCCCAGCTCTGGTCGGTGACCTGCTCTCCACCTGTGGCCAATCCCAGCCTCACACCGGTACTACGCAGTGCAATCCGTTTCGTCACACGAGTTTCTCAATGCTGGCAACCGGGACACCAGTAGGTGGTGCGATTCTCATCGCCCTGGCCTCGGGCGCGGATGAGCGCGCCGCAGCGCGGGCAGGGCCGGCCGGCGCGACCGTAGATGCGTGATGGCACGGCACGGTGTCCCTGAGTTCCCGAGATCAGCATCCGCGGCCGGATCCCCTCGACCAGGGCCAGCGCCTGTTCGTCGGTCAGGGTGCTGAGCCGCCGCCACGGATCCAACGCCGCCTCCCAGCAGCTCTCCGCCTTCCAGATATTCCCGATTCCGGCCAGGATGCGCTGGTCCAGCAGGGCGTCTCCGAGCGTGCGCTGCGGGTCGGTGGAGCGCAACCGCCTGAGGAAGGCAGGGGCGTCGAAGTGATCGGCCAGCACGTCCGGCCCGAGCGCCGCCAGGCGCTGATCGAAACGGCGACGAGCGGCCGTCATCAGCTCCAGCACCGGTCCGTCGTACTCGACAACCTCGTTCTCACCCGCGCGCAGGACCAACCAGGCGCGTCGCGCGGCGCGGCGCCAGCGACCACCGACGGGGCGCACGTCCCAGGCGCCCGTCATCCGAAGATGGGAGTGCAGCAGCAGGTCGTTGTCAAAGACGATGAACAGGTTCTTGCCGTGGGTCTCAACAGCGGCGACCGTGTGACCGCCGAGACGCTCGGGCCAGCGATCCTTGGCGAAGCGGACATGCGTGTGGGCGACCTCGATCGGATGCCCCACCAGGACCGGGCGGATCCGCGTCGCCGCCCAGAGGATCGTGTCGCCCTCAGGCATATCTGCGCAGCTCAGGCACCCAGCGTGAGCCGCCGCGGCCCCTCCTGAAAGCCGTGCGCCCGCAGCGCGGGCCCCAGCGGCGAGGAGATCGCCGGCTCACCGTCGATCTTCTCGAGCGCGAGCTTGCGAACGGCGCCGTGGCCGGCGCGGATGTGGGTGGCGAGCGCCTCGAGCGCAAGCTCGAGGCGCTCGCCACCCACAGGATCCTCCGCGCTGACCAGCGTCACGAGCCCCTTGCCACCACGCTCGAGGTACAGCACGGGCTCGCCCGCAACGAGCACCACCTGGGCGCCGGCCACCCGCGCCGGACTCTTGGCACCTTCGCGTTTTGGCCAAGGCAGCGCGGCGCCGTATGCCTGCGCCGGGTCCACCGCGCTCAGCACCACCGCCTGCTCGGCTGCGCTGCTGCGCTCGCGTAGCCGCTCGACGGCTCCCGGAATCGCGAACTGGGCGCCACCCAGGCCCTCCACGAAGTAGCCGCGACGCGCGATCCCCAACACCTCCAGCTGCGTCAGCTCCGAGTAGATGCCACTGAAGCCACCCGGCACCCCCTCCGCGAGCACCTGCTCGCGCGTCAGCACGCCGTGGCGTTCCAGCAACAGCTCCGCGCGCGCCCGGCGTGCACCTGCCGGGTCGCCCAGCTGGCCGAGCAGCGGCGAGGTCAGCGACCATCTGCCCTGGACCTGGGCCGACGTCGAACGCGCGCGGCGGGCATAACGGCTGCGGCGGGTGGCTGCCCGAGCTGCGCTGGACTGCGTCCGAGCCACCGATAGCCGTGGGGCGCGCAGTGGCGCAAACGCGTCGTTGGTCACCTCACCGGCCCAGACCAGGTCCCAAAGCGCCTCCTGCAATTCGGTGGCCGTGATCTCAGCGCCGACGTCCACCAACAGATCCGTGAAGAACGCCGCACCACGACCGAGCCGCTCACGCAGGTTCGCATGGAGCTCTCCGCCCGGGGGTTCGACTGCGGCCGGGGCCCCGAGGAGCGGCACCTCCTCGCGGAAGTAGAGCGCCACCCGACCCGAGCGCCCAAGCGCGCCCGCACCGAGCCAGACGACCTCACCGGCAGCGCACAGTTGATCCATCCAGTTGGGCGAGTATGCGCCGACCCGCCGTGGCAGCACCTCACGCTCCCAAACCTCCACTGGCAGGGCCAGCCCCTGGAGGGGAACAAGCACGTCTCGCAGGCGATCGATCCCTGCGCCGGCCGGTGAGTGACGATCAACGCCCTGCCAGCTGGGCAGGAAACGGGCAAAGGCGGCCGCGTCAACAGGCTCCACCTCACGGCGCAGGGCCGCGAGCGAGGCGCGCCGCAACCGCCGCAGAACCTCGCGGTGGCACCACTCCCGGCCGCTGCCGCCGGGGCGCAGCTCACCCTGGACGAGGTCCCCCTCAGCCTCCAACAGCGCCAGCGCGGCGCTGCAATCGAAGCCGTAGCGCGCGCGCAGATCGGTCGTGAGGAACGGTCCGTGAGTCAGCGCATAGCGGCTCACGACCCGCTTGAGCGCATCGGGCACGTCCGCAAGGAATGCCTCCGGCAGTCCGCCGGGCGGCACCGCACCCAGCGCGTCCCGGTACATGCCCGCGTCGGCGGCGGCGATCCAGCGATCCTCGCCACCGAGGCGCAACCGCACAGCCCGGCGCTCCCCCCGGAGCGCCTCGAGCATCGGCTGGGGGGCCACTCCCTGCACTACGCGCGCGGCGAGCTCCGACTCGCTCAGATCACCCAGCGTCCGCAGCATGTCATGCAACTGGTCACGTGTAGCCACCAGCCGATCTTCAGAGAGCCACTGCAGGTCAGACTCGACCGCGGCCAGCGCGCCGGCGTCGATCAGGTCGCGCAGTTCCTCCTGGCCAAGCAGCTCGCGCAGCAGGTCGCGATCCAGGGAGAGCGCCGCCGCACGCCGTTCGGCGTTGGGCGTGTCCCCCTCATACATGTAGGTGGCGACGTAGTCAAACAGCAGCGAGGAGGCCATTGGCGAGGCAACAGCGGTCTCCACGTCGACCAGGGAGATCTCGCGACGCTGCAGCTGAGAGAGAATCTTCTTCAGTGCCGGCAGGTCGAAGACATCGCGCAGGCACTCACGGTAGGTCTCGAGCACGATCGGGAACTCCCCGTACTTGGACGCCACCTCGAGTAGCGACTGCGCCTTGAGGCGCTGCTGCCACAGCGGTGTGCGACGGCCAGGGTAGGCGCGCGGGATCAGCAGCGCGCGACCAGCGTTCTCCCGGAAGCGAGCACCGAACAGCGCACTGCCCGAGAGCTCGCTGACGACCAGGTCCTCTACCTCATCGGGGTCGATCAGGACGGTGTCCGTCAGCCGTTGCAGATCGAGCTCTTCAGCGTCAGGCAGGTGCACGATGATGCCGTCGTCTGACCAGATAGCGTCGGCTTCAAGTCCCAGCTCGTCCCGGATGCGCGCGCCCAGCGCCAGTCCCCAGGCCGCGTGCACGCGGCCTCCGAACGGGCTCAGCACACAGAGGCGCCAGTCTCCGATCTCATCACGAAAGCGCTCGACCACGATCGCCGTGTCGCTGGGCAGCACGCGTGTGGCGTCGCGCTGCTCACGCAGGAAGTCCACGAGGTTGCGGGCGGCGCGCCGATCAAGGTCGTACTCCGCCTCCAGCGCAGCTGGATCCTGATCCACCGCCCAGCGGCTGAAGGCGCCGATCGCCTGACCGAGCTCACTGGGCCGCCCGACGCTGTCCCCCTTCCAGAAGGGAACAGCCCCCGGCATCCCCGGCGCCGGCGTGACGATCACCCGATCACGGCCGATCTCCTCGATCCTCCAGGTGGAGGCGCCTAGTAGGAACGTCTGTCCGGGACGGGCCTCATAGACCATCTCCTCGTCAAACTCGCCGACGCGCCGTCCGTCTGGCAGCGTGACCAGGTAGTTGCCCCGGTCGGGGATCGTGCCGGCATTGGTGACGGCCAGCTGGCGCGCACCCTTGCGGGCCCTGATCGTGCCACCGACTCGGTCCCAGACGATCCGTGGCCGCAGCTCCGCGAACTCGGACGACGGGTAGCGGCCATCAAGCATGTCGAGCACGTTCTCAAAGGAGGCGCGGGACAGCTCCGCGTAGTTGTGGGTGCGGGTGACAAGCGCGTAGAGCTCATCGACCGAGACCGTGCCACCGGTCCCCTCCTGTGCGCTGCCAGCCTCCGCGTCGGCCGGTTGGCCTGACGCCGAGGCCGGACCCGCCGTCTCCGCTGCCGCGGCGATTGCGACGATCTGCTGTGCCAGCACATCAAGCGGATTGCGCGGGACGACGGTGGTCTCAATCTCGCCGTTGCGCATCCGGCGCGCCACGACGGCGCACTCCAAAAGATCCGCGCGGAACTTCGGGAAGATCCGCCCGCGGCTCACGTCACCAACGTTGTGGCCGGCGCGCCCGATCCGCTGCAGGCCGCGCGCCACCGATTTGGGCGACTCCACCTGGATGACCAGGTCAACCGCGCCCATGTCGATCCCGAGCTCGAGTGAGGAGGTGGCCACCAGACATGGCAGCTCGCCGGCCTTCAGGAGCTCCTCGACGACCGTGCGCTCCTCGCGGGCAAGCGAGCCATGGTGAGCGCGAGCGATCTCACGCACTGGCCGCCCGGCCTCCTCATCCTCTGTGGCGGCGAGCTCGTTGAGCCGCAGCGCCAACCGCTCCGCCCCACGCCTCGCGTTGACGAAGATGATCGTGGAGTTGTGTTCGCGGACGAGCTTCAACAGTTCCGGGTACATCGCCGGCCAGATCGAGTTGACCGTCGGCTCGGTGCCGCCGGCAAGCGGATCGAGCTGTGGCGCCCCGGGCGTCTCTCCGGGAGCGACCATGGACTCGACCGGCACCTGGATCTTCAGGTCAAGCTGTTTGCGCACGCCGGCGTCGACGATCCGGCAATGACGGCTGGGCCCGACCATGAAGCGCGCCACCTCCTCAAGCGGGTTCTGGGTCGCGCTCAGTCCGATCCGCTGCGGCTCCGCTTGGCCGGGGCTGGAGCGCTTCACCACCTGCGATAGGCGTTCGAGTGTGAGTGCGAGGTGGGCACCGCGTTTGCTGGAGGCCACCGCGTGGATCTCATCGACGATGCACCAGCGGGTCTGCGCGAACAGCCTCTGCGCCTGTCCTGTGAGCATCAGGTAGAGCGACTCAGGCGTGGTGATCAGGATCTCCGGCGGATTGCGCAGCATCTCCTGACGCTCACGCTGCGGGGTGTCACCGGAGCGCACCGCGACGCTGAGCTCGGCGCCGATGCCGCGCAGCGGCACCCGCAGGTTGCGATCGATGTCATAGGACAGAGCCTTGAGCGGCGAGACGTAGACCAGGGAGATGCCCTGAGTCGCGGCCGCCTCGCCGCTGCTTCGGCGGCCGGGCTCGCTCCCTCGCTCCCGCGCCAGCTGATCGATCGCCCAGAGGAAGGCCGCCAGCGTCTTGCCGGAGCCGGTCGGGGCGGAGAGCAGCACGTGCTCCCCGGAGGCGATTGCCGGCCAGGCCTGCGCCTGCGCCGCAGTCGGCTGCGCAAAGGCGCGCTCGAACCACTCCCGGGTGACGGGACTGAAAGCCTCAAGCGCTGACATGGAGGGGCTCGCGCTCACCTGATGGCGAGGCTAGCGCCCCAGGCAGCGGGCGCTGGCGGGGCAGCCGCCTAACATGCGAGCCGCCATGACCAGGCGGCGCACATACCCCAGATGGATGATCCGCGGGCTGGCGCTGTTCGCCGTTGGGATGACGATCTTTGCGGGCGTGGCCTCCCGCGAGCATCACACGACAGAGGTCCAGCGCAACCAGGCGCTCTCACGGCTTGTGGCGGTCGAGGCGCGCGACCTGCAGCACAGCGACCCGTCCCTGGCTATGCAACTGGCACTGACCGCCTACGGCTTCTCGCATACGGTCGAGGCGCACGCGGCGCTGATTGACATCGGCGCGGGTGAGCTGCCAACAAGGATGCTTGGAAGAGCCGGGACATCCGTGCTGGCGCTGGGTGATGACGGGCACCGGCTGGCGGTGGGCTACCGCACAGGCGAGCGGGTGCAGCTGTTCTCGCTCAGATTCGCGCAGCTGACGCCGCTTGCGACCATCTCCGCCGCCGAGCCGGGCGCGCAGTTGGACACGGTCGCGATCAGCGACAGCGGACGGTTCCTGGCGGTCGGAGACAGTGACGGCCGGGTCGCGCTGTGGGATCTGACCGCGCCACAGCATCCGCTTCGCATCGGGCTCATGCGGGCAGGAGCCGCCGCGGTGCGGGGCCTCGCCTTCAACCCGCACGGAACCGTGCTGGCGGCGGCCGATGCGGACGGCAGCGTGCAGCGCTGGTCCCTGACCGATCCGTCCCATCCGCGTCCGGCTCAGCGGCTCATCGCACCGGGACGACCAGCGCTTGAGGCACTCAGCTTCAGCCACAGCGGCAAGACGCTCGCGGCGGTCGGCAGACGGGGAACGATCGTCCTCTGGCACGGCGTTGCCCCGTCCCACCCATTGGTGAGGAGGGTGGGGCCGGTCACGCTGACCTCGGTCACCTACAGCCCTGACGGCCGCACGATCGCCGTGGGGCGACGCGACGGGGGCACTGAGATCTGGAGGCTGGGCGCAACCGGCAACCTGAAGGCCGGTCCGGTGCTGCTGCGCGGTCCAGGCAGTGTCAAAGCGCTGGGCTTCAGCCGTGACGGTCGCTATCTGGCGGTGGGCGACGCCGCGCGCTCCGTCCGGATCTGGTCAACCTCTGGCTGGCAGCTGATCGGCAGCCTGCCGCAGGTTGGAGCAACGACCGGTGTCGCCTTCACAGACGGCGACCGGCGACTGATCTCGGCCAACGAGAGTGGCGAGACACTGCTTTGGCAGTTCCCGCCTCCCGGTGCGCACAGGTTCGCCTCGACCATCACGGGCCTCACCTACTCGCCGACCACTCCCCGTTTGGCGGTAACGACTGCCACGGGGCACGTGGATCAATGGGACATCGTGGACGAGTGGCGTCCAGCTCCCGTCGGCTCCTGGTTTGCGGCGCCGCTCTCCGCGTCTCCACCGCTGGCCTATTGGCTCAGACCGTTGACGGTCACCGGCACAACGACCACCGGCGTGACCACCACTGGCGTGACCACCACGCTCACCACCGGCACCACGACTACAGGCACAACCACCACCGCCTTCACACCCTCGGGCAACCCGGTCGTGTTCGATCAGCACGCAGGAGACGTGGCGCTGCGCCGGACGCAGGCAGCAACCCGCGTGCTCAGCTCTGAACTGAGCCCTGATGGGGAGCTGTTCGCGGCCGCTGGCACCGACCATCGGGTTTGGCTGTGGAACGTGCTTGATCCGACCCATCCGCATCTGATCACGCGACTGCCGGGTTTCACGCGCTGGGTCACGGGGGTCGCCTTTGCCGGAAACAGCCGGACGCTCTTTGCGGCCAGCGCCGATCACACCGTGCGGATGTGGGACCTGACGATCCCGTCAGCACCCCAGGAGCTCAGCAACAGCCCGCTGCTGGGGCCGCAGACACCCATCACGCAGCTGCTGCTCAGCCCCAACGGTCGGACGTTGGCGACCGGCACCGCGGGCGGTGAGGTGTGGCTGTGGGGCGTGGCCACACCCGCAAAGGCGACGCTCGACACCGTTCTCAGCACCACCACGGGACCGATCACCGCGCTCGCCTTCAGCCCCAGCGGAAACACGCTGGCAGCCGCCGGCGGCGACCGGCGACTCACCTTCTGGCACTACCGCCCGTACCAGGTTGTGAACCGCATCTGTGCGCTGGAGGGCACCCCGATCACGCCAGGTGAGTGGGCAACCTACGTCCCTGGCGTCACGTACCGGCCTCCATGCGCGAACTGGAAGCCGCCGGCGCCGATCACCATCGCCAAGCCGTAGAGCTATGCGGCGGCTGTCGGCTCCTCCGCCAGTCGCGCAGACGGGTGCGTGACCGCCAGCAGCGAGGCGGAGCGGGCGATCAGCGCGCTTGACGGGTTGGCGGTGGAGAGTGCGTCGAGCAACGCCTGCCCCTCGATCAGCATGCACTGACACTCGGAGGCGGCCGTCACATTGGCGGTGCGGGGCACGTGCCGCAGGATGCCGATCTCACCGAAGTAGGTCGGCGCCTGCATGCTGCGGATCGGACGGGGCGCGCCGCCGGCCTCGCCGCTGGAGGTGACATCGACTGTGCCCTCAGTCAGAACGTAGAGATAGTCGGCGTCCTCGCCCTGGGTGATGATCTGCGTTCCGGGCTCGTAGGCTTGCTCCTCGGCCCCTCCTGCCAGACGCTCAAGCAGCGGTCGGCTGGCGGAGGCGAAGATCCCAAGTTGCTCCAGGATGGCGACCCTCGGCGCCAGCGCGACGCTCGCTGCCCGCGTCTCACCATCCACGCGCCGCAGTGCGGGCAGAGCGAAGACGGCAAGCGTCAGCGGCGCAATGGCCATCGTCCACAGGCCGCCGTCAAGGCCGATGCTGCTTGTTATGGCAGGCGTCACCACCGTTCCCAGCGCGATCGCGCTGATGACGAACGCCCAGAACGTGCCCATCACCCGGCCAAGCTGGTCAGTCGGAACCGCTCGCTGCAGCGCTGTGAGCGCCAGCACGTCGACGATCAACGTGGACCCACCGCGGGCGACCTGGACAAGCACCGCCAGCGCGGGCGAGTGAATCACCGTCATCAGCGCCGTGGGCACCGTGTAGCCGGCCACACCGCCCAGAATCACCCAGGTCAGGTTGGTGCGCGAGGCGAGTTTGTCGACGGTCGAGGCCATCAGCACGCCGCCCACTCCCAGACCTGCAACCAGATAGCCAAATCCGTTGGGCCCAGTGCCCAGCTTGTGCGCTGAGACGCCGACGAAGAGCACCGTGTCCGTTCCGTAGACGAAGCTGACAAGCGCACACAGTGCGACCAGGGCCCGCGCCGAGCTGGCCCCCAGGATCGCCTTGACACCCACGCCCAACTGCTGCCAGACGCCGGCGCTTCCACCCTCGGTCACGTCGACCTTGGCGCTGCGGAAGCTGATGCGCGTGACGAGAAGAGAAGCGACGCCAAACGTGGCCGCGTTGAAGAAGAAGACGATCGGCGGCGACCCGGCAACCAGCAGCACCGCACCCAGCGCCGGCCCGAGCACGATCACCAGGTTGTCAATCGTGGATTGCAGCGCGTTGGCCGCGACCAGGTTGCTCTCAGTGGCGAGCATCGGGACCGTCGCCCCAACGGCCGGCATCTCAAAGACCCCGGTGGCTGCGGACGCTGCGGCGAGCAGCAGCGCCAGCACGACCGGTCCGTGCAGGAGCGCCACAACCGCCAGCAGGCACTGCCAGCTCATGCACAGGAGGTTGGTTGCGAACAGCAGCCGGAAGCGATCGCTGCGTTCGACCACCACCCCCGCGTAGGGACTGAGCACGAGTGATGGCAGGAAGCGGACAAAGCCGGCGGCGCCAACCCAGGCCAATGAGTGGGTGCGGGTGAAGACGAAGGCGAGCAGTGCGGCGTTGTAGGCCCAGCCGCCGGTCGCGGAGATCGCGAGCCCGCCGAACAGCAGGCGCAGGTCACGAATGCCCAGAACGACCCGGTAGGAAGCGAACCAGTTCCTCACGCTTCCGCGAGCCTATCCCGAATCAGGCGGTCGCGGCGACTTCTCCCCCCGGGACCACGGAGGGATGCGTCGTGGACAGCCTCGACCGCGCACCCTCAAGCAACGTGTTGGAGGCTGAGACGCCGATGATCGCCTCCAAGAGCTCCGCGCCGCTGATCAGTGCGCAGTGGCAGTCAGTGAGCGCGGTGACGGTCGCCGTCCGCGGCATCTGCGCGAGGATGCCGAGCTCACCGAAATAGGCCGGCGCGCTCATCGTCCTGATCGGCCGTGAGGTGCCTCCGTTCTCACCCGACGAGCTGACCTCGACGGTCCCCTCAACCAGAACGTAGAGGTAGTCAGCCGGCCCGCCCTGAAGGATGATCGGGGTGCCGGCCGCGTAGTCACGATCCACGAGGTGAGCGGCCAGCCGCTCGAGCAGAGCCCGGCGAGCAGTGGCGAACATTCCCAGCTGCTCAAGCAGGAGCACGCGCGGAGCGAGCCGGCGGCTGGCGATTGCGGTCTCGCGACCGATCGCGATCAACGACGGGAGCGCGAGGGACGCCACCAGCAGCGGTCCAACGGCCATGATCACGAGCGCCAGGTTGAGCCCCAGTTGCTGTGTGAGGATCGGTGCCAGCACTGTACCGATGGCTGTGGCCCCCACGATCAGCGTCCAGAAGGCGCCCGTCACACGTCCGAGCAGGTCCTTGGGAACGGCACGTTGGAGCTCGGTGACCGCCAGCACGTTGACGACGAGGATCGCGGCGCCGCGCACGACCTGGACGGCCACGGCAAGCTCGGGCGTGCGGACCACCAACAGGAGGGCTGTGGGCAGGGTGTAGCCGGCGACGCCACCAATGATCAGCCACGCGAGCTGTGAACGCGCGGCCAGGCGGTCGACAAAGCCGGCCATCAGGATCCCCCCGATGCCCAGACCGGCGAGCAGGTAGGCAACGCCATCCGGACCGGTGCCGAGCCGATCGACGGAGACGCTGGTGAAGAGGACGCTGTCTGTTCCGTAGACGCAGCTGATCAGCGCATAGACGACCACCAGAGCTCGGGCTGACCGTGCTGCCGCCATCGCCCTGAGGCCGACCGTCATCTGCCGCACCGGACCCAACAGACCCGACTCGCGGACATCAACCTTGACGTTTCGGTGGTGGATGCGCGCGTCAAGCAGCGCGGCGACGGCGAAGGTCGCGGCGTTCACCACAAACACCACACCCGGCGAGCTGATGAGGAGGATCAGCGCGCCGATCAAGGGCCCGACGATGGTGGTGAGATTGTCAACCGACACCGCCAGGGTGTTGGCCGGCACCAGGTCGTACTCGGGAACCAGATCGGGGATGGTCGCACCCACTGCCGACTTCTCAAACGTGCCACAGGTTGCCGTCAGCGCCACACAGGCCAGCGCCAGAATCACCGGCGCGGAGGTGAGTGCGACGATGGTCAGGACCACCTGGAAGAGCGTGGCCAGCACGTTGGCCAGCACCTTGACGAGGTGTCGCTCGCTGCGCTCCACCACCACGCCGCTGTAGGAGCTGAAGATCAGCGATGGCAGAAATCGCGCCAGGCCGGCCGCGCCCACCCACTGAACGGAGTGCGTGCGCTCATAGATCATCGCGATCAGTGCGGCGTTGTAGGCCCAGCTACCGGTGGAGGAGATGGTCAGCCCAGCGAACAGCAGCCGCGCGTCGCGCCGGGCAAAGACACCGCGGTATGGGACGAACAGTTGGCGCAGGCGATAGTTCACGACAGATCCTGCAGCTGGGGAAGCCGTGAGTCTGTCATGCAAGTTCAAGTGCTCGCGCAAAGATCCGGTCCAGCATCTCCTCGCTGAGGCGGCCGGTAAACGTGTTCTGCTGTGAGACGTGGTAGCTGGCCAGCAGCTTGAGCTGACCTGCCGAATCTGATTCGAACGTGAACTCGCCGCCGTGGCTGAACCGCGGCCATGGCCGTGGCACGGTGAAAGTGCGCAGCGCAGCCTCCCAGGCAAAGCCACCCAGGCAGACGATGACCCGCGCCCTGGGGAGCTGCTTCAGCTCCGCCGCCAGCCACGGCAGGCAGGTGTCGCGCTCCTCCGAGCTCGGCCTGTTCGCCGGTGGCGCACAGCGCACCGCGGCGGTCACAAAACAGTCGTTGAGCCGCAGGCCGTCGTCACGGTCGACCGAGTGTGGCTGGTTGGCCAGGCCGGCACGCCAGAGCGCGCGAAACAGCCAGTCTCCGGAGCGATCGCCGGTGAAGACCCGCCCTGTGCGATTGCCCCCGTGCGCAGCTGGAGCCAGGCCGAGTACGACAATTGCCGCCTGCGGGTCCCCGAATCCCGGCACCGGACGACCCCAATATGTCTGGTCCCGGAATGCGGCCCGTTTCACATCCGCCACCTCCTCCCGCCAGGCGACCAGACGCGGACAGCGTCGGCACTCCGTGATCTCGTGTTCGAGACTCGCCAGCGGATCAATCACGCGCAGCCAAGGAGTCAGGAAGCACGAAGCTGGCCGGCCCCGGCATCAACGGCCCAGCACCTGGTACTTGGCCTCGGTCTCCAGTTTTTGGGGATGCCACCAAGCAACGTTGGCCCGGTACCAGGCGATCGTCGCCTCCAGGCCGGCACGGAAGTCGTTGTAGCGTGGGCGCCAGCCGAGCTCCTCACGGAGCTTTGATGCGTCGATCGCATAGCGCAGGTCGTGTCCTGGACGGTCGTTGACGTGGTCAAAGTCGTTGCGCTCGCGCCCCATCAACTCGAGGATCAGCTCCACGACGGCACGGTTGTTGCGCTCTCCGTCGGCGCCGATCAGATAGGTCTCGCCGATCCGTCCGCGCTCCAGGATCGCGAGCACGCCGGAGGAGTGATCCTCAGTGTGGATCCAGTCGCGCACGTTCTCTCCGGAGCCATAGAGCTTCGGGCGTCGGCCCTCCAGGATCTCCGTGATCTGCCGAGGGATGAACTTCTCAACATGCTGGTAGGGGCCGTAGTTGTTGGAGCAGTTGCTGATCGTCGCCTGCACACCGAAGCTGCGCATCCAGGCGCGCACGAGCAGGTCGGACGCCGCCTTGGTACTTGAGTACGGACTGGAGGGGTTGTACGCCGTATCGGGTCGGAACTTCGCTGGATCGTCCAGCTCCAGATCTCCGTAGACCTCATCCGTCGAGATGTGATGCAGGCGCTTCTCATGCCGGCGGACCGACTCCAGGAGCTGATAGGTGCCAACCACATTGGTCTGGACGAACGGCCAGGGCGAGTGCAGCGAGTTGTCGTTGTGAGACTCGGCCGCGAAGTGCACCACTGCGTCCGCGGAGGCCACGGCCGCGTCAATCGCCGGCTCATCACAGATGTCGGCCTGTACGAGCTTCACCTGCTCCAGCCCCGCGAGGTTGCGACGATCGCCGGCGTAGGTCAACAGGTCAAAGACGACGACCTCCCAGTCAGGGCGCTCCGCGCATACATGGCGCACGAAATTGGAGCCGATGAAGCCTGCGCCGCCGGTTACCAGCAGTCTCACGCCAGCTCCCTCACTTTCAGATATTGATGGAGGCCGTCATGCCAATCAGGAAGCACGGGCGCGTCGGGGCGCGCTGAGCGCAGCACGCTGTACGCGGGACGGCGCGCCGGACGCGGGAACTGATCGGTGTTGCAGGGCGTGACCTGCACTGGCGTCGCGGTCTCGCGCATGATCTCCACCGCGAACTGATACCAGGAGCACTCACCGGAGGCGGCCACGTGGAGTACTCCGGGGATCCGTGCCACCGAAGCGAGCCGTACCAGCGCGCCAGCCAGATGACCTGTGAACGTCGGGCACCCGACCTGATCGTCAACCACCGTCAGCGCCTTGCCCTCGCGCGCGAGTCTCAACATCGTTGCTGGAAAGCACGGGCCCGCGGCCCCGAACAGCCATGAGGTCCGCACGATCGTGTGATTGTCAGGAGCAGCCAGGGCAACGGCCTGCTCGCCCAGCAGCTTCGTGGCACCGTAGACGGAGCGCGGCGCCGTGGCGTCTGACTCGAGATACGGCAGGGTCTTGGTGCCGTCAAATACGTAGTCGGTGGAGATGTGAATGAGCCATGCGCCGCACGCGGTCGCCGCCTGCGCGAGGTGTCGCGGTCCAGAGGCGTTAACTGCGCCTGCGCCGTCTGGATCGGACTCGGCTCCGTCCACGTTCGTGTAGGCGGCGCAGTTGATGATCGCGTCCGGCTGTGCAGCGGCCACCTCTGCCGCCACTGCCTCACGATTCGTGATGTCCAGGTCGGCGCGCGAGCACGCAACCACCTGATGTCCGGCCTCCGCTGCGGCAGCGCGCATATCCGTGCCCAACATGCCGGCCGCACCTGTGATCAGCAGCTTCACCGCCAGAAGATTAATGGGGGCGAAGGCAGGCCGCCGCGGGACCATCAGATGCCTCTGATTTGTCCACCTGGACAGATCGACAACATGCGAATTGGCCGTAGGCGTATGGTGATTGGCCAGATTCCCACCTTAAGCTGGCCGAGAATGCCCACGGACCTTCTGACAGACGGCTACCTGATCCCCGAAGGCTGCTGCGACGAGCTCCTGGAGCACGGTGGCGAACCTCGTGCGCACGTGGCGGCACTGGTCGAAACACTCAGACGGATGGGTCCAACCGCGCTGCAGGAGGCCGGGCGCCGACGCGACGCGATCTTCATGCAGCAGGGCATCACCTTTGAGGTCGCGGGTACCGATGGAGCGCGCCGCGACCGTCCTTTCCCTCTGGACCTGGTCCCGCGGGTCCTGACGGCGGCGGAGTGGCGGGTGATCAAGCGCGGACTGGCGCAGCGGATTCGCGCCCTGAACGCGTTCGTCGACGACGTCTACCACGGTCGAGAAATTGTGCGCGCCGGGGTCGTTCCATGGTCGTTGATCGTCAGCCGTCCGAGCTTCGCGCGACCTGTACATGGGATCAGAGCACCCGGTGGTGTGTACGCGCACGTGTCCGGCTGCGACTTGGTGCGGGGCGGGGATGGCGGCTGGCGAGTCCTGGAGGACAACGTCAGGACCCCATCTGGCATCTCCTACGTCCTGGAGAACCGGCTCGCGATGACGAGATTGATGCCGGAGCTGTTCGCGGGCCAGCGGGTGCGGGCGGTGGAGCACTACCCGTCGCTCCTGCTAGAGGCGCTGCAGGCCGTCGCGCCCGCCCCTGAGGGAGAGCCAACGGTCGTGCTATGGACGCCAGGTCCTTTGAATGGCGCGTACTTCGAGCACGCGTTCCTGGCCCGTGAGATGGGAATCGAGCTGGTTGAGGCATCGGACCTGGTGGTTCGTGATTCGGTCTGCTACATGCGCACCACCGCGGGTCTGCGACGTGTCCACACGATCTACCGCCGTCTGGACGATGACTTCATCGACCCCCTCGAATTTCGTGCCGACTCGGTACTAGGCGTGCCGGGACTGGTGCGCGCCTACCGCGCCGGGGCGGTCGCGATCGCCAACGCGATCGGCACTGGCGTGGCCGATGACAAAGCGATCTACCACTACGTGCCGGAGATGATCAGGTTCTATCTGAGCGAGGAGCCGATTCTGGAGAACGTGCCGACCTACCTGTTGAGTGACGAGCGGGCGCGGGGCCGCGTGCTGGACCGCCTGCACGAGTTGGTGATCAAGCCAACTTCCGAATCTGGCGGGAAGGGCGTCTTTATCGGACCTCAGGCCAGTGCGGCTGAACTTGCAGCGGAAGCGCGCGTGATTCAGGCGCACCCCGACCGTTTCATCGCGCAGGAACTTGTGCATCTCTCGACCGCGCCGACTGAGACCAGTGACGGCCGACTGGCGCCAAGACACGTGGACCTCAGGCCGTTTGCGGTCTTTGGCGAGGAGCTCCGCATCGTGCCCGGCGGCCTCACTCGTGTCGCACTAAAGGAGGGCTCGATGATCGTCAACTCTTCACAGGGGGGAGGCTCCAAGGACACCTGGGTACTGGACGACGGCGAGCTGACCGAACCGCTACAGGCCGGCGTCGCTGCGCGCGAGCCGCCGAAGCTCCCGGACGTGCGCTTTGGCGGCTGGCATGGTCAAGCTCAGCAGCAGCAGTAGCGATGCTCGCGCGGATTGCACAGGAACTCTTCTGGCTCGGTCGCGACCTCACTCGAGCGGAGCAGACTGCACGAATGCTCGACGGCGCCTTCCACGCCGACGTTGCCGGGGGTGAAGGCAGCGCCGGGGCGCGCCGTTCCGGGATCGCGCTCAGCTGGAACGGCGTCCTTGCGGTCATCGGAGCCAAGCCGCCGGCGCCTGGAGAGGAGGTGGCCGAGGTAGCCGTTGCAGGGAGTGCCAGCCTCGCACCAGCAGGTCCGCTGGGGCGCCGGGAGATCGCACCACTGCTCACACTGGATACCGAAAGCCCCGCCTCTGTGGTCTCCTGTGTTTACCGTGCTCGGGAGCGCGCGCGGACGCTCCGGGACGTGATCTCGGCTGAGATGTGGGAAGCGCTCAATGCTTTCTATCTATCGCTGAGCCGCTACGACCTGGAGGCAGCCCTTGCAACCGGCCCCTACTCCGTCTACCAGGAGGTGAAGGAACGCTGTGCTCTGTTCTGGGGCCTTCTGGAGAAGACGATGCTCCGCGACGAGGCACGTTCCTTCCTGAACGCCGGCGGGCGCATTGAGGAGGCTGACATGGTTCTGCGCATGCTGCGCGTCGCGGTTCCAGTCGCTGAGGAACCCGCCGCAGTTGGTTCCCCGCCCCAAACGCATGAGTCGGAGGCGCTCTCACTGCTGCACGCCGTCGGCGGCTTTCAGGCCTTCCGCCGGCATCTACGGCGGGCACCCACGCTTGAGAGCGTCAGCAGCTTCCTGCTTTACGAGAGCCAATATCCGGGGTCGGTCCTCGCAGCCTTTGAGTATCTGCGCGAGGCACTGGAGACCGCGGACCCGGCCCCGCGCTCGGCACCGCCCGTGTTGAGACTCGGCCGGCTGATCGCGGACCTGGAGCTGCAGCAGCGCACAGCTGTCCGACCGGAGCGTCTCTTTCAAATCCTCGTGAGCGTGCAGGACGAGCTCGAGGTGATTGATCGTGAGATCGACGAGCGCTACTTCACGGTGGCTGCGACCGTTGCCGCGTTCCGGTTGGAACATCCGCGACCGAATGACCGCCACAGCCGATAACACTCGCGTGATGCACTTCTCCATCCGGTATCTGAGCCGGTACCTGTACGACGCTGATGTCGTGGACAACATCAATTCGCTGCGGGTGCGGCCAGCGGCCAATGGGCGGCAACATGTCGACGACTTCACGGTGCGGCTGACCCCAGATGTCCGGCTCTATCGCCACGAGGACTACTTCGGCACCGAGGTTGTGGAGTTCGAGGTGACCCGCCCGCACCGTGAACTGGTGATCGACGCTCGCGCTCACGTCACGACCCAGCATCAGCCGCAGCCGGCCGGAACCAGCTGGGAAGAGCTTGGTGCTGCGACATACCGAGAGATCGGAGCCGAGTTCCTGGCCCAGACCGAAGATGCCTCTGGTCATGCGCTGCTCACAGAGCTCAGGGCCGACCTGATGACGTGCGCAACGCCCCTTGAAGCTCTGCTGCTGATCACCGAGCTCATCCCCAAGCGCCTCGAGTACCGCAAGGGCGCCACCTTTGTCGACTCACCACTCTCCCACGTTCTGGACATTCAGGCGGGGGTGTGTCAGGACTTTGTTCATCTCGGGCTGAATCTGCTGCGCAGTAGCGGCATCGCCGCACGATATGTGTCGGGCTACCTCTACGTGGCCGGAGAGCAGGACGCGGCGGAACTGGGCGCGGCCTCGGTTGAGGTCGACACGCATGCTTGGATCGAAGCACTGATGCCCGGTGGCAGCGATGCCGACCCACGCTGGGTCGGCATCGATCCGACGAATGCGGAGATGCATTACGTCCTGGCTTTTTCACTCGCTCATCTTAATCCAAACGACTTTTCTGCTTTGAGTGAGGTAGACCTCGCCATTCAGTTCGCGCCAAATGACG
>JAKAED010000042.1 GCA_021820105.1 Actinomycetes bacterium | reverse complement strand
CGTGCACCTCAAGCTCTCGCCGCTAGAGCTGATCGCCGGGGTGGAGAAGCTGCTGGAGATGGTGGGTCTGCCGGCGGATAGCGTGTAGAAATACCCCCACGAGTTCTCGGGCGGGCAGAGGCAGCGCATCGCCATTGCCCGCGCCCTGGCCAGGGATCCGCAGCTTTTGCTTGTGGACGACATGACCGCGAGCCTGGACTTCGTTGAGGACTACGCTCCAGATGCGGACTTCAACGTTTACGGGGCGGCGGGGGGATGGGGACCGTATCCAGCCACCATTGACCTGGGGAGCTTCCTCGCGTCAATGCGTCCCGCATCACCGCACGGCGAGCGCTTCAACTACCTCTCACCGAGCACGGACCTCCTTGGCTGGGTCTGCGAGCGGGCGGCTGGAATGTCCTACGCTGGCGCGCTGTCTCAGTACATCTGGATGCCGATGGGGGCGCAGGCTGACGCGACGGTCACCGTCGACGAGCGCGGTTTGGCCCGTGCGGCAGGAGGCATCTCCGCCACGTTGCGTGATCTTGCGCGCATCGGACGGATCGTTGCTGACCGAGGAGCGGACATCGTCTCCGCCGAATTCGTCGACGACATGCTGACTGGAGTGAATTCCGCCCACTGGCGACGTGGGGACTTTGCGGATCTGTTTCCTGAAGGCGCGTATCGCAGCTGTTGGTATCAGCCGCAGTTGGATCAGCGCATTCTCTGCGCAATCGGGATTCACGGTCAGTACATCTACGTAGACCTTGAGCGCGACGCGGTGGTGGCGATCTTCTCGTCCCGGAGTGCTCCCGCGAGTGATGAGGCTGACCGTCGGACACTCGCCATGGCTGCACAGATAGTCGATGCTGTGGGCCCGGCCTGACTCCGTTGACCGCAGCCGACCTGATCCTGATGGGCGCTCGGATCCGCACACTGGATGCCGACCGTCCGTATGCCTCCGCGGTTGCATTGAAGAGCGGGATGATCGTTGCCGTCGGCTCCGACGCAGAGATTGCGGCGCTATCAGGGTCCGCTACCGAGAGGATTGATCTTCATGGTGCCGCCGTGGTGCCGGGGTTGAATGACAGCCATACCCATGCCCTGCCGAACGCAGGGATGCGCGGCCTGGATCTGAGCGGGGCCAGATCATTGGATGAGATTCGCGCCGCCGTCGCTCAGGAACGCATGCGTTGTGGTGGCGAGTCATGGGTCTTTGGGTGGGGTCTCGATTACAACGCATTTGCGGGCACCGGAATAGGCGGAGAGCTGATTGACGAAGCCGGTCGGGAAGCTCCGACACTTCTGAGATTCATGGACTTTCACACCGCTGTTGCGTCGCCCGGAGCACTTATGCGGGCTGGCATCGACGGTCCACAGACGTTCGACTCAAATGCTGAGATCGTCTGCAGAGATGGTCGTCCAACGGGTGAGCTGAGGGAAGCGGCTGCCATCGAGCTCTTGCAGGAGGCTGCGCCCGCCGTCACACCCGATGAGCTCTATGAGATGGCTGTGGCGAACCTGCGCCGGATGGCTGCCGTCGGGCTGACTGGGACCCACCTCATGGGCGGGACGCTCTCAACGCATGGGACCCTCAGAGCGCTGGAGTCCAACGGCCACCTTGTGCTCCGTTGCGTAGCGCCATTCTGGATTCACCCCGACACACCGGCCGAGGAGTGGAGCGAGTACCTGAACCACCGGGATGCGAGCGGCCGGCTCTGGCGTGCCGGGGTGGCCAAGTTCTTTATCGACGGTGTAATTGACTCCGGCACCGGTTGGCTCTTTGAACCGGACTCGGAGGGCAAGGGCACGTCGCCCTTCTGGCCCGATCCAACTCACTACAGAGAAAGGGTGGCGGAGTTCGCGGGCCGCGGCTTTCAGTGCGTGACCCATGCCTGCGGTGATAGGGCCGTGCATGAGGCCCTTGAGGCATACAGATCCGCTCCGGCCGCGGGGACTGTAAGGCATCGGATCGAGCACATTGAGACGATCCAAGAGCGTGATCTCCCGCGTTTCGCTGCTGAGGGCGTGACCGCGTCGATGCAGGCACAGCACATGATGTGGCTATCGCCAGACCGATCAGACAACTGGTCACGACGGCTCGGTCAAGAGCGCTGCAGCAGGGCTTTCCCGCTGAAGCGCCTGCTTGAGTCGGGGGCGCTCTTGACCTTGGGTTCAGACTGGCCCGTTGCCTCCTTCGATCCTCGTGAGGGGATGGCCGCAGCGCGGTTGCGTCGCCCTCCCCGCCAACGCACCCGGGAGCCATACGACGACCAGGCGATCGACGGGCTGTCGGCTCTGAAGGGCTACACCGTCTGGGCTGCGCAGGCTGTCGGCCAAGGACACCTGCAGGGGCGGATCAGCCCGGGGCTCTGGGCGGATCTGACCATCTTCGCCGAGGACCCGGTCGAGTGTGAGGCGGATGACCTGCCTGAGGTGCCTGTCCTCATGACGATCGTCGACGGGGCCATCGTGCACCGCGCGCCAAGCGTCTGATCTTGATTTCAGTAGGCCGAAAGCGACAAGATCAATGCCATTGACAAACCTTTTGTCAGGTGGTTTCATCTGCGTCGGAGGGCTGAAGCTGGAGTCTTCGCCGAAGGGCTGTCTCGGCACGTGAGGCGGCGCGGTTCCGGCTTTCGACATTGAAGCCAAGCTACTGTCTAAAGAGGGAGAACAGGATGCGAGAGGTCGCATGGGCACCGCTGTTGCGTAGACGTGGTGTCGTGCCAGTTGCGGTTGCCGCAATCATCACTGCTGGAGGTGCCGGCGTCGCGGCTGCCGCGCAGCCCAGAGCGACTGCCGCCGCAGCCTCAGCTGTCATCAATGCGCCGGCGACCAAGAGCCTGAGTTCGCTGACATGGTCGATCTTGCCCTACCCGCCGTCTTCCATGGATCCCGTCAAGTTCAACGATTATCCGGAAGACATCATCATCCCGAATATGTGTGAGTCGCTTCTGCGTCAGGAGCCCGGGATGAAGACGGTTCCGAATCTCGCGCAGTCCTTCACCCAAAAGACTCCAACCACAGTCGTCTTCACGATTCGCCGCGGTGTGCACTTCTGGGACGGCACGTTGATGAACGCTGCTGACGTCGTCTTCAGCCTGAAGCGCAACCTCCAAGCATCCGCGCAATCTTCGTACGCACCGTTCTTCGCCGACGTGAGCTCTATTGCCGCCACCGGGCCATATCAGGTGACGATCAAGCTCAAGGCGCCCAACGCGGTGTTCGTCCCAGAGCTCGCCACGCTCGGCGGCGCGGTTGTGGAGCCGGCCTATGTCAAGAAGGAGGGGTCGAAGTTCGGCACCCCTGCCGGGGGCCTCATGTGCACCGGTCCTTACGAGTTCAAGTCCTGGAACGGGACGTCGAGTGTGGTCATGACCGCCAACCCGCATTATTGGAACAAGGCGCTGCAGCCCAAGGTCAAGAAGATCACGTTTCAGTGGCCGCTCGACCCGGGTCAGATCGCGAATGGGTATGCGACCGGAGCTCTGCAGGGTGGGTTCCTGCTGAACGCGTCAGATCTACCGCCGCTGCGTAACAGCACTGCTGGCAAGCTCTATGTCGGCCCGACCTCGCAGACGATGGAGGTCATGGCACTGATCGACGTGGGCACCAAGGGCGCCATCACCGACCCACGAATCCGACGCGCGCTCTTCATGTCCGTCGATCGCAAGGCGCTGATCCAAGTGGCAGAGCAGGGCGCAGGCGCCGCCGGATTCGCTGACGCATCTCCCGGTTACTGGTCCTATGACAGAGCGGCGTTCCAGGCGGCCTACAACAAGCTTGCCAAGGCAGCGCAGAACACCGCAGAGGCGGCCAAGCTCGTCAAGCAGGCCGGCGCGGCGGCCAAGCAGCCGATCGTCGTTGCGATTCCGTCAAGTGCTCAGGAGATTGCCGACGTAGGCCAGATCGTTCAGCAGAGTGCCGCCAGGGTCGGCCTGCATGTGGTGATCCGCGTGGTCCCGACGCAGCAGTACGCGACTCTGTTCACGGATCCGGCCGCGCGCAAGGGTGACAGCCTCATCTTCACGGTCAACTATGACCAGGTGCCGGACCCCTTGGCGATCTATGACGACATCGCCCAGCCCACCGGGATCTCAAACCTCAACGGCTACCACAACGCCAAGGTCATCTCCCTGCTGAACAGTGCTGGTGCTGCGACGAATCTCAATGCCCGCGCGCAGCTGGTGATCAAGGCTCAGTCGATAATCATGCAGGACCTCCCCTGGATCCCGCTTGACTTCCGCCCAGCCACCACGTTCGTCAGAAAGGGCGTCTGCGGGGTGCCGCTTGACTTCTCATCGATGACGAGCCTGTGGGCTGCCTCAGTGGGCGGCTGCTGATCGGCGATGTTGCGCTACCTGGGCAGGCAGCTCCTGTCGATGGTCATCCTGCTGCTCCTGAGCAGCGTCTTGATCTATGGCAGCTTGTATCTGGCGCCAGGTAGCGCAGACGCGGTCCTGTTCGGCAACCACACCGTGACACCGGCGGTCCGTCACGCTGTCGAAGCGCAATATCACCTCAACCAGCCCTTCTACGTTCAGTACTGGGACTGGCTGAGTGGAGCCCTTCAGGGAAACCTGGGCACCTCGATCGCGTTCAGGACTCCGGTTTCCCAACGAGTGGCAGCGGCCGCGCCGGTCACCATCTACCTGGTCATCTACGCATCGATCCTGATCACGATCGCAGGCGTCGGATTGGGTGTTGCTTCCGCGCTCGGTGGACGCCGACTGGACGCAACGATCATGGCTGTGACGAACGTCGGGACCAGTGTGCCCACGTTCGTCGCAGCGATCCTTCTGCTCGAGTTCTTTTCGCTCAAACTCGGGTGGTTCCCATCACTCGGTGCGGGCTCTGGCTTCTTCAGTCGTATCCAGCATCTCACCCTCCCAGCAGTAGCGTTGGCTCTCTGGGCCGCCGCCTACCTGACTCGTGTCACTCGGACCAGCATGAGAGACGAGTTGCGCGGTGAGCACGTGGCGACCGCCCGGGCAAGGGGTCTGCGCAACTCCCTTGTCATCCGCCGGCACGTGTTCCGTAATGCATTGCTGCCGATCGTGACGGTTAGCGGCCTGCAGGTCGCCGGTCTGATTGCTGGAACGATCATCGTTGAGCAGGCGTTTGGCCTGAACGGCCTCGGTCAGTTGCTGTTGACGTCCGTTGAGCAGAAGGACTACGCGACGGTTCAGGCGGTCGCGCTGATCCTGGTCGGCGCGTTTGTGGTGGTCAACACCCTGGTGGACATCGCATATACGTTCCTGGATCCGCGGATACGGTTGGGTTTGCGAGAGGCATGAGCACGCTTGAGGCCGGAGACCTGAAGTCTGCGCGCACCCGCTTGCTTGTCGCGCCGAAGCTGATGCGACGTTTGCACCGGCGACTTGGGACCACCGGGATGGCGGCAGCCGGCTTCGTGCTGCTGGTGGCAATCGCCGCGGTCCTGGCACCGTTGGTCGCACCGTATCGGCCAAATACCGAAGATTTCTTGGCTGTAAACGCGACCCCATCAGGCGCGCATCTGCTCGGTACCGATGAACTCGGGCGCGACATGCTCAGCCGCCTGATCTGGGGGGCGAGAACCAGCCTCCTTGGTCCGGCCATCGTCGTCGGTGTCGCAACCGGAATCGCTGTGCCGCTGGCGGCCATCTCGGCATGGTTCGGGGGCACGGTTGATCTGGTTATCAGCCGTGTTTTGGACCTGATCTTTGCCTTTCCCGGCCTATTGCTGGCGATCTTGGTGGTGGCACTCTACGGGCCGGGGCTGCTCCCATGTGCGATCGCATTGGCGATCGCGTACATGCCGTTGATCGCTCGGGTGGTGCGCTCTGGCCTGATGCGGGAGCGGAACAAGGCATACGTGTCAGCGCTGGATGTTCAAGGCGTCTCAGCGTTTGCTGCGTGTGCCAGGCATCTTGTACCCAACGTGTCGTCGATCATCTGGGCGCAGGTCACCGTTTCCTTCGGCTACGCGCTGGTCGACCTGGCGGCGCTGTCCTTCCTTGGTCTGAACATCCAGCCGCCCACGGCGGATTGGGGTGTGATGGTGAACAACGAGACAGCGCTGCTGGACGGGCATCCGCTTCAGGTGCTGTACCCGTGTCTGGTGATTGTGCTCTGTGTGACCTCCATCGCTTACATCGGCAACCGCCTGGCCGGTGACGAACAGGGGGCCCGACGATGAGTCCTCTGCTCGAGGTTGAACACCTGCGCGTACAACTGCCCGTCGGGGGCGAACTGCGCTCGGTGATCCGGGACGTAGATCTCACTCTGGAGCCCGGTGAAGTGCTGGCAATGGTGGGCGAGAGCGGCTCCGGGAAGTCGATGACGGCTCGTGCGATCATGGGTTTGCTGCCTCCCGGTGCCGAGGTCGGTGGACGCATCGCGTTCGACGGGGCCGATCTCAGTGCAGCCAGCTCACGCCAACTGCGGGAGCTGCGGCTGCGCCGTATCGGGATGATATTTCAGGATCCCCGTGCGGCTATAAATCCCGTTCACCGGATCGGCGACTTCCTGACGGAGGTGTTGGTCAGGGAACTCGGTGTGCCGCGGAGCGACGCTATGAAGCGGGCCGAGGGCGTGCTGCAGGAGGTTCGGATCAGGGATCCCGAGCACTGCCTCCACCAGTATCCGCACGAACTCTCCGGAGGGATGCTGCAGCGTGTGATGATCGCGGCAGTTCTCCTTTCCGAACCGGATCTGATCCTGGCCGACGAGCCAACCACTGCGCTGGATGTGACGACACAGGCAGAGGTGATCGCGCTCCTGTCAGATCTGCGTAGGGCGCGGGAGCTGGCGATGGTTTTCATCACACACGACCTGGAGCTCGCGGCGGCCATCAGCGACCGCATTGCGGTGATGTACGCCGGCAGTGTCGTGGAGACGGTTGCAGCGGCAGAGGCGCTCACGCGGCCGCTCCACCCTTACACCGAGGCCCTGCTCGAGTCACGTCCAGACATTGCGGTCCGTCTTGATGTGATCCCGCAGATCTCGGGCAGGCCGATCGCTGCATATGAGGTCGACGCCGGCTGTCCTTTTCATCCCCGCTGTCGCTATGCGGAGGAGCAGTGCAGTTTGACGCCGCCCAAGACCGCGCTGGTGGGCACCGGTTTGGTCATGTGCCACAGAGCCCAGGAGCGGCTTGGCGGGCTGCACATCAGCGGCGAGCAGAACAGCTTGGCCGATGGACTTGGAGCGCAGGCCGGATGACGCCGATCCCCGAAGCCCCCAGGGACCGGGAGGACCTGGCGGTGGTCGCACAGTCGTTGCGCAAGAGCTTTGACACGCAGCGGCGCCGCCAGGGTCAGCCCGCGTTGCTCGCCGTCGACGATGTCAGCTTCGCGATCGCACGTGGCGGGTCGCTCGGAATCGTGGGCGAGTCGGGATCTGGAAAGACGACGATCGCTCGCATGCTGACGGGACTCGTTCGTCCTTCCGGAGGAACAATCGCGGTGGCCGGGCGGGATCGCTCTCATCCGGCTCGCGGCTCGGCGGAGCGGCGTCGGCGAGGGCACGAGCTGCAGATGGTCTTTCAGGACCCATACACCTCTCTGGACCCACGTCAGCGAGTCGTCGGCTGCCTGGACGAGGCTCTGCGCCTCCACACCGAACTGGGCTCGAAGGACCGGGTCGAGCGCATCCGCGAGCTTCTTGAGCACGTTGGTCTCGACGAACGTCATGCAAGATCGTTGCCCAGGGAGCTCTCCGGTGGTCAGCGGCAGCGCGTCGCAATTGCCCGCGCTCTGGCCGGAGCACCCGTCGTGATCGTTCTTGACGAGGCGGTATCCGCACTGGATGTCTCGATTCAGGCGCAGGTGTTGAATCTGCTCAACCGCCTCCGTGCCGAGACCGGGGTGGCCTACGTGTTCATCAGCCACAACCTGGCCGTGGTACGCCAAGTGTGTGACGATGTCCTGGTTCTACAGCACGGCCGCGTCGTCGAGAGCGGCGCTGTTGATGAGGTGCTCGATCGCCCTCAACACGAGTACACGCGCCGTCTGCTCGCCTCGATCCCGACCGTCGGCTGGGACCCACACTCGGTGAGCGGTCGTGCTGACGTGACCAGCAGGATCAGCTGAGCGGGCCCCTCAGCCACTACCCACCTTCGACAAAACAGCGAGTAACCATGCCCATGCCCGACCGTGTCTTGCTCCCACCAACCTTGACCTTTGCATTCGAGGTTCGTGTATCTGTGGCGCCACGTGAGCGGATCGGACATGGGCTGGGCGAGGAACTCTGGTTCACGCCCATCACCGGTGGCACGGTTGACGGGCCGCGATTGAGAGGAGAGGTTGTCGCCGGCGGAGGGGACTGGTCGACAACTCGTGGTCAGACGATTGAGCTGGATGCTCGCTACCTGCTGCGCGCTGATGACGGTGCTCTGATCGACATCGTCAACCGCGGCTTCTGGCGGGCTACAAGCGAGGTTGAGAAGCGGCTGGATGCCGGTGAGAATGTGGATGAATCCGAGTACTACTACCGCACGCAACCGGTCTTTCGCACCGATGCGCCTGCCCACAGCTGGCTTACTCAGTCAGTCTTCGTAGGCGCGGCTCGGGAGGAAAACAGGCAGGTCTGCATTCGCTTCTTTGAAGTCGCGTGACGTGACTTGGCAGGTCCGTTGATGGCCCGAGCGCGTGATCACGGATTTGGTTGCGCTGCTGCTCAGACAGTTCGCTTTGCGCGTCAGGGCGACGCTCGCTCCGGAGTGACGACCAGGCAGGCGCTCCAGCTGATCGGTGGCAGCGTGAGGGTGAGCGTGCCGCCGCTCAGACTCGCTGACCCGTTGGGACGCAGTGACACCCGCGTCTGCTGCTGCAGCGTGTTCTGCGCGTAGGGGTCGTCGTCGGCCAGCGTGGATGCCTCCAGCAGACGCGCGGCTCCCAGATCCCGGAGGTCGATCGTCAAGGTGCAGGGCTGCTGCTCGCGATTTACGAGGAACACCGCTGTGTCGCCGGTCTCCGTGTCATGTGTGGCCACGGCATCGATCGCGGCCACGTCTCCGTAGAGGGCCGTCTCGTAGCTGGGGGAGGTCACGGCGGGGAGCAACACGTTGCCGCCGGCCAACCGGCTCGTGGTTGCGAACGGCAGGAATGTCGTCTGCCGCCAGGCGGGGCCACCCGGTTCGGTCATGATCGGAGCTATGACGTTGACCAGCTGAGCCAGCGATGCCGCCCGAACATGGTCGCTGTGCTTGAGCAGGGCGATCAGCAGGCTCCCCACAACCACCGCATCGGCAACCGTGTAGACGTCCTCCAGCAACCGGGGCGCGCGGGGCCAACCGTCCGTGACACGGCCTGATGCCTCGAACTCATCCAGATACCAGACGTTCCATTCATCGAATGAGAGGCCGATCGTCCTGTCCTCGCGCAATCTGTGCTTGACATGCTTGACGGTGGCCGCCACCGCCTCAATGAAGCTCTCGAGCTGCACAGCCGACGCCAGGAAGCTGCCGAGGTCGTGGTTGCGCTCCTGGTAGTAGGCGTGCAGGGAGATGTGGTCAACATGGGGATAGCAGTGCTCCAGAACGATCCGCTCCCACTCCCCGAAGGTCGGCATCGACGCGTGCGAGGATCCGCAGACGACGAGCTCCAAGCCGGGGTCGAACATCCGCATCGCTGACGCCGTGCGGGCCGCAAGCGATCCGTATTGGTCGGCGGTCATGTGCCCGAGCTGCCATGGGCCATCCATTTCGTTGCCCAGGCACCACATCCGAATTCCAAAGGGCTGCTCGGCGCCGTTGGCGCGCCGGCTGTCGGCAAGCGTCGTGCCGGCGGGATGGTTCGCGTACTCAAGCAGCGATAGGGCACTGCGGATGCCCTCAGTGCCGAGGTTCACTGCCAGCATGAGCTCGGCGCCAACGAGTTCGGTCCAGCTCGCAAACTCGTGCAGCCCGACCTCGTTGGTCTCAAGTGAGTGCCATGCAAGGTCAAGGCGCCTTGGACGGAGCTCGCGTGGCCCGACGCCATCCTCCCAGCGGTAGCCGGACACGAAATTGCCGCCGGGGTAACGGATCGTGCTCACCCCGAGCTCACGGACCAGCTCGACCACATCCGACCTGAAGCCATCCGCGTCGGCCGATGGGTGGCCGGGTTCGTAGAGGCCGTCATACACGCAGCGTCCGAGGTGTTCCACGAACGCTCCGAACAGCCGTCGGTCGACGGGTGCGACGCGCATGGTGCGGTCGACTACGAGTTTTGCGGTCAGCGACAATGTAGTCCCTAGCGTTGCGGACGGCTCAGGGACGCGTGCACCGTCGGGTACCGTTTGAATGCGATGTCGAGTCTCAAGCAGCGTCCCGCCTCTGAAATCTCGCTCGTGTACGTCATCGGCAGGCTCAACCACGGTATCCGCAAGGAGATGCGTCGCGACCTGGCGGAGTGGCGGCTGAGCGTACCTGAATTCACCGCGCTCTCAATCCTGAAACGGCGGCCCGGGCTCTCCAACGCGCAGCTCGCGCGTCGCACCATGGTCACGCCGCAGTCGATGATCGAGATCCTCGCCGGTCTGGAGGATCGGGAGCTGGTCAAGCGCACGGTGGATCCGAACCACGGACGCATTCTGAGGTCAGAGCTCACGGCGGAGGGCGAGCGCGTGGTCAACGCCGCGCTGCTGAGAATCGACCAGATCCAGGATGAGCTGCTTGAGGGTGTGCCCGATGAGGACCGTGAGCGCGTGCTGACGGTCATGCTGCAGACCATGCAGCGCCTGCAGAGCCTGCAGTAGGCTCGCCCGCATCTGGTCGAGAAAGGCTCAACAGAACCTGAATATTCGGGCCCTTGACAATGCTGCATCTCAGCATTAGCCTAGTATCAGGTAGCCGAATAGACGGCTCGGCCGGCGCTGCCGGACACTGAGGAGAAGTAGGAGAGGAGATAGCTTCATGCTCGTTTCGCGAGTACACGCGTCTGCGCGTTCTTTTCGCAGCCTTCGCCGGCCGCTGAGGTACGGTGCGCTGCCTGCCGTGGCTGCCGCCGCCGTCTGCGGCGTCGCTCCCGGGGCCGCCTCCGCGGCGTCCCGCGCCAACAGCCTTGCCGTCCAGTTCGCTGGTCCGCCGATCAGCCTCAACCCGGCGCTCGGTGGCAACGGAGGCTCATCCGTCTTCACCGCGCTTGACTACGACCCGCTCATCTACCTCACCAGCAGCGGGAAGTTCGTCCCGGATCTGGCCAGCTCCTGGCAGTACGTCGGTAAGCACAACCGTGCGTTTGAGATGACGATTCGCTCCGGCGTGAAGTTCACGGACGGCAGCCCTGTGACAGCGCAGGCGGTCGTCAAGTCGATGCGGTACTTCCTCAAGGCCGGCGGCCAGTTGGTCGGCAACGTGGGCTCGATCAGCTCAATCACCGCTCCCAACCGCCACACCGTGATGGTCAGGTACAAGACGGCCAACCCGGATGCCCCCGGCACCATGGACCAGTTCTACGGCATCGGTGAGATCATCGGGCCGAAGGGGCTGGCGAATCCGACGTCCCTGCTGACCAGCAGCGACGGGACCGGTCAGTACATCTATGACAACGGTGCCTCGACGACCAACAGCGTCTACACGTACAAGCGCAACCCGCACTACTTCAACCCCTCCGCGCAGCACTTCAACCAGGTTCAGGTGAAGGTGATCGGTGATCCGAGCGCCGTCCTGTCGGCGATGCAGACGGGACAGGTCCAGTTCGCCGGTGGCGCCCCGAACACGCTGGCTGCGGCGCAGTCAGCGGGCCTCAAGATCTTCAAGCAGCCGTTCTTCCAGTGGGAGCTGATCATCCCGTGGCAGAAGAACGTTGTCCCGGCCCTCAACAACCCGAAGGTTCGTCAGGCGATCGGTTACGCCCTCAACCGCCGCGCGATCGCCAACGCTGTGGGCGCCTCCATCACCTCGCCCGCGACCGAGGTCCTCATGCCCAAGGCAAATGGCTACGTGAAGGGCTCCGGTTACTCATATGACCTGGCCAAGGCCAAGCAGCTGATGGCACAGGCCGGTTACGCAAACGGCTTCACCGTGCCAGTGCTGACGGAGTCACTGATCGATGTCAACTCGACCATCTCCCAGGCCCTCACCCAGAGCCTCACGGCAATTGGGATCAAGACCCAGATGACTGTCATCTCGACCGGCATCGGCCAGTTCGCCACGGCCGCGCAGAGCGGTCAGTACGGGATCGTGATCTTCCCGGGCGCCGGTATCGACATGTACCAGGTCGCCAACCAGCTGCTGCCTCCGGGGATCTTCAACCCGGCGCATCTGCCGACCCCTCCCGCCATTGCCAAGACGCTCTCAAAGGCATACGGCGCAACGGGCGCGGCGCAGACCAAGCTGTACCAGCGGGCCACGCGCCAGTTGAACGCCTTGGGTGCCTGGATCCCGGGCGTGCTTGCGCTCTCGCCGAACTACGTGTCGCCGAAGCTCCAGAACGTCACGGAGTCATTTGTGAACCCAAATCCGCTGCCGGTGGGGCCGACCTCGGCGCTCTCCTGGTCGCTCAAGTAGCGGGAACGCAGTAAGCATTAGGCTGGCCTTGGCTTCGGTCTAGGAGTTGAGTTGAGACGCAGCAGGAGAGAGGGAATGCCTGGAGGCTGGATGGCGCGGATCATCGGATTGCGCATCCTCACCGCCATCCCTCTCATCCTGCTCGTCTCATTCATCATCTTCGCGCTGGAGTCACTGGTCCCCGGAAACCCGGCTGAGACGATCCTCGGGCAAAACGCCACACCACAGAATGTGGCGGCGCTGGATCGCCAGCTCGGTCTCAACAAGTCGCTCTTTGCCGGCTTTTGGACGTGGTTGGAAGGAGTCATCCACGGCCACCTGGGCACTTCCATCATCAGCGGTGAGAGCGTCAGCTCGCTGCTCAACGGCAGACTCGGCGTGACGCTCTCACTGGTGTTGCTGAGCGTGCTTGTGAGCGCCATCATCGGCACGCTGCTCGGCTTCATCAGCGCCCGCCGTGGCGGTCTGCTCGGCCGGCTCCTGGACGTCATCTCCCTCACAGGACTTGCCCTCCCGAGCTTCTGGCTCGGCACCGTGCTGGTCGTCACCTTCGCCGTCAAGCTCAAACTCCTCCCTGCCTCCGGATACGAGACGATCGCGCAGTCGCCGTCCGGTTGGCTTCAGCATCTAATCCTGCCGGTGGCGGCGCTCAGCCTGGCAGGAATCGCACTGGTTGCCAAGCAGGCGCGCGACTCGATCCTCGGCGCACTTGAGGCCGACTACATCGCGATGCTGCGGGGTAACGGCATGCGTGAGCGCGAGATCATGTTCAAGCACGTGCTGCGCAACGCAGCGATGCCGATCGTCACCGTCCTTGGTGTCGTCGCCATCGGAACGCTCGGTGGCACGGTCTTTGTGGAGAGCGTCTTTGTGCTCCCGGGGCTGGGCAGTCAGGCAACCCAGTCAACGGTCGATCACGACCTCCCGGTGATCCTCGGCATCGGCCTGTACTTCACGGTGATCGTCGTGATCATCAACCTGCTCGTGGATATCGCCTACGGGTTGCTCAATCCCAGAGCTCGGACCACATGAGCGTCGCGGCTCCCACAGCGCCACAGGACGGGACCGACTCGGCCGGTGGCTCGGTCGCTGGTCGTCCCAAGAGCATCACCCGGACCGTTCTCACCAGCAAGCGCGGGGTGCTGTCGCTGGCCTTCCTGGTGTTGATCTTCCTCGCATGTGTGTTGGCGGGCCTGATCACCAGCGGCGGTCCGGATGCGCAGAGCTTCCTGGTGGTCAACAAGGGCCCGTCCCTGAACCACCTGCTGGGCACCGACGAACTCGGGCGCGATCTGCTGACCCGCATCCTCTACGGAGGGCGCGCGAGCCTCATCGGTGTGGCGGAGGCAGTCGGCGCGCTGCTGATCATCTCCGTGCCCCTTGGCGTGACCGCGGGCTACCTGGGCGGTCGTACCGACAAGGTGATCACGCGTGTCGCCGATCTGATCATGTCCATCCCAGTCATCATCATCCTGCTGGCCGTCCTGGCGATCTTCGGTCACAGCATGACGACGGCGATGATCGCCTTTGGCGTCCTTGGATCAGCGGGCGTGACACGCGTGATTCGCAGCGCGGCGCTGGCCGCGCGCTCTGAGGCCTACATAGATGCTGCCCGGGTGATCGGAGTCAGCCAGCGGGACATCATCTTCCGTCACATGCTGCCGCAGTGCCGCGGCGTGATAGTGGTCCAGACGGCGCTCTTTGCCGCAATCGCGTTGGGCGTTCAGACCGGCCTCACCTATCTCTCGCTCGGTCCCGCACCACCGGCACCCACCTGGGGCGGGATGGTCGCCGACGCTGTCTCTCAGTTCTATGTGGCTCCCTGGGAGCTGGTCCCCTCGGGAGCGGTGATCGCGCTCACCGTCATCGCCTTTGGTGTGCTCGGTGACGTGGTCCGTGATGCCATTGCCGAGACACACTCCGGCGGCGCTGCGGTCGCACGCCGGCGCCGCCGTCACCAGCCACCGCCCGTCGTCCCGGCCGCGGACACCGAGCCGCTGCTCACGGCCACGGACCTCAACGTTTCAGTCGCGGCCGGAACCCGTGAGGAGACCACCCTCATTCAGGGGATCGCCCTGAGCGTTCTACCCGGAGAGTCGCTCGGCATCGTCGGGGAATCTGGAAGCGGAAAGACCATCGCGATGAAGGCGCTGGCCGGCCTGCTCCCAAGAGGCACGGCGATCACAAACGGGTCAATCCGGTTCCAGGCTGCCGAACTGTCCAGCGGCGACGAGTCGGTCTACCGCAAATTCCGCGGCCGCGGGATCGCGATCGTGACCCAGGAGCCGATGCGGGCGCTTGACCCTTCCTACCGTGTCGGCAAGCTCCTGACGGACCTGGTCCATTCGATCGACCGTTGCGGGCGGAGAGAGGCACGGGCGCGTGCGATCGAGCTGCTGCGGCGCGTGCAGATCCTCGATCCGGAGGATGTCGCGCAACGCTACCCGCACGAGATCTCAGGCGGGATGGCGCAGCGCGTGGCGGTGGCAATGGCGCTGGCGGGACGTCCGCAGCTGCTGATCGCCGATGAGCCGACAACGGCGCTGGACGTGACGGTTCAGGCGGAGATCCTTGACCTCCTGCGCCAGTTGCAGCGCGAGACGGGGATGGCGCTGATCCTGGTCAGCCACGACCTGGGCGTTGTGGCTGAGATCTGCTCACGCGTCTGTGTCATGTACGCGGGTGAGATCGTTGAGATGGCGCCCAGCGCCGACCTGTTCGCGAAGCCGATGCACCCCTACACCCGCGCCCTGATCAGCGCCAGCCCACGCTCACGCGAGGAGCGGGGTCCGCTGTCCACAATCCCGGGAACGGTGCCAGCCCCACGTGACTGGCCCGTTGGGTGTCATTTCGCCGGCCGCTGCGAGTTCACCACGCCTGCGTGTACGGCCGCCGCTGTTGAGCTGAGGTCGGTGAGCCCCACGGACATGGCGCGCTGCGTGCGCTCTGAGGAGCTGTTTGCGGCAAGCCGGTCCGTCCCCACGAACGAGGTGGCCTCATGAGTGAGGCTCTGCTCACGGTCGACAGCCTGGTGGTGGAATATCCGCTGCCGCGCGGGCGCGCCCATCGAGCTGTGGACAACGTCAGCTTCTCAGTCAGTTCGGGACAGACCGTCGGGCTGGTCGGAGAATCCGGCTCCGGGAAGTCGACGATCGCGCGCGCGATCGTCGGTCTGGCACCCGTCACGGCGGGCGCGGTCACGCTCAGCCAAGAGGCTGCAGCGGAGCGCAAACGCAGCGTGCAGATGGTCTTCCAGGATCCCTACAGCTCGCTTGATCCGACCAAGACCGTTGGGTACAGCGTCTCCGAGCCTCTGCGGGTGCACCGCGGTCGTGAGCTGGGAACCAAGGAGATACAGGCCAGGACGGCGGAGATGCTCGAGGCGGTTGGGCTTTCCGCCTCCGCCGCCTCGCTCTATCCCGCTCAGTTCTCCGGAGGGCAGCGTCAGCGGATCGCGATCGCCAGGGCCCTGATCGCGGAGCCGGAGCTGGTGATCTGTGATGAAGCCCTGTCTGCACTTGACCTGTCAGTCCAGGCCCAGATCATCAATCTGCTGGTGCAGCTGCGCGAGACACGCGGGATCAGCTACCTGTTCATCTCTCACGACCTGCGGGTGGTCGAGATGCTCTGTGATGAGGTGGTCGTGCTCTATCGCGGGCGTGTGACAGAGATGGGGGCGGCCACCAGCGTCCATGCGCGACCCCAGCACCCCTACACGCGGGGGTTGGTGGCGGCGGTTCCGGAGATCGATCCCGCTCAGCGCGCGGCATCGCGCGCGGACCGGGAGCGGCTGCGCAGGCCGGTGTCGCCGGCTGTGGCACTTGGTGAGAGCTGCCAATACAGCCATCGGTGTGTCTTCGCCGGTGACGAATGCCTGCAGAGTCGGCCGGCACTGCGGACGGTTGACTCTGGTGCGCTGGTGGCCTGCCACCGCACCGAGGAGGTCGCTCGGCAGTTGGACGACGACCCCGAGATCCAGACACAAGCAATGACGCCGCGAGCCTGAGCGCGGTTATCTGACCAATGAAGGTGGTGAGGTGGTGAGCGCACGCATCCTGCTCGTGGGCGACTTGATCCTGGACGAGCCCGATCCCGACTCGTTCTTTGAGCCCAGTGCCGCGACATTGCGTGCGGGCGATGTTGTGATCGGCCAGGTGGAGGTGCCGCACTCAACCCGCGGGCACGTGCAGAGCACGGATGTCCCCGCCCCTCCGGCCAAGCCCGAGCACCTGGAGGCGCTCCCGCGCGCCGGCTTCAACGTGGCCACCCTGGCCGGCAATCACATCGCCGACCTGGGGCCCGACCCGATCGAGGACACGCTCTCCAAGCTGACAGACCTGGGTATCCGGACCACCGGCGCCGGGATGAACCTGTCCCAGGCCCGGCAGCCCGCGCTGATCGAGGCAAACGGCGTCTCGGTCGCGGTCTTCAGCTACAACTGCGTCGGCCCCAAGGACGGTTGGGCCCGCGCGTCCAAGGCGGGATGCGCCTATGTGAACGTGCTCACGCACTATGAGCTCGATCACGCCTCGCCCGGCGGGCCTCCGACGATCTACACGTTCGCCGCGCCGGAGAGCGTGGAGGAGCTTCGCTCTGACCTGGCCGCGGTGCGTTCGTCCGTGGACATCATCGTGGTGGCCCTGCACAAGGGGATCGGGCACGTTCGCAGCCAGATCGCGATGTACGAGCGTGACCTGTCCCGAGCGGTGATCGACGCCGGTGCTGACATCGTCGTCGGACACCACTCGCACATCATGCGCGGCATCGAGCTCTACAAGGGCAAACCGATCTATCACGGGCTTGGGAACTTCGTGAGTGTCACCCGCGCGCTCTCCCCGACCGCGGGCGACACCCCGGAGGCCCGCGCGTGGGCCCTGCGCCGCGAGCAGCTCTACGGCTTCAAACCGGATCCGAACATGCCCACCTATCCGTTCAACCCGGAGAGCCGCAACACGATCATCGTCGACTGCCTGGTGGACGCTGACGGCTCGGTCGACGCGGGCCTGATTCCCTGCTGGATCGACGACGCTGCACGCCCGGTCCCGCTTGGACCGGGCGACGGCGAACGGGTCGTCGACTACGTCCGCACGATCGGTCAAGAGGCCGGCCTCAGCACCGACTTCGAGTGGGACGGAGAGCGCGTCCGTGTCATCGCCGCTGCCGACCGGGTGCAGTCATGACGGCGGACACACAGATGCAGGCACCGCTCGAGGGCATCAGGGTCATAGATCTCACACGGGCGCTGGCCGGGCCCTTCTGCACGCTGATCCTGGGCGGCCTGGGCGCCGATGTGATCAAGGTGGAGGACCCCCGGGGAGGCGACATCTCTCGGGGCAATGCGCCCTACATTGGGCCGGATGGGCTCACGCTCGCCGCGACCGGGCCGCAGGACATCTCGCTGGCGTCGCTCACCCGCCTGCGCGGCAAGCGCAGCGTCACGCTCAACCTCAAGCATCCGCAGGCGCCGGCCGTCTTTGCCGACCTGGTCCGCAACGCGGACGTGGTTGTGGAGAACTTCACAAGTGGTACGGCTGATCGACTCGGGGTCGGTTACGAGGCGGCGCGGGCGGCCAACCCGGCCATCATCTACTGCGCAATCAGCGGCTTCGGTGCCGACGCCGACCCGGGAGTGCGCGCAATGGACACGATCATCCAGGCGCTCAGCGGCGCGATGCTGACAAGCGGTGGCCCTGATGATCCGCCGATCCGCGTCGGGCTCCCCATGGCTGACGTGATGACGCCCGTCTGGGGAGTGGTCGGCATCCTCTCGGCGCTCCAGCGTCGCCAACGAACCGGCGAGGGGGACTTTGTCGACGTCTCAATGTTGGGTGTGCTCACCTCGCTGGTTGCCACAGAGGATTGGCAGGCGCTGCAGGATCTGGGGCAGCCGCTGCGGACCGGCCCCACGCTCCCCAGGCTGGCTCCGTTCGGTGTCTACCGCTGTGCGGACGGATGGTTCGCCATGGTCGCGCCGCAGGACAAGCTCGTGGAGGGGCTTGTTGAGGTAATGGGACGGCCTGAGCTACTGCAGGACGCCCGCTTTGCCACTCGTGATGCGCGTGTGCGCCACGACGCTGAGCTGACCGCGGAGATCGAATCCTGGGCCGCGGCTCTGCCTGCTGATGAGATCGCCCGGCGGCTCGCGGCCAAGGGTGTCCCGGTGGCCCCGATCCGCACGCCGATCGAGGCGTTGGATGACCCGCGGGTGGCGGCGCGAGGTGAGACGATGCCGGTGCAGCATCCGACGCTGGGGGAGATCCCGCGTCTGCGCACGACCGGCGTGCCGCTGCGTCTGCGCAACGCCCGCGTCGGCTTTGAGCGCCTGGCGCCAGGGCTCGGCGAACACACCGACGAGGTCCTGAGCGATCTCCTGGGCTACGACACACAGCGGACTCAGCGTCTGCGGGAAGACGGCGTCATCTGACGCGGGGAGCGGACTGCATGAGCAACACACGCGTATCGTCTCCTGGCCGCTATGAGGGCTACTCCGAGCGGCTCTACGAGTCCTGGCAGCGGACCTCCTTTTACGTGGCGGTCCGCGACGGCACCAGGCTCGCTGTCGATCTCTACCGGCCCGTGGTTGACGGCGCTGCGGCCAGCACGCCGCACCCCGTCATCTGGATCCACACCGCCTATCAACGCGGGGTGCTCGACGCCGACGGTCAGGTGCAGCTGTCGGCCTCCAGCTACATGGACGCGCGCGAGCTCACGCTCTACGGCTATGTCCTGGCGATCGTCGACACGCGCGGCAAGGGAGCGTCGTTCGGGTTCCGACGTGGGATGCAGGACAGCACGGAGGGCCGCGACGCCTACGACATGACCGAGTGGTTCGCCGTCCAGCCCTGGTGCGACGGCAACGTCGGGATGCTCGGCTGCTCCTACCTGGGCGGCAGCCAGGACAACGCCGCGATCCAGACGCCGCCGAGCCTCAAGGCGATTTTCCCCGGTGCCACGACCTTCAACCGCTACGACTCCGTCTGCCGCGGCGGGCTGATGGCACAGTTCCACACCCGGCCGGAGGACCCACGCGACGAGGGCGTGGACAGCCTGCCGGTCGATGAGGACCCGCACGGCGAACTGCTCGCCGCCGCGCGCGCCGAGCACTCCGGCAACTCGATCATGGCCGACATCTGGAAGGACATCCCCTTCCGTGATGACCATTCGCAGTCACTGAACAGCCGTTTCTGGGAGGAGTGCAGCCTCAGCACCTTCCGCAACACGGTGGAGATGCGCGGCCCCGTGATGTACCGCTGGACCGGCTGGATGGACGAGTTCACCGCCGATCAGTTCATCGCGCTGGCGAACCTGCGCAACGTGGTGAAGGTCTTCATCGGCTCTGACACCCACTGCCAGAGCCCCGACTTTGACATGTTCGCTGAGCACCTGCGCTTCTTCGACCGCTATCTCAAGGGGATCCAGAACGGGATCGACAGTGAGGACCGCGTCTACTACTACACCTACAACTCGCCACCCGGCGGGAGCTGGTCAAGCAGCCCCGTCTGGCCGGTGCCGGGCATGCAACCTGAGCGCTGGTACCTGCACGCGGAGCCAGAGGCGCTCTCCCTCAATCGGCAGCCGCCTGAGGCAGCCGGGGAGGCCAACCTGGACGTTGACTACTCGGTCGTCACAGGTGAACCGCTGACACCCTTCTGGCCGAGCTCCCAGCACGGCCATGGTCTCAGCTTCGAGACGGCTCCGGTGGAACAGCAGATGCGAATCACCGGACACTCGGTGGTGTCCCTGTGGCTCTCCTCGACCCAGCCTGACGGTGACACGTTCGCCTACCTCGAGGAGATCTCACCTGAAGGTGCGGTGCACCTGCGAGCGCACGGGCGCCTGCGGTCCAGCCACCGCCGGCTCGGCACGCCTCCGTATGACTACCTTGGCCTGCCCTGGCACCGCAGCTTCCGCGAGGACCATGAGCCGCTGGTTCCGGGCCAGCCGCAGGAGCACGTCTTTGACCTGCTGCCGACCTCAACGATCCTGCGACCGGGATCGCGCCTGCGGCTGGTGGTGACCGGTGCCGACCCGCGGCAGCGCACCCACCTGGGGTTCGACCCGCCTCCCAGACTGACGCTGCACACCGGTGGCGAAATGGCGTCGTACGTGGAGCTACCGGTGGTGAGCGATGCTCAGTGAGATCAAACAGATCCCCTACACCGATGCGGCGGAGGTCTTCTGCCCGTTCTACCTGCCCGGAACCGCCGCGCAGACTGAGTTCGAACGGGCAGGTTACGTCCAGGAGGAGCACTTCCTCACCGGTACCGGTGAGCTCTACGGCCCCGGCGGCGGTCGACCTCGCCTGCTGCGCGGCGGCCTGCCGTTCGTGACGCGCGCACTCGTCGCGCGGCCCCGGCGTCCTGAGGACTTCTCCGGGGTCGTGCACCTCGCCGGCATCCATCCGTTTCTCGGCGGCGTGCAGTGGGAGTGGATCTCCGAGCTGGTGCTGAGCACCGGTGACGCTTACGTGGCCGTCGGCACTGGTACAGATGCCCTCTCGCGTGGCAGATCCACGCCAGACCACCCGGTCTCATCGACAGCTGTCGCTCGCTGGTTCAACTCCGACCGCTACGCACAGCTGCTGTGGCCGCAGGACGACGGCATCCGCTGGACGGTCTTCTCGGACGTGGCCGCGCTGCTGCGCAACCCGGACCGCACGCTCCTGCGCGACCTGACGATCGCGCGCGTGTACGCCTCCGGGTGGTCGTTTCTGGGCAGCTTCATGCGCACCTTCATCAATGAGGGCTTCCACGACATGCTGCGCTCCCCCGGCGGCGGGCCGCTGATCGATGGTTACCTGATCGGCATCTCCAGCCCCTGGCAGGGGGGCGGTTACCTTGAGATCAACTCGGAGGAGCCACCGGCGCCGGTCGGTGATCCGCGTCGCCGCCTGCGGGCGATCGACGTGCCAGTCATTGAGTTCCTCAGCCAGGGGGAGGGTGAGCGGAACATCGGCCCGCAGGCGCCCGACCTGGACGAGGGGACGGGCCGGCACCGTCTCTACGAGGTCGCGGGCACGACCCACACCGACCTGGGCGTGCCGGTGCAGCGCACGAACCTCCTGCAGCTGGCGGAGCGAGGGCATCCGTACGCGCGAGCCGACCGGAAACCGCATTACGGCATCTCCGACGTTCCGCTGCGGCGCCTGTTCTCGGCGACCATGGAGAATCTCGACCGCTGGGTCGTGCGCGGTGAGGCGCCGCCGCCCGGCGCGCGGCTTGAGTTCGACAGCGCGCTCGAGGTGGCCCGTGACGAGCTCGGCAACCCGCGTGGTGGTGTGCGCAGCGTGCAGGTCGACGTGCCGCTGGCGCGCTACGGTCGGGCGCCGGCCGAGCACGCAGCCGACAATGATTCGCACTTCCTGCCCATGTACCGGGTCCCACTGAACCGGGACCAGCTCGCTCGCCTGTATCCGGGTGGGCGCGCGGAGTACCTCGATCGCGCGGGCAAGGTGGTCGACCGCATGGTGTCGGAGCACTGGCTGCGCAGCAACGATGTCGCCGATTACCGTGCGGCCGTCAGCGAGGCGGCGGAGCACGCGTTCGCGGCCGCCGGCTGAGTCGCTGCTTGAGGGGCGTGGCCAGCGGGCCACGCCCCGAACCTCAGTCGCGCAGGCCCAGCAGGCCGATCGCGTTCTCCTTGAGCACCAGCGGCCTGACCTCGTCACGGATCGGGAGCTCGGCGAACTCCTTCAGCCAGCGATCCGGGGTGATCAGCGGGTAGTCGGAGCCGAACAGCATCTTGTGCTTCAGCTGGGTGTTCGTGTAGCGGATCAGGATCTCCGGGAAGTACTTGGGCGCCCAGCCGGAGAGATCGATGTAGACGTTGGGCTTGTGGACGGCAACGGCCAGCGCCTCATCCTGCCATGGGAATGAGGGGTGGGCGAGGATGATCTTGAGCTCCGGGATGTCGGCCGCCACGTCGTCGACCGCCATCGGGTTTGAGTACTTAAGCCGCACGCCGCCGCCGCCGGGCATGCCGGCGCCGATCCCGGTGGTACCGGAGTGGAACAGGGCGATCAGACCGGCCTCGGCGATCACCTCATACAGCGGATAGAACTCTTGATCGTTGGGCCAGAAGCGCTGCACGTTGGGGTGGAACTTGAAGCCGCGGACACCGGCGTCGATCATCTCGCGGGCCTCGCGCACACCGAGCTTGCCCTTGTGCGGGTCGATGCTCGCAAACGGGATCAGCACGTCCGGATTGGCCCGGGCCGCCTCCAGCACCTCGCCGTTGCCCAGTCGGCGGCGGCCCATCCCCGCCTCGTCGTCGACGTTGAAGATGACCGCCAGCATCTTGCGTTCGCGGTAGTAATCCGCGACCTCTTGGGCAGTTGGCTGCGGTGGGTGACCGCCAAAGTACCTTGCGGCCGCGGCCAGCACCTCGCTGGTGACCGGATCCTGCGGCTGGCCCTCGTTGCGCTCGGCGTGCACATGCACGTCGATGGCGGTGATCTCGTCGAGGTTGACGCTCATGCGCCGGCCTGCTCGAGATCAAGCGGCGGGAGCGTGACCCCTGAGGGTTGCGCGAGCGGCGCGAATGAGGACTCCCACTCGGCCGCGATCGACTCCACATCCCAGCCGCCGTCGCGCAGCTTGTGGCTCAGCTCTGAGGAGTGCGCATACAGCGTCAGCCTGTCACCACCGATACCGATCGCCTGGCCGGTGATGCCGGCGGCGGCGTCCGAGGCGAGGAAGACGACCAGCGGCGCGCAATCCTCGGGCCAGCCGATCGCGTGCTCGCGTCGCACCTGCGCTGGGAAGTCTCTGCCCTCGGCCGCGCCGGCGGTGAGCGGGCCGTAGATCGGGATCGTCGCAGTCATCTGCGTCCACGCCGTGGGCACAATCGCGTTGGCCGTGATGCCGTTGCGGGCAAGCTCCATCGACCACACGCGGGCAAACGTAACGATCCCGGCCTTGGCGGCGGCGTAGTTGGTCTGGCCGAAGTTCCCGAACTCCCCGGCGGGCGAGCCGACGACGATGATGCGTCCGCCCTCGCCCTGCTCGCGCAGCTTGATTGCGGCAGCCCGGGCGCAGGTGAAGGTGCCGCGCAGGTGCGTGTCCATCACCAGGTCAAAGTCCTCGTCGGTCATCTTCCAGAGCACCCGGTCGCGCAGGACGCCCGCGTTCGTCACCAGGATGTCCAGCCGGCCGAACTCGCCGGCGGCCCGGTCCACCAGAGCCTGGGCGACATCGGAGCTCCCCACGGCGCCCACCTCGGCGACCGCCCGGCCCCCGGCGCCCGTGATGATGCTGACGGTCTCTCCGGCTGCCTCAGCGCTCAAATCGTTGACCACGACCGCCGCTCCCGCGGCGGCCAGTGCCACCGCGTATGCGCGGCCGAGTCCCTGGCCGCTGCCTGTGACGATCGCCACCTTGCCGTCCAGTCCGAGGTTGCTCATGCGTAGAACCTCACGATCGATTCAGCCACGACCGCCGGGCGCTCCGCGTTCTCGACCTCCAGCTTGGCCGACAGATGCACCTCAACGCCGCCGTTGATCGGCTCGACCGAGGTGATCTCCGCGCTGCCGCGGAATCTGCTTCCGACCCGCAGCGGGCCCGGGAAGCGGACCTTGCCGAGGCCGTAGTTGATGCTCGTGGAGGCGTCGCTGACCTGCAGCAGCTGCGTCACCGGCGCCAGCAGGGAGAGCGACAGGAAGCCATGCGCGATCGTTCCGCCGAACGGCGTCTGCTTGGCGCGCTCCACGTCCACGTGAATGAAGTTGTGATCGCCGGTCAGGTCGGCAAAGTCATTGACCAGCTGCTGGGTCATCTCGGTCCAGTCACTGGGCCCAAGCTGACTGCCGACGACCTTCTGCAGGCCGGCGATGTCAGTTGTGAGCCCCGGTGTTTGGAGGCTGCTCATGTCTCTCTCCTCGCTGCGCGCTGGGGTCTGCGTGCTGTCCTTGATTATCAGGCATCCGAATGTTACCGTGCCGTCAATGCAAGGGGGAGAGTTGAACGGAAACGGTGTTGCCGCCGGTGACCTCTCGTGGCCTCTGCGCCGGGCCGCAACGCAGTTCGGGGCGGTGGTCGCGCTGGTGGAGGGCGAGCTTCGCCTGACCTACGAGCACGTTTGGCAGAGGGTCCGTGCTCTGGCAGGCGCGCTTGAAGATCTCGGCGTTGCGCCGGAGGGTCGGGTGGGCTTCCTGGGCGCGAACTCCATCGCTCACGCCGAGTCCTGGTTCGCGGTGCCGATCGCCGGAAGGGTGCTTGTCGACCTGAACTTCCGCCTGGCGGTTCCTGAACTCGAGTTCATCGTCAACGACTGTGAGATCCAGCTGCTGATCGTCGATGCTGAGCGCCTTGAGGTTGCACTCACGCTGCGTGAGCGCTGCGCCAGCCTGACGGATGTGGTGCTCGTGTCAGACGGTGGGCCGGAGGCGGCCGAGCTGATCACCTACGGCGAGTTGCTGCGCCACGCCGCCGTTGACCATCCGGCTCGCGGCCAGGACGAGCTTGCGGGGATCTGCTACACGGGTGGAACCACCGGCACGCCCAAGGGAGTGATGCTCAGTCACGGAAACCTGCTGTCGAACGCTCGCCACAACCTGATCACCACCGGCCACGCGCCGGATCAGCGCTGGCTGCACGTGCCACCGATGTTCCATGTCGCCGGCACGGCGAACCTCTTCGCCTGCACCTGGGCCGGGAGCCGGCAGGTGATCCTCAGCCGCTTTGACGCACGCGCGTTCATTGAGATCGTCAGGCGAGAGGAGATCACGCACACCGTGCTGGTGCCGACGATGCTCGGGATGCTGATGGACGAGCTGGCGCGCGAGGACTCGCCCGGCGGGCTGCCGAGCCTCCGCCACATCCAGTACGCGGCCTCACCGATCACGCCCGCCCTCCAACGGCAGGTCCTTGACTACTTTGACTGCGACATCGTGCAGCTCTACGGCATGACGGAGGCCGCGCCCACCGTCACGCAGCTGTCGGCCGATGCCCACCGTCGCGGCGCCCGTGGGGAGGAGCCGTACGTGCGCAGACTCGCATCGGTGGGAACCCCGGTGATCGGGGTTGAGGTCGCCGTGCTTGACCCGAACCGGGAGCCGGTGGCCGCGGGTGAGGTTGGAGAGCTCTGTGTGCGGGGCCCGAACGTGATGCTCGGCTACTGGCGGCGTGAGGACGCAACCGCCGCCGCGCTGGCAGACGGCTGGTACCACACCGGTGACGCCGTCTGGCAGGATGCGGACGGCTACCTCTTCCTGGTCGACCGGCTCAAGGACATGATCATCACCGGGGGGGAGAACGTTTACTCGATCGAGGTTGAAGCGGCGCTGGCAGAGCATCCGGCGGTCTCCGAGGTGGCGGTGATCGGCGTGCCGGACGCGCGTTGGGGAGAGGCGGTCCACGCCGTCGTCAGCGTTGTGTCAGGCAGCGACGTGTCTGAAGCGGAGCTGATCGAGCACTGCCGCGGGCAGATCGCCGGTTACAAGGTGCCGCGCTCGATCGAGCTTCGCCGCGAGCCGCTACCGAAGTCGGGACCGGGCAAGATCCTCAAGAGTGAGCTCCGGGCTGCGCACTGGGCCGGGCACGAGCGGAGGATCAATTGAGCGACGGTGGCGGCGAGCGATCAGGGCTTGAGGTGTTGCGCGATGCCTGCGCCTCACCCTGGGTGGTCGCGAGCCGTTGGCGCGAGGCTGGTGGGCGCGTGGTCGGTCTCGTCGGTGCGTCGGCGCCCCGCGAGCTGGTCCTTGCCGCAGGCATGCTGCCGATCCGGGTGAACCCTGAGCGGCTTCGGGGAGATGATGCAACTGAGGGCGTTGCGGCCGAGTCCCGCGAGCGGTTTGCTGACGAGCTGGCGGGCCTTGAGGGTGAACTCCCGGCGCCGCAACTCGCCGTCGTCGCGGCACTGCTGGCCGGCGACCTCGACTGGATCGACGGGCTGCTCATTGGCCGCGACACCGAGGCGCACACGAAGCTGTTCTATGTCCTCAGGGAGATGGCAGCGGATCCTGGGTTTGGTCCGCTGATTCCGTGGTTTGGCTTCAGTGACACGAGATCG
>JAKAED010000041.1 GCA_021820105.1 Actinomycetes bacterium | reverse complement strand
GTGATGGAGACCATGATCAGGATCAGGCCGAGCGCGAAGCTGATGTTTCCGGCCCAGTCAACCCGGGAGTCGCGCTGTGGGCGACTCAGCTCGCGCAGGTTCAGGTAGGCCCAGACCGTGCCGAACAGGCCCACCGGCACGGAGATCAGGAACACCAGGCGCCAGTTGACCGGCGCCAGCAGCCCGCCCACGACCAGCCCGATGAACATGCCGCTGACCGCGACGATGTTGTTGATGCCGAGCGCCATGCCACGCTGGCGCTTGGGGAAGGCGTCGGTGATGATCGCCGCGGAGTTGGCCAGCAGGAAGGCGCCGCCCACCCCCTGTACGCGCCGCAGGATTACCAGGTAGGTGGCACCGGCCGCGCCCGTCATCCAGTCGACCGTGAGCAGCAGCGACGCGACCGTATAGATCACGTATCCGAGGTTGTAGATGCGCACCCGACCGAACATGTCGCCGAGTCGTCCCAGGCTGACGATCAGCACGCTGGAGACGATCAGGTAACCGAGCACCATCCACAGCAGGTAGAAGCTGTTGCCCGACTGCAGCGGGTTGAGCTTGATGCCCCGGAAGATGTCGGGCATCGCGATGATCGTGATCGAACCGTCGAGCGTGGCCAGCAGGACCGCCAGCGTCGTGTTGGACAGCGCGATCCACTTGTAGTTGGCGGGCAGGGGGCCGTCCGTGTGACGCCGGGACTGGAGGAAACCTGCCATCAGGCAAGTATTTCACAACTGGCCCTGCGACGGGCGCAGTGGAGCAGCGCGACCGGGGCTGAATCGGGCGTATGCTTCGCTTTGTGAAAGCTGGGCAGAATTGAGCAATACGGAGCTGGCTTCCGCGCTCGAAACGGACGCGCTCACGAGTGAGTTGCGCGCCGTGCTCGGCCGCCTGGTCCGCCGCCTGCGGCGTGAGCACCGCTTCCCGCTCACCCAGGCCTCCGTGCTGGCGGTCCTCGAACAGGAGGGTCCGCTCAGCATCAGCGAGCTGGCGGCGATCGAGTCCGTACGGCCGCAGTCCATGAGCCAGACCATCGCCGAACTCGAGGCAGACGGACTCGTCACCCGCCGGCCGGATCCGGATGACGGTCGCCGCACCCGGATCGCGGCGACCGCCTTTGGCCGCATCACGCTGGAGGCCGACCGCGCCGCCCGCGATGGCTGGCTGTCGGGCAAGGTCCAGGCACTGTCGGCTGAGGAGCAGGAGACCCTGCGCGAGGCGGTCAGGCTGATGGCAAGACTGGCTGACGGCAGCTGAGCCGAAGCCCTCAGGCCGTTCGCTAGCCTGAACATGTGACCACCGAACCACCCTTCGCGTTCTGCGGGCGTCACCGGAGTCGTTGACGGGCGCGGAGCTACGCACTCCGGCCGGTAACCGCTCACGTTACGAACCACCCCGCGCCTGGATCGACCGCGACCAGAGCAAGAGCTGGTTGCGGCGCGCGCTGCCGATCGTGATGGCGCGCAGGCTGACCCTGTTCTCGGCACTGGGGCTCTCGTTCGCATCACTGATGCTGCAGGTCCAGATCCCAAGCCTGCTGAACGGCGCCGCCAACCGCTCGCTGGTGCCGCCATACCACACGCCGCTGGCTCACTACGTGCGGATCGTCTTTGCGCTGGCGGTAGCCGCCGGCATCACCTCCTACCTGGCCAGGCTGCTGCTGATGCGGACCGCCTACGGGATCGAGTCGGATCTGCGCAACATGATCTACACGCACCTCACGCGCATGGGCTTCGACTTCTATGACCGCGTCCAGTCAGGCCAGCTGATCTCCCGCGCCAACTCGGACATCCGCTCCGTGCAGATGTACCTCACGTTCGGTCCCAACAACATCGTGCAGTGCTCAATCGCGGTTGTCGCCTTCATCTACATGCTGACGATCAACGTCCCGCTCGCGTTCGTCGCGATCTGCACGCTGCCACTAATCTTCCTGATGGGCGTCCGTATGCGCCGCACCATCTTCCCGGTCTCCTGGCTGATCCAGGCGCGCCTGGCCGAGATCGCCACGATCGTTGACGAGAACATCGGCGGTGTCCGCGTGGTCAAATCGTTCGTCGCGGAGCCACGCGAGCTGCGCACGCTCGCCGGCGCCGCCGACCGCCTGCGGTGGGCCTACATCCGTGACGCCGACACGCGGGCGCGCTTCACCCCGATTGTCCAGAGCCTGCCCCAGGTCGGCATGGCCCTGATCCTGCTGCTGGGCGGCTACCTCGTCATCCACGGGCAGCTCGGCGTCGGTGCGATCCTCGCCTTCAGCGCCTACATCGTGATGCTGCAGGCGCCCTTCCAGATGCTCGGCATGCTGGTGATGCTGGGCCAGCGCGCCGCCGCCTCGGCCGGACGCATCTATGAGGTCTTGGATGAGGAGCCGAGCGTCGTCGACGGCCCGCTGGCCGTCGACCTCCGGGACCCCCGCGGCGAGGTCCGCTTCGACGACGTCTCCTTCGCCTACTCCCAGGAAGGCCCGCTCGTGCTCAACGGCCTTGACCTGCATCTGCGCCCCGGCGAGACCGTCGCCATGGTCGGCCGGACCGCCAGCGGCAAGAGCACCGTCGCGCGGCTGCTCTCCCGCTTCTACGACGTCACCGACGGCGCCGTGCGGATCGACGGTCATGACGTCCGCGAGCTCACGGTTGAGAGCCTGCGCCACAACGTCGGCGTGGTGCTTGACGAGCCCTTCCTGTTCTCCGTGTCGATCCGCGACAACATCGCCTACGGGCGCCCCGACGCCCCGCTTGAGGAGGTGCGCGCGGCCGCACAGGCGGCCGGTGCTGAGCGCTTCATCGAGCAGCTTCCCAGGGGCTATGACACGGTCGTGGGGGAGCGTGGCTACACGCTCTCCGGCGGCCAGCGCCAGCGCATCGCGATCGCCCGCGCGCTCCTGGTGAACCCCCCGATCCTGATCCTCGATGACGCCACCAGCGCCGTTGACGTGCAGGTCGAGCAGGAGATCCATGAAGCGCTCCGGACGCTGATGCGGGGGCGCACCACCCTGATCGTCGCGCACCGGCTCTCAACGATCGGGCTGGCCGACCGGGTCGTCCTGCTCGAGGATGGCCGGATCGTGGCGGACGGCACGCACGCGGAGCTGATGGAGCGCTCGCCGCTGTATGTCGAGGTGCTGGCGCAGGCCGAGGCGCAGGAGCGCGAGCGCACGGGGCATGATGGCGACGAGGACGCGGGCGGCGCTGCAGGGGGCCAAGCGGGGCCCCCTGCAGCAGGAGCGAGGGTTCCATGAGCTTCGGTGGCTTCGGTGGCGGCTCGCCGATGTTCGGGGGTGGTGGAGGGTCGCGGACGGCGGCCGCGCCCGGCGGCGGGCTGCCGTTCGCCGGGATCCCACCCGAGCTCCAGGAGGGTGTCGACAGGCTGCTCGCTGAGGAGCCGGAGCATCCTGAGAACGAGGCGCGGTTCGGCTACATCAACACCGATCTGCAGGGTCGGCGCCTCTCCCTGAGTCAGCTGGTGTTTCGGCACTGGCGGCTGGGGGCGCTGGCCGTGGCGCTGGTCTGTTTCGTGAGCGTGGCGAGCCAGCTCGGCCCGGCGCTGGTCTCGTATGCGATCGACCACGGCATGCTCCCCGGCCACCATGACCTGGCCGTCGTCGCGGTCTGCGCCGGCCTGTTCCTGCTCTCGATCCTGACCGGCGGCCTGGCCCAGCGCGCGCAGGTGCGGGTCAGCGGTCGCCTGGCCGCGCGGGTGATGAATGACCTGCGTGTGAGGGTGTTCACGCAGCTGCAGCGGCTCGGCCTGGACTACTACACGGATGAGAAGGCCGGCGTGATCATGACGCGCATGACCAGCGACATTTAGAACCTGCAGCAGCTGCTGCAGGACGGTCTGGCCCAGCTGGTCGCGCAGGTGCTCACGATGGTCGTGATCACGGCCATCCTGTTCACGATGAGCGTCGAGCTGACGCTGATCACGCTCGCCCTGGTGGTACCGGTGCTCACGCTGGCGACGATCTGGTTCACGCGCGCTTCGCAGCGCGGCTATGAGCGCGTACGGGACGGCATCGCCGGGGTGCTGGGAGACCTCTCGGAGAGCCTGCAGGGAGTCCGCACGGTCGCCGCCTACAACCGTCAGCGCTGGAATGTGGTGGCGCACCGGGAGGTGGTGGGCTCCTACCGCGACGCCAACAACCACACGGCGCAGGTGAACGCGCTCTATGGACCCGGGACGCAGATGCTGGGCTACCTCAGCCAGGGGGCGCTGCTTGCGATCGGTGGCGAGATGGTGCTTCACCACCGGCTCTCGTTCGGCGCGCTGGTCGCCTTCTTCCTGTACCTGAACCGCTTCTTCGCGCCGATTCAGCTGCTCGTGCAGCAGTACAACACCTTCCAGCAGGGCAACGCCTCGGTGCTCAAGCTGCGCACGCTGTTCAGGACCGAGCCCAGCACGCCGCAGCGACCGGACGCGGTTGAGCTGCCACCCGTGAGCGGTGAGATCGTCTTTGACCACGTGGGCTTCGGCTACCTGCCCGAGCGGCCGGTGCTGCATGACGTCAGCCTGCGTGTCGCGCCCGGTGAGACGGTCGCGTTCGTCGGCCAGACGGGCGCAGGCAAATCCACGGCCGCAAAGCTGATCACGCGCTTCTACGACCCGGTCGAGGGTCGCCTGCTGCTCGACGGGTTTGATCTGAGGGAGGTCACGATCGATTCGCTGCGCCGCCAGCTGGGCCTGGTGCCCCAGGAGCCGTTCCTGTTCGCCGGTTCACTGCGCTACAACATCGCCTTTGCCCGACCGGATGCCTCGGATGCCGAGGTGTGGGAGGCGATCGATGCCGTCGGCCTGCGTGACGTGGTGGAGCGCATGCCTGATGGCCTTGACAGCGCCGTGCACGAGCGCGGGCAGTCACTGTCATCCGGTGAGCGCCAGCTGATCGCACTGGCGCGTGCCTTCCATGCGCAGCCCCGGGTGCTGGTGCTTGATGAAGCCACCTCGAACCTGGACCTGCTCTCCGAGACCAGAATCGAGGCGGCACTGGATGTCCTGTTGGAGGGGCGCACCGCGGTCCTGATCGCGCACCGGCTCACCACCGCGATGAAGGCGGACCGGATCGTCGTCTTTGACGCCGGCCGCATCGTCGAGGTCGGCACTCACGCCGAGCTTGTTGCCCGCGGCGGGCGCTACGCCGAGATGTACGCAACCTGGAGCTCCCAGATGGAGCTGGCGGCGTGAGCGTGGCGGCGGTCAGGAAGGCGTGCGGCGGAGGCTGCCGCCGGAGCTCAGCAGCTCACCGATCTTCCCCGGCGAGATAGGCCTGGAGTAGTAGTAGCCCTGGGCGGCCGCACAGCCCAACGCCCGGAGCTCCTCCACCTGCTCACGCGTCTCCGCGCCGGTGCCGATCACCTTCAGCCCCAGGGCGCTGCCGGTGGCGATCACGGCGTGGGCGATCGGTCCAGCGGCATCCAGCGTGCCGAGCGCCGAGACGAAGCTGCGATCGATCTTGAGGGTGTCGATCGGCAGCGCCGCCAGCTGTCGCAGCGATGAGTCGCCGGTTCCGTAGTCATCAACCGCCAGGATCACGCCGCAGCGCTTGAGCACCCGCAGCTTCCCGCGGATCAGATCCGCCTCATCCCGCAGCACGCTCTCATCAAGTTCGAGTGCGATCAGCTGCGGATCAATGCCCGCAGACTCGATCGCCTCGCTGACGGTGTCCGGGAAGCGTGGGTTCAGCAGCTGCTGAACGGAGATGTTGATGCCGACCCGCAGCGGCGAGCGGTCCGGTACGAGCTGCTCCCACTGAGCCAGGTCGCGCAACGCCTCCTGCAGCACCCACTCACCGATGCGCTCGATCATCCCGCTCTCCTCGGCCACCGGGATGAACTCGGACGGCAGCACGACACCGCGCTGGGGGTGGTCCCAGCGCAGCAGCGCCTCCACGGAGGCGACGGTCTCGTCCTTGAGATCCACCACGGGTTGGTAGACCAGGCGCAGCTCGCGGTACTCGATCGCGCGGCGCAGCTCGTTCTCCGTGCGTCCCCGGGCCAGCGCGCGCATCCGCAGGTCGTCGTCAAACAGGTCATAACGGGCACGGCCGCGCTGCTTGGCCCGGTACATGGAGGCATCAGCGTCGGCCAGCAGCGCCTGTGCGTGCTGCTGGCCGTCCGCGAGCGCAATGCCGATGCTGGCTGTCACGAACTGTGATCCCGCCTCCAGCACGAACGGACGGGCAAAGCCGGCCGCGATCCGCTCCGCGGTGGCGATCGCCACGCGCTCGCTTGAGATCTCCTCGAGCAGGAGCCCGAACTCATCGCCTCCGAACCGCGCCACCGTGTCCATCGGCCGCACGGCCTCACGCAGGCGGGTGGCGACCCCGACCAGCAGCTCATCCCCGGCGGCATGCCCCAGCGAGTCGTTCACCTGCTTGAAGTGGTCGACGTCGATGAACAGCAGCGCCGCCAGCGATCGCTGGTTGCGACGCAGGCGCTCCAGCGCCTGCTCGAGCCGGTCGGCGAACAGCACCCGGTTCGGCAGGCCGGTGAGCGGGTCGTGGAGCGCGCGGTGCTGCATGGCGCTCTCTGAGTCCTGACGCTTGATTGCGTCGGACAGGATGCTCGCCATGGCGGCGACGAAGTTCACATCGCGCTGACCAAAGGCGTCAGCAGTCCTGCTGAAGACCCCGAGCACGCCCCAGGGTCGCTTGGGCCCCTCGATGCGCGCGGCGATGCTGCTGCTGATGCCGACCGCTGCCAGCACGGCGCTTGGAGCCAGGCTGTCCTCCTGCTGCCAGTTCTGGACCAGCACCGGCCGGCCGCTCTGAAGGGTCCGGGCCACCAGACCGCCCGGGGCGATCGCATGGTGCTCAGGCCTTTCGTCCTCCGGCCAGCCGCACGCCGCGCGCACCTCCAGATGCTGCCCGTCGTCGCTCAGCTGTGATGCCGCTGCGGCGGCGATGCCCAGCGCCTCCGTGGCCATCAGGCAGGCCTCCCCGAGCAGCTCGCTGATCGGCTGGCCACCAAGCGCCAGCTCTCCCAGTCTGGCCACAGCGGCCTGTTGCGCGGATTGGCGCTCCAACTGCCGCTCCGTTTCCTTCTGGTCGGAGATGTCCATCATCACGCCGTGCCAGCGCAGAGCGCCGTCAGGGCCTGGTACCAGGACGGAGCTGTCCCGGATCCAGACGACATGACCGTCCTTGTGCAGCATGCGGTAATCAAGGTGGGAGGTTCCGGAGCCGTCGCCGAGCGGAGCCGTTGTACCGGCGCGTTGCGCCTGAGCCAGGAGCTGGCGCACGTTCACCACCTCCGCGGTCTCAGCCTCAATCACGGCGTCGCGGTCATCGGGGTGGAGCTGGCGACGCCAGATACCGGCGGTGCCGAGCCACTCTGCGACTGTGAAGCCGAGGATCGGCTCGACCCAGTCACTGACGAAGTGCCAGGGAGCGTCGATGTCTGCGTCCGCACTGAAGACGATCGCCGGAACCGCGTCGACGATCGCTGGGTAATCAATCCCGGATTGCCCGTTCATCCTGATGATCCAAGGAACGTTCTCGGAGTTCCGGCCGGCAGCGTGGTTTTGGGACGGTGCTCTTGCATCGGCAGCCGGAGCCCGGGCCATTAATGGTTTGTCCGCATCATCGCGATCGGGCCCGATACGTGCAAGTTGCAATGGTGTGCCGGATGGTGTGGGGTTCCGTTCAGAGCTGCGCGGTCAGTTCGCTCAACCGTGAGCGCTGGTTGCCGGCAGCATCGAAGTTACCTGGGTTCAGCCAGCCCTCGAAGGCTGCCCGCAGCCGCGGCCACCGCTGCGCCGTGATCGCGAACCATGCCGTATCGCGGTTTCGCCCCTTCACCACGCGGTGGTTGAGGAAGATGCCCTCAAACTGAAAGCCGAAACGCAGCGCGGCTGCCCGCGAAGGTGCGTTGAGCGCGTTGCACTTCCATTCCAGGCGCCTGTAGCCGAGCTCGTCAAAGGCGTGGCGGGCCAGCAGGAAGATCGTCTCCGTGGCCGCCGGGGTGCGCCGGAGCTCCGAGCTGAACCAGAGGTTCCCGATCTCAATCACGCCATGGTCCGGGACGATCGAGAGGTAGGACACGATCCCCAGTGGCCGGCCGCTGACCGTGTCGGCGACTGTGAAGAAGACCTGATCGGGGCTGGCCGCCTGCTGCTCGAGCGCCCGCTTCAGGTCCGCTGAATCGCGGTACGGACCGTCGTAGAGGTAGGTCCAGAGCGTCGGGTCGCCCGCGGGCGCGTGGGAGGCGGCGTAGAGCGGTTCCGCGTCAGCCTCGGCGTCGATCGGCCTGAGCACGACCCGCTGGCCGCGCAGGGTGGTCGGCTCGGGTGGGGTGGCGCCGGTGAAGGTGACCGGTTCGCCCAGTGGCTGGGCTGACGCCCTGGTGCTGTCTGTCATGTCGCGTGCGAGGCTACCTGGATGGTGGTCGGTGGCGACCGCAGGCGGTGGTCGGTGGCGACCGCAGGCGGTGGTCGGTGGCGACCGCAGGCGGTGGTCGGTGGCCCGGCGCCGGACTGGCCAGATGTGACCTGATTGGCACAGTTGCGGCGCTGCGGGCCGTTGAGTTGGTGGGACGATCGGTGGGTGAAGAGTGCGCCCGACCCGACAGCCGCCCCAGCCGCCCCCCTCGCCGGCCCAGACGCCGCCCGTGCCGCGCCAGCCGCGCCCCTCTCCGGCCCAGCCGCGCCAGCCGCGCCCCTCACCGCGCCAGCCGCGCCCCACGCAGCGCCAGCCGCGCCCCTTGCCGCCCAACCATCGCGCGTGGGGAAGGAAATGTGCCGTAGGGGCAAGTTTCGTTCCCCGCGCGAGGCGCGGGACGCGGCGATGACCAGGATGCTGCGGCGGAATCGTGGCGTCATCACAGCCGACGGGCTTCGGCGTCTCGGCTACTCAAACAAGGAGGTGCTTGGACTGGTTCGTCACGGCGACCTGGTGCGCGTCCATCACGGCGTCTACGCGGATGGCCGCATCCCGCTTCCCGATGCTGGTCGTCTGTGGGCAGCGTTGCTTGCGGTTGGGCCGGGAGCCTGGCTCTCCGGCCATACAGCCGCAGCGGTCTGGAAGCTGACACGCGGGGTGCCCGCGGCGATAGACATCACGATCTGTGCCGACCACACCCCCAGGCACCGCAAGCTGCGGGTTCGTCGCGTCAGAAACCCACCACATCCCACAGAGCTCCGCACCATCGGCCAAATGCGAGTCAGTTCGGTGCCACGGCTGCTGATCGAGCTTGGAGCCGGCGGTGCAACTGCGCGCGAGCTGCATCCCCTCCTCGAACAGGCCATCCGCCGCCAACTGCTGGACGTTCCCGATCTGGCCCGCACGCTTCAACGCAACTACGGGCGCGCCGGCATCGGCGTCGTGCAAGCCCTCTGCGAGGAATATCTACCGCACACGGAACGCAAGTCGGGTCTGGAGCGGGCGTTCGACCGCTGGCTGCTCAAGCATCCGGAGATCCCGCCCCCGGAGCGCAACGTCCGGCTCGGGCCGTGGGAGATCGACTGCTACTGGCCCCAGCACCAGCTGGTTCTGGAGCTCGATGGGCGTGCCTATCACACGGTTGTGGAGGAGATTGAACGCGACCGGCGCAAGGATGCCTGGCTGCAGGCGCACGGGAAGCGCATCCTGCGCGTGACCGACACGCGGTTCAGGGTCGACAAGACCGGTGTCCACCGCGATCTCTCAGTGCTGCTCGCGCTCGCGTCCGCCCAGCACAGCGACCAGCAGAGACCAACCGCAAGCTCACGCGGGCCGCTGTCGCAGGCCGTCCAGAGCGATGGCAAGGATGTGCTCCCGCTGGCCCGGAGCCGTCTCCTCGATCTTGGAGATCCCGCCGATCAACTGGATCACCTCGGTGAAGTCGGTGTCGGCGCGGACGCACCCGGCTTCCTGCGCTCGCCGGAGAACCGGCTCACCGGCGACGAACAGATCCGCGCGTGAGGTCTGAAAGAACGCCGCCTCGCGGTCGAGGTAGTTGAACAACTCGTTGGCGAGCGCCTTCTTGGTCGCCAGATAGCCGAGCAGCCGCTGCGACAGGCCGGCGAAGCTCTCCCATGGCGGCAGCGTGAGCAGTTCCTGCGTGGCTGCGCAGAGCTCCTGAACCTCGCCCACGTAGACCGCCTCGAGCAGCGCTTGGCGGGTTGGGAAGTGGCGATACAGGGTCCCGATCCCCACACCCGCCCGCCGCGCAATCTCCTCGAGCGAGGTCGACGCTCCGGTCTCGGCAAACGCCTCACGAGCGGCGGCAACGACCTTGTCATGGTTGCGCTTGGCGTCGGCCCGCATGCCTCGGCCCGGCGTTTCCGCGGGACCATCCGGCTCGCGCCGGTTTTCGGTGGTCTGTGCGCTCTTGTCAGCCGTACTCATGGTTAGGCCTCCAAGCTTGACAAACCGGAGGCATCCTCCGTATAGTAACCGGAGGCAACCTCCATATATCTTTACGGAGGCACCCTCCAGTTTAGCGGCGCACCGACCCTTGGCCAGTGGCCGGCGCCTTGCACACATGCGCAGCCAAGCGCGCGGCCTGTCAGCGCCGACCGGCCGCGGCTACTCAAGCATGGACGGCTTCACCCACCGAAACCCTCAGAACCCCGGAACCCTCAGAACCCCGGAACGCCACCCCCAAGACCCCCAGACCCCCAACCCCCAAGACCCCCAGACCCCCAACCCCCGCAGACCCCCAAGACCCCCAACCCCCGCAGAGCCCACACCCCCAAGACCCAAGACCCTCAAACCCTCAGACCCGAAAGCCCCTCATCTCATCTCTCTCCCCTCAACTTCCAACTTCGATCAAGGAACCTCATGACCACTGACAGACGCAGATGGCTCGCACTAGTCGTGGTGTGCCTGGCGCAGCTGATGATCGTGCTTGACACCACGATCGTGAACGTCGCGCTGCCCTCGATCCAGCACGACCTCCACTTCACCCAGGCGAACCTCACCTGGGTCATCAACGCATTCCTCGTCACCTTCGGGAGCTTCCTGTTGCTGGCCGGTCGGCTCGGCGACCTGCTCGGCCGCAAGCGTGTCTTCCTGCTCGGCGTGACTCTGTTCACGCTCGCGTCCCTGCTCTGCGGCGCCTCCACCAGCTCCACCGAGCTGGTCGCCGCCCGCTTCATCCAGGGCGTCGGCGCCGCGATGCAGGCCTCCGTGATCCTGGCGATCATCGTGATCGAGTTTCCCGAGCCGGCGGACCGCGCCCGCGCGATGAGCGCCTACGTGTTCACCGCCGTGGCGGGCGGATCGCTCGGGCTGCTGGCCGGCGGCTTGCTCACACAGCTGCTCAGCTGGCACTGGATCTTCTTTGTCAACCTCCCGATCGGCGCCGTTGCGCTGCTGGCCGGGCGCGTCCTGATCCCGCGGGATCGCGGGCTTGGCCTTGACCAGGGCGTCGACTGGCTCGGCTCACTGCTCGTGACGCTCGCGATCGGCATCGCCGTCTACGCGATCATCGAGGCGACCAGCCACGGCTGGGGCTCGGCTCAGGTGATCGGCGGCGGAGCGCTTGCAGGCGCGCTGCTCGCGGCGTTTCTCATCCTTGAGTCACGGATCCAAAACCCAATCATGCCGCTGCGCATCCTGCGACTCCGCGGCCTGGTCGTGTCATGCATCACGCGTGGATTTCTCGTCACCGGCATGTACGGGACGTGGTTCCTGGGCAGCCTCTACCTCGAGCACATCCTGCACTACGACGCAATCAAGACCGGTCTGGCATTCATGCCCTGGACGCTCACGGTCGCGGTGCTCTCGCTCGGGCTCACGCGCCGGTTGGTCGCCCGCCTTGGCGCGCTGAACACAATGGTCGGCGGCCTCCTGCTGGTCGCACTGGGTCTCTATGTGATGCACGGCATCGGCCTGCACACGAACTATTTCCCGCGCCTTGCGATCGGCTTCTTCCTGATGGGACTCGGCGTCGGCAACGCGTTCATGCCGATGCTGCAGATCGCAATGGAGGACGTCCCCCACACGGACGCCGGACTCGGCTCGAGCATCGTCAACGTCTCCCAGCAGGTCTCGGGAGCGCTCGGCCTGGCGGTGCTCAGCACGCTTGCGACCAACCACACCAGCGCGCTCCTGGCCCAGCATCACGCGCTGGCACCGGCACTGCTCGGCGGCTACCGCCTTGCGTATCTGCTCGGCATCGGCAGCGTCCTGATCGGAGCCCTGATCGCGGTCGCGCTGCTGCGCTCACGCAGCGCGACCGGCGCCGCCAAGCCCGCGGCCGCCTCAGAAGTGGCCACGCAGGCCGGTCGCCGCGATCCGGCGCACGTCGTCCTGAGCCGGTCGCAGGATCAGAACCTCGGCGGTGATGCTGCCGAGCAGCCAGGTGAGGTCCTCGCGGCTTAGGCCCTGGCGCGGGCTGTCCGTGGCGGACACCACGACGCGATCGAACTGCTCCTGATCGAGCAGGTGCTGCAGCGCATCGCGGTAGGTGCGTCCCCGGCTGACACGAGTGTCGACCGGGACGCCCTCCGCGGCCGCGTGCTGCTCGATCGCTTCGAGCAGCGGCATGCCCACCTCACAGGCCGCCGGCATCGGCGACTCGAGCGGAAGGTTCCGTGGCACGCGCGCCAGGAAGGCGGGCACGAGCGTGGCGCTCTCCGCACGGGCCAGCCGGATTGCAGCCTGGAAGGCGCGCCGCGAAATTGCCTGGTTGGTGAACGGCAGCAGGATGCGTCCACCGGTTCGCTCGGCGCCGTCTCCGTTGCCGAACGCTGTAAGGGCTGTGGCTCGTTTCATTCCGGTTCCTCCGCCGGTCGCTGCGCCCGGTCGGCGACAATCCGCACGTCGACGCCCGGGAGCAGCTCCATCAGTTGTTGGGGTAGGGGTGTGCGCAGGCGCGCAAGGCCGTGCGCTGAACGCGCGCGTCCCATCAGGATGTAGGTGCTGCGCCGGCGTCTCGCGACCCGCGCGACCGTCTGCGCAAGCTGGTCGGACTCCTCAACGATCAGCGTCGCCCCCAGCAGTGACGCCAGTTGTCGCAGCGCCATCAGCGAGTGTTCCTGTTCCCTGCTGAGCGTCCCTGGCGGGCGCACCCAGAGCAGGTCGAGCTCGCTGCCGAGTCGTTGGGCCGAGCGCCACGCTCGCCGCACCAGCCGCTGCGCGCCCGGGTATGGCTCCACCAGCGCGAGCAGACGCTCGCCAACCGCCTGGGGCGTCTCCGCCGCGATCGTCTCCTCACGGGAGCTCACGTTCGCCGCCGCCGCCAAACGGCGTTGCCCAACCTCCTCCGCAACCTGGCGCAGCGCCACCTCGCGCAGCGCCGAGAGATTCTCTATGCGAAAGAAGTTGTTGAGGGCGGCATCCACCCTGGCTGCCGGATAGACCTTCCCGGCCCGCAGCCGCTCGAGCAACTCCTCAGGGGTCAGGTCGACGACGACGATCTCATCGGCGCGTCCGAGGATGGCGTCGGGGATCGTCTCGCGGACGCGGATTCCGCTGAGCTCTGCCACCTGATCGTTGAGCGACTCCAGGTGCTGGACATTGACGGTGGAGAGCACGTCAATGCCCGCGTTGAGCACGTCCTCCACATCCTCATATCGCTTTGAGTGCTCGACCCCCGGGGCGTTGGTGTGGGCCAGCTCGTCAATCAGGCAGACCGCTGGCGCGCGCGCAATGATGGCGGGCAGGTCCATCTCCTCCAGCACCGTGCCCCTGTACGCGACCTGGCGGCGGGGAACCAGCTCCAGGCCCGCGGCCATGTTCGCGGTGTCGCTGCGGCCATGGGTCTCGAGCAGACCAATGACCACGTCGCGACCCTGCGCCCGCTCGGCATGCCCCTCCATCAGCATCCGGTAGGTCTTGCCGACGCCAGCAGCCATGCCGATCACCACCCGCAGGTGGCCTCGCTCCCGCTGCCCGGCCTCGGGGACGGAGTCGTCTCGGTCGGTCATCGCGGCCGTGGCTCACGCTCCCAGCAGGTTGTGGACCAGCAGGTCAATCAGCTTGATTCCGACAAACGGTGCCATCAGGCCGCCGAGCCCGAAGATCAGCAGGTTGCGACGCAGCAGGGCGCCGGCGCCGATCGGACGGTAGGGAACGCCCCTGAGCGAGACCGGGATCAGCAGCGGGATCACAAGCGCGTTGAAGACAATCGCCGAGATCACAGCTGAGTGCGCCGAGCCGAGGTTCATCACGTTGAGCACGTGCAGCGGCCCGTCCCCGCCCCGGGTGGTCGCGTAGGTGGAGACGAAGATCGCGGGCAGGATCGCAAAGTACTTGGCCACGTCGTTGGCGATGCTGAAGGTCGTCAGCGCGCCACGCGTGATCAGCAGCTGCTTGCCGACCTCCACGATCTCAATGAGCTTCGTGGGGTTGGAGTCAAGGTCAACCATGTTCCCCGCCTCACGCGCGGCCTGCGTGCCGGTGTTCATCGCGACACCCACGTCAGCCTGGGCAAGCGCGGGTGCATCGTTCGTCCCGTCACCGGTCATCGCGACCATGCGCCCTGCGGCCTGCTGCTCTCTGATCAACTCGAGCTTCTTCTCGGGCGTCGCCTCGGCCAGGAAGTCGTCGACCCCAGCCTCCTCGGCGATCTTCTGTGCCGTCAACCGGTTGTCGCCGGTGATCATGATCGTCCGGATCCCCATCGCGCGCAGCTGGTCGAAGCGCTGGCGCATACCCTCCTTGACGGTGTCCTTCAGATGGATGACGCCAAGCACCTGGTTGTCACGGGCCACGGCCAGCGGCGTGCCGCCGGCGCCCGCAATCCGGTCGATCAGGGCGCGCAGCTCTGCCGGCGGGCGACCGCCCTCAGCCGTGATCATCGCAATCACGGCGTCTCCCGCGCCCTTGCGCAAACGGGTGCCGTCAATGTCAACGCCGCTCATCCGCGTCTGTGCGGTGAACGGCACGAACTCGGCGTGCAACTCGCCAAGGTCGCGTCCGCGGATTCCGTACTGCTTGGCCAGCACAACGATCGAGCGGCCCTCAGGGGTCTCATCGGCGAGCGAGGCGAGCTGCGCCACCTCTGCCAGCTCGGCCTCGCTGACTCCGGGCATCGGCAGGAACTCGGAGGCGAGGCGGTTGCCGATCGTGATCGTGCCGGTCTTGTCGAGCAGCAGCACGTCAACGTCGCCTGAAGCCTCCACGGCGCGTCCGGAGAGCGCCAGCACGTTGCGCCGAACGAGCCGGTCCATGCCGGCGATTCCGATCGCGGAGAGCAGCGCGCCGATCGTCGTCGGGATGAGCGCCACCAGTAGCGAGATCAGTGTTGTGTCGGAGATGTTGGTACCAGCGAACAGCCCAAACGGCCGCAGCGTCGCGACCACCACCACGAAGACCAGGGAAAGCCCGGCCAGCAGGATCCCCAACGCGACCTCATTGGGCGTCTTGCGGCGGGCGGCGCCCTCCACCAGCGAGATCATCCGATCCAGGAACGACTGTCCCGGCTCCTGGGTTATCTCCACGACGATCCGGTCCGAGAGCACCCGCGTGCCGCCGGTCACGGCACTCCGATCGCCCCCGGACTCGCGGATCACCGGCGCGGACTCCCCAGTGATTGCCGACTCGTCGACCGAGGCGATTCCCTGGATCACGGTTCCGTCGCCGGGGATCAGCTCGCCGGCCACAACGACCACCCGGTCACCCCGGCGCAGCTCGTCAGCCTGGCGGGTCGAGCCGTCCTCCATCGTTGCGACCGTCTGCTGGCGCATCGATCGCAGGCTGTTGGCCTGGGCGCGCCCGCGCCCCTCCGCAAACGCCTCAGCGAGGTTCGCGAAGATCACCGTCAGCCAGAGCCAGGCCGCGATCGTGACCGTGTACCAGGCGGGATCGTGGCTGCCGAGCAGCCTGGCACCGAACACCGCAGCGATCCAGTTGACCGACGTGATCAGCGCCCCGAGTTCGACCACGAACATGACTGGGTTGCGGATCTGCACCCGCGGGTCCAGTTTGACGAAGCTGTCAATCACGGCCCGCTTGGCTATGTCACCACTGAACATCGCAGCCGCCGGGCGGCGTGGCGCTGGCGGGCTCGGCGCGGGCGGCGCGGAGGTTGTTGAACTCATCTGAACCGATCACTCCCTCAGATCACAGGCGGTCCAGCGCAAGGTTGAGCTCAAGCACGTTGACCGCCGGTTCGCCAGAGAAGCCGAGTCCCCGTCCAGCCGTGTATCTGACAATCAGGGCCCGCACCTTCGCCAGTGGCAGGTGACGCACAGCCGCTACGCGGTAAGCCTGGATCCGAGCGTTGGCGACGGAGATCGCCGGGTCGATTCCCGACGCTGACGTGTCGACCGCATCCACGGGAACCTTCGCGGCGCTCAGTCCGCCCGGGTAGTACCGGCCATTCAGCGCGATATAGGCGGCGATGTCGGCGGCTATGGCCCGTTCCGTGACCTTGCTGTTGGGGCCGTAGTTGGCGAACGATGATGCCGCCGCGTTGTCTGCCGGCGTCGTGCCGGATGGGCGGGTCTGGAAGTAGCGGGGATCGCCGCCGAAGCTCTGACCGATGATCCTCGAGCCGATCAGGTGGCCATGTACGTAGAGGGGTTGGCCGTTCGCGTTGTCTGGGAACGCCACCTGACCGATGCCGGTGAGCAGCAGCGGGTACAGCAGGCCGCACAGCACCATCAGCGTCAGCACTCCCAGCGCTGCGCTCGTCAGTTCCTTGCGAATGCTCATCTCAGGCCGCTCCTAGTAGAGGTGACCGGTTAGTCCCTGGACGATCGGTCCGAGCAACAGGGCCGGGAAGAAGGTGAGCGCACCGACCAGCACGATGATTGCTATGAGCAGCACGACGAATGTGCCGTTGTCGGTCCGCATCGTTCCGAGCCCTGCCGGACTGACACGCTTGCTCACCAGCGCCCCCGCAACCGCGAGTGCGAACAGGATCGGGACAAAGCGTGCGATCAGCATCGTGAAGCCACCGAGCAGATCCGTGAACGTGAAGCCGTGAGAACCGGCGGCATTGCCGACCAGGCCGCTGTAACCGGTGTATCCGGCAAAGGCGGAGCCGTTGTTGTTGGCCTGACTCAGGTAGGCGTAGAGGGTCTCGCTGAAGGCCTGTGGACCGGACGCGATCGCGGTGTTGATTGATGCGCGCCCCGCGCTTGAGGCCGTCGCAAGTGCCGTTGAGAAGAGTGCCGCCAGCGGGGTCACGAGGATGCCCAGTGCGACCAGCTTGATCTCGCGGGCCTCGATCTTCTTGCCGATGTACTCCGGCGTGCGGCCGACCATCAGCCCACCGATGAACACGGCCAGCAGGACATAGAGCAGGATCGAGTACAGCCCGGTGCCGACCCCGCCGAAGATCACCTCAGAGGCGCTGAGGTTTGCAAACGGGACGGCGCCGCCGATGCCGGTGAAGGACTCCAGCGCGCTGTTCACCGCCCCGCAGGAGGTGACCGTCGTGACCACATCAAAGAGGGCTGAGCCGGCGATCCCGAAGCGCTGCTCCTTACCCTGCATGTTGCCGCCGGCTGAGCCGTTTACTGCAGCGGTGTGCAGGCCGGCTGCGTGCTGTGCCGGCGAACCGTGCGCCTCGGCGATATAACAGACGGCAACCGCCCCCAGGAACATCACCATCATCGCCCCGTACAGCGCATAGCCCTGCCGGCGGTTGCCAACCATCCGCCCGTAGGCGATGACGAGCGCCGCCGGAATCAGCAGCACCGTCAGCATCTCAATGAAGTTGGTCAGCGCCGTGGGGTTCTCGAACGGATGTGCGGAGTTGGCGTTGAAGAACCCGCCACCGTTGGTGCCAAGCAGCTTGATCGACTCCTGTGAGGCAACCGGACCCATCGCGATCCTCTGGGCCACATGCGCGAGACCGCTGAAGCTCAGGTAGTGGGAGAAGTTCTGGATCGAGCCCTGCCAGATCAGTGCGACTGCGACCACGAACGCGATCGGGAGCAGCACATAGAGGATCGTGCGGACCAGGTCCTGGTAGAAGTTGCCGATGCTGGCGGCGTCGGTGGCATGTGCGTCGCTGACGTGCTTGGCGATGCCGCGGATCAGCGCCACCGCCACGGCGATGCCCACGGCGGCGGAGGCGAAGTTCTGGACGGTGAGGCCTGCCATCTGGCTCAGGTAGCTCATCGTCGTCTCGCCGCCGTAGTACTGCCAGTTGGTGTTGGTCACAAACGACGAGACGGTGTTGAAGGTGACGTTCCAGGGGGCGGACGCGAAGTGCATCGGGTTGAGTCCGGTGAAGTCCCACAGACCCTGAGTGCGCAGGATCAGGTAGAGCAACAGCCAGCCGGCGAGTGAGAAGGCGATCAGGCTCCGCGCGTAGGCCCTCCAGCTCTGACCGCTGGCCGGATCGACCCGCATCAGCCGGTAGATCAGTCGCTCGGGGTGGCGCATGACCGGATCCAGGAACGTGGTCCCGTTCCCGTAGACGGCGGCCAGGTGGCGGCTCAGCGGCAGCGCCAGCGCGGTGAGGACCGTCACAAAGGCGAAGATCGTGACCCAGCCTGCGACGGTCATCAGAGCTTCTCTCCGCGCAGGAGTGCGTACAACAGGTATGCGCAGACGATCACGCAGATGATCAGGCCGAAGAGGTCGGCGCCACTGATGGCGGCGATGACCATCTCAGATCCGCTCGATCGCCCAGGCCAGCCCGACGAGGAGCGCGAACATCACGATCCCAAGGGCGACTGCAATTGCATCCATGCTCTTGATGTTCGAGCTCAGGACATGCGCAATTCGTGCAGAACCGGCGCTCCCGCATACAGGTTTTATGCAGCTGCCGCTCGGCCCGAAGCGGCGCTGCTCACGCCGCGAAGCGGTAGCCCACCCATGGGTCCGTCTTCACATAGCGCGGCGGCTCGTTCTCCGGTTCGATCTTGCGCCGCAGGTTCGCCACATGACCGCGCAGCACCTGCATGTCGTCGCTGTAGCCGGGCCCCCAGACGGTGCTGAGCAGCTCGCGATAGGTGACCAGCCGTCCGCGGTTGGTCGCCAGCACGCGCAACAGGTCAAACTCGGTTGGAGTCAGGTGCACCTCCACGCCGTCGCGACGCACGACCCGGCCTGCAAGATCAACCTCCAGGCCATCCGCACGGATCACGGCGTCCTCCGGCTCGCTCACAGAGCGGCGCAGCACCGCCTGCAACCGGGCGATCAGCTCGCGAGGGCTGAACGGCTTGGTCACGTAGTCGTCGGCGCCGGCAGCCAACGCGTTGACCTTGGCGTCCTCCTCGCCCACCGCCGAGAGCACGATGATGGGCATCCTGCTCCACTCACGCAGGCGCCGGCACAACTCCACCCCGTCCAGATCCGGCAGGACCAGATCCAGGATCGCGGCGTCCGGTGCATGCACCGCTGCCAGGTCCAGCGCCTGCTCACCATTGTCCGCGGGCAGCGCCTCAAAGCCCGCGTCCCGCAGGATGACCCGCAGTGCCCTGAGGATCTGCGACTCGTCGTCGCACACCAGCACAACCGGCCGCTCGCTCATGCCGGCGCCGCTGCCTGATCGTCTGGCTCCGGTTGTGTCTCCTCGATTGAGAAGCTCACCACGAGGCTGGTCCCCTGACCGGGAAGCGACTCGACTGCGATTGTGCCCCCGTTGGCCTCGACAAAGCCCTTGGCGATTGCGAGTCCCAGACCCGATCCGTGGCTCCTGCCACGGCCCGCATCGGTGCCGCGGTAGAACGGTTCGAACACTCGCTGCTGCTCGCCCTCAGAGATTCCGGGGCCGCGGTCGGTCACGCGCACAACCACACGCCCGCCGAGCCGGCGAGCGCTCACCCGCACGGGCTCGTCGGCGGAGTAGCGCAGCGCGTTCTCGATCAGGTTGGCAAAGGCACGCTCGAGCTGTGCGGCATCGGCGACCAACGGTGGTAGGTCCTGGTCCACCGCCAGTTGCAGGTGCCCGGACGCTGCCGGCAGCGTGTCTCCGGCGGCCAGCAGCACCTCTTCAACCGAAACCGATTCGCGACGCGGTTCCAGGCGTCCCGCCTGCAGTCTCGACAGATCAAACAACTTGTCGATGAGCGCGGACAGCCGTTCGCCTTCACCGACCACCACCGCGCTGAGCTGCTCGCGCTCATCGCTCGTCAGCGAGACGGAGCCAAGCGCGTGCCCGGCCGTGACGATCGCGGTCAGCGGCGTGCGCAGGTCATGCGAGACAGCGCGCAGGAGCGCCGTCTTGAGGTCGTCGCTGCGCCGCAGCGCGGCGGTCTCCACAGCCTCCTGCTGGACCGCGTCGCGGTGAAGAGCCACAGCCACAAGTGCCGCCAGCATCGGAGCCAGCTGTGCGCGGAGACGTTCCTCGGTTTCTGGCGGGGTGTCGCCCGGGATGAGCAGCGTCGCCAGCTGCGCCCCGTCCTCGCCGGTGAGCGCCAGAGCCGTGTGGCGGTCATTGGAGGTGTGCTCGCCCAACTCCAGGGACGCCGACCGCAACCCCAGCGCCTGCGCCAGCCTGCGCGCGGTGGGCCGCAGCGCATCGTCGGTACGCCCGCCGGCGAGCAGTTCTCGCGCCAGCGTCGCGGCCAGGTCGGCCTCGCGACGGCGCAACTCCGCCTGTACGGCCCGCCCACGCGCCAGCTCTGCCATGGTGCTCACGACCAGCGCGACCAGCACGAAAGCTGCCAGCGCGACCCAGTTGCGCCCGTCCGCGAGCGTGAACCGGCCGGTCGGCGGCAGGTGAAAGAAGTTGAACGTCAGGGCGCTGGCCAGCGATGCTGCCAGCCCCAATCCGACCCCCCAGTAGGCGGCCAGCAGCAGGACCACCGGGAGGTAGACCACGCTGAGCGAGACCGTTGGCGCCACCGCCTTCAGCGGGTAGATCGCCAGCGTCGCCAGTGCGATCGTTGCAAGCGCGACAACGACTCCCGACAGGAGCGAGGGTTTCTTGCTCGGCACGTGTGGAACGATATTCCTGCCGCGAGCCCGCGGCTGCTGCTACGTGGCCGACGCCAGGTCGGTGTTGACCGCCGCTGCTCTGCGCCCGCTGCGGACAGGCCCCTGCGGGCATGGGATGGGGACCGTGATCAGGTCGTTGCGGTCAAGGTGGCGGCGCACCCTGCGCATGCGAGCCAGCAACGAGGCATCCGCCACCAGTGCTCCGTAGACGCCGTTGCGCAGCAGTTGCAGCAGGCATCGCTGCGTGTTCGGGCCAAGCACGAGCATGGTGACGGGGATCGACGCCGGCACCCGTTCGGCTACGCAGGTCAGCAGCCGTCCAGCCTCCTCGGGGGACTCAAGCTCAGGTGGCACGTACGCGCCCCCCGCGGCAAAGGGCGCCACCCAGACGTAGGCGCGACCCGGATCACAGGTCTTCACCAGGGTGAGCCTGGCGCGCTCCTCATCTGCCAGTTCAACTGCTCTCCAGAGGGTGCTCCACATCGACTCCTGATCGTCGCCAAGGACGGCCAGGACGTTGCAGATACACCTCGGAGTCCTCCCTAACTCCATGACATGAAGCATCTTAGCCCCATTGAGCAAGAATTTATCTTAGGAGTTCATGTGCTGAATGTGGCGCGTGAACGGCACGCGGGTTCCGCCGGGCGGCTGCCCGGCGGAACCCGCGACTGCTGCCGCCACCCACGAGCCTGCGGGCGGCGCTGCCGCTCTAGGAGGCGGGCGGCAGCGTGTTCACGGGAGCGGCGCCGCTGACCGTCACCGGCAGCACGCTGGAGAGGGCACCGATGTTCCACGGTCCGCCCGTGATCTGCACACGCAGGTTCACAGCGCCCGTCTGACCGGGCGTATAGCTGAACGCGAACGTTGAGCCGGGCGTCAACGAACCGGTCTCAACATCGGCCCAATGTCCGGCCGGTCCCTGCACCTGCAGGTAGACCACATGTCCGCTGTGGTCCGGGGTCACGCTGCCGGTGACCTTGACGGCGTCGCCCACGGCAACTGTCGAGGCACTCACCGTGGCCGTAACCACATCCTGGACGCCGACGAACAGCCGCGCCGTCTGCGTCCTCGGGCCACTGGTCACACGGACCACGTAGACGCTGTTGTGCAGCGGCATCTGCGTGAACGTGTAATTCCCGGACGAATCGGTTGAGGTGCTCTCCAGGGCGCGCAGCGTGCCCCGCCCCTGCCGTCCGTACAGAGTGACGTTCACATTCGGCTGCCCGCTCGTGGCTGAACTGTCGCTGTAGAGGGTGCCGCTGATCGTCTCGGTCTGGCCGTTGGTGATGACCGGTGCCGAGCCGTTGATCGTGAACTGCGGGTTCTGCTCCTGCTGGACGGTGAGCGTCACCTGTGGTGAGGCACCGGGAGTGTTGCGCGGATCGTTCAGCAGGTAGGCGCGCAGCGTGTAATTGCCCGCGGACCTGAAGCGGTGGCTGATCGAGAAGTTGGATGAGCCGTCGGTTACGCCGACCGCGATTGTGTGCCAGCCGTTGCCGCTGCTGGCGTCCTGCTCCTGCAGCACCACACGCTGGTGCACGTGCTTGGGGAAGACGGTCCCGCTGAACTGCACCGGCTGGGTGGTGGTCGTCGTCGTGCTCCCCGCGTTCAGGCTGACAACTGCAGCAACCAGTTCGTGAACAACGTGGCTGCGGGTACGGTCGGGACCGACCACGTACCAGTTGCGGTTGCTCGTGACCACACCATCGGCGCGGATGAACTCGAAGTATCCCTGACCATTGGTCACCCGCGAACCGATTGGCGTGAACTGCGCGGCGGGATTGATCCGATGGAAGAGCCAGATGCGCTGGTTGGCGTTGTTGGGCCCCGTGAGCTGCCCGTAGATCAGAACTCCCTGTCCGGCGGTGATCGGATCTGGCGTCGCCGCCAGTGTCAGCCGGTTGGGGTGGCCCGGCGCAGCGGCCGCCGCGCCCGGGAGTGACATGCAGAGCAGTGCCACAGCTCCCAATACTAAAGTCGACAGCCCGGCACCCGCGGTCCTTCGATTTGTTTGCATTGCTCCGTCCCGAAAATTGACACCCGTCTTACATGACGGCTGGCTCTTCAACACGCGGTAAAGGGGCGGAGTTGCGTTGCACCTGTTGCGGGATTATTAAGACGCTTGGGAGTGGGCGAGCGTCAGGGTCTGAGCACCACCTTGAAGGCACCGTCCTGCTTGTGCTGGAACAGTTCGTAGGCCTGTGGCGCCTGCTCCAGCGGCAGGTGGTGAGCGGCGAAGCCATCCACACCCAGCGGGTCGCCGTCACTGAGCAGCGGCATCAGTTCATCCACCCAGCGTCTGACGTTGCCCTGGCCCATCCGCAGCGTGAGCTGCTTGTCGAACATCCGCATCAGTGGCATCGGGTCGACAGCGCCCCCATACACGCCGGAGAGCGAGACCGTGCCGCCCCGGCGGACGAGCTCTATTGCCATGTGCAGCGCGGAGAGCCGGTCCACCCCCGCCGTCATCATCAGCCGCTGCGCAACGGCCTCGGGCAGCATCGTCGCGAGCCGCTGGGCGAGCCTGCTGACCGGTGCGCCGTGCGCCTCCATCCCCACCGCGTCAATCACGGAGTCAGGTCCGCGCCCGTCAGTGAGTTCGCGCACGATCTCCGGAATGCTCTGGCTCTCCAGCTCCAGGTCGAACGTGATCACACCATGTGCCTGGGCGCGCTCGAGCCGCTGCGGGACCAGGTCGATGCCGATCACCTTTCCGGCGCCGCGGTGCTGGGCGATCCTGCAACACATCTCGCCGATCGGTCCGAGACCCAGCACCAGCACGCTACCGCCGTCAGGAATCTGTGCGTACTCCACGCCCTGCCAGGCAGTCGGAAGCACGTCCGACAGGTACACAAAGCGATCGTCGGGCGGGCCCTGCGGCACCTTGATCGGGCCAAAGTCGGCGTGCGGAACGCGCAGGAACTGTGCCTGGCCGCCGGGAAGCTGGCCGTAGAGCTTCGTATAGCCGAGCAGGCTGCCGCCGGTGCCGTACTCCCTGACCTGCGTCGTCTCGCACTGGGACATCAGGCCGCTCTGGCACATGAAGCAGTGGCCGCAGGCGACGTTGAAGGGCACCACCACGCGATCCCCGGGGGACAGGTCGCCAACCGCCGATCCCACCTCCTCGACGATTCCCATCGGCTCGTGTCCAAGGATGTCTCCCGGCTCCAGAAACGCGCTCAACACCTCATACAGATGCAGGTCCGATCCGCAGATCCCACTTGAGGTGACGCGGATGATGGCGTCAGTCGATTGCTCCAGGGCCGGGTCGGGCACGGAATCGACGCGCACGTCATGAACGCCATGCCAGCTGAGGGCGCGCATACGGAGCTCCTTTCGGTTCGGTTGAAGACCCGCCGGAGCGGGCCTGAGCCACCTTGGCGGCCGGCTCATCAGTGACCGATACCCGCCCTGGCCGCTCTCGCCGCCGGGCGTCACCCCTGGGGGTGGGTTGCTTGGACAGCTCGCATGCGGGTATCAGTCGGGCATGCGTGTGGTGGTACTCGGTGCTACGGGCAATGTCGGCACCAGCGTGCTCTCGGCACTGGCGGAGCGTGAGGAAGTGGAGGAGATCGTGGGCGTGGCGCGCCGGACGCCGCAGCACGTCTTTGCCAAGACCCGGTTCGTGGCCGCCGACGTGACCACGGCCGATCTGGTGAGCGCGATGCGAGGGGCGGATGCGGTTGTCCATCTGGCCTGGCTGATCCAGCCGAGCCGCGACCAGCGCCAGGTGCAGCTGGTCAACAAGCTCGGCTCCCAACGAGTCATGCGCGCCGTTGCGGAGGCCGGCGTGCCGGCGCTGATCTACGCATCTTCGGTCGGTGCCTACTCGCCGGCCGGCGATGATGACCGCAGGGTGACTGAGGGTTGGCCAACGCGCGGCATCAGGACATCGTTCTACTCGCGCCACAAGGCCTGGGTCGAGCGCGCGCTGGACCACCTGGAAGCTGAACAGCCGCAGTTGCGTGTCGTGCGCATGCGGCCCGCGCTCAGCTTCAAGGCAGCTGCCGCGAGCGAGATCTGGCGCCTCTTCATCGGCGTCGTACCACCACTCCTGGTGCGGCGCTCACTGATGCCGGTGGTGCCTGACATGCCGGGCCTCCGCTTTCAGGTCGTGCATTCACACGATGTTGGTGACGCCTTTGCGCGGGCGGTCATCTCGCGTGAGGCGCGTGGTGCCTTCAATCTCGCCTCCGAGCCGGTGCTGGACGCACCGGCGCTGGCGAAGCTGTTCCGGGCCCGGCTGCTACCGACCTCACCGGAGCTGGCCCGCGCAGCGGTCGCGGCCGCCTACCGGGCGCACCTGGCACCCGTGGAGGAGGGCTGGCTCGACCTGCTGCTCCATGCCCCTTTGATGGACAGCTCACGGGCGCGACGCGAGCTTGGCTGGGCCCCGGCGCATGAGGCGCGTGAGACGTTGACAGAACTGATCGACGGGATCGGATCTCGGCGAGAGCTCGACACGCCACCGTTGGCCCGTACATCCGGGCCGGTTGCGGTTTCGCGCTAGTACCTGAGGATCGCTCCCACCCCGGCAACCGCGGCGATCTCCGGACGGTCGGCAAAGTCCTGCAGCACAACCACATCCGCGTCCTGCCGGATCGCGCTCCTGATCATCGCGCTGCGCAGGCCGTGAAGCTGCTGCAGCTCGGAGCCGTCGGCCTCACAACCGCCTGCGTGCTCGGCGGTGTAGAGCTGTTCGCAGCGCGGACATACGCTGCCCTCAGCGTCCATGTGGGGGCCGAGCACGAGTGATGCCACCTGCCGGCGACCAAGCGCAGCGAGCGTCTCGGAGATACCGGTGGCAATTCCCTGGCGGCCCTCAAGCCCGGATAGGAGCTGTTGCAACGCCTGCCACTGGGCCATCTCATGCCAGCGCTTTTGCAGCGGGCTCAGCGCGTCCATCACCTCCACGACCGAGCTGGTGCCGACGTCCAGCGCCAGTTCGCGCTCGTCGACGATCGCGCGCAGCTCCGGGTGCAGCTGATTGATGAAGCGGATGACGACCTCGTGCGGACCGCCCAGCACCAGCCGGTCGCAGCGATGCAGTCGAACCAGCCGGAAGAGCTGCTCTGCAGCCCGGCGCAGGTGTGCGTCGACATCGGCCTCAATGCTGCGCTCGTAGTTGGCCTCCGACCTTCCGCCCTGCCGATGCTGTCCGCGCACCCGGTCGTGCTCATCCTGTTGCGCAAAGGCCTGCTCTGCGAGCCCGGATTCATCGGCGGGGATGAAGAACCGCGCGTCGCGGCGGTTGATCAAGGTCACACACACGCGGGCAGGTACCGGCGCTGGCAGCAGTGGCTCCAGCACCGGGATCGGCTCGATCACCAGGTCCGACGCAACCTGGTGGGGGAGCCGGATCGCCTCGAACAGCGCCTCGCGGCCTGAGCAGTAGACGGCCACCCCGTGCGTGCCGGAGGCATCCAGTTCCGTCGTCAGATAGCTGCCCACGCGCTGCAGATCCTGTCCGAGCGAGACTCGGTCCCGGTGGTCCAGCGGCTGGGCGTGCAGTCGCTGCTGCGCCTGATCCAGCAGTGAGTTGATCTCCGTCGTCCGCGCGCTGCCGGTCGCGAAGCGACCCGGGTCCAGATCGAGGAAGGCACTGATCATCGGGTGATTGAACTCCAGTTCGGCCAGCCGGCGTGGAGCGTCGCTGGTGGCGCCGCTCACCTTTCCGCTCCCTGTCCCGAACCGGTGGTCCCGGATGCACGGTCGGCCTCATCCTGTGGACCCGGCTTCCTATAGGGGTCGGAGTCCGCGTCTGGATCGACCTCGCCGGCTGGGGTGTTGAGCCGGAGATCGG
>JAKAED010000199.1 GCA_021820105.1 Actinomycetes bacterium | reverse complement strand
CCAGAAGCTCCCCAAACGTGGCTCCAATGCAGTTTCCGGCCCCGTCGCCGTACATGTCAACAAGATTCCCCCAGCGCATCGTCTGCGGCTCTCGCAGGACCGTAGAAAGTCCGCGACAGTTGGCGATATTTGCCGATCCTCGGATCCTTGCCGAGGGATACTCGCAAGTCCCAAGCTCCTGTCCGCAACTTGCGCCTTGAACCCCGCACAAAATCGCCATGTCCGCGTTTGTCGGATGAGCCATGGGATGCATTTCCGGTAAACAGGAGGGTCGGTCCTCTCGGACCGGCCCAGACCTGCACTTTCGTTGGTGAGGTACTTACAAAAGTCCAGAATCCAGAAACTCCTTGGCCTCTGGATTCCGCCATCGACGAACTTTCACTCGAGTTCGGTCGAGTTTTCATTCGGTCCAGCAATACCTGGTCACGAGGCTCACAAAACAACCTACCGCTTGGGACCACACCAGCGGGGATGAGGCCGCCACGATGCTCTCTCAGTCCCGCAGCCAGCCCCTCGCCCGGGGAATCATGGGAACTGTCGACACCGCCATCGAGGAGGGCGACCTCCTGGTCGCCTTGGGCTACTTGAGCAGTTCGGCCGTCTAGCCCGCGTTGCTTACCATCGGCGCGAGAACCGAGAAGGAGTTCCCCACGTCGCTCCGCCCCCGGCTCCCAGCAGGGCGCCGATGGCATGTCTGGCCGCCGGAGCGGGCGCCTGCTCAATCCTCGCCTCCCGACGCGGCGGCGCACTTCGGGAGTTCCCCACCTCGATCACGGTGGGCGTCGACGGTTCTGACACGTCGACCTACGTCTACCTGGTGGCAACCGATATCGCCGGACGGCGACGGCCTGGGCTGGAGGTCGGCGCCGGCATCCACCTCGACTGGGGCTCTGGTGAGCGAATGGATTCCCGGTCGCTACTCATAGCGCAGAGCGACACCTGGTTGGATGTGCACCGCCCGTCTAAGGGCGGGGCGGACGACGAGCAGCGTGACCAGGACCACAACCAGCAGTGCGACAGGGACGCTCGAGATCGGGAAGACCTTGGTGACGGTGAAGCCGAAATCGTGTTCGATGAATGCGATCAGTCCAACGAAGAGAAAGTAGCCGAAGATCGACCCCAGGGCCCAGCCGACAAGCGCCATGCCGAGCGCCTCTGCATTGAAGACCCGACGGATCTGGCGGGCGTTGGCACCTAGGCAGCGTAGGATCCCCACCTCCCGAGTGCGCTCGATGATGGCTAGCGTCAAAGTGCTCACTAGGCCAATTAGCGCGATACCCACCACAAGTAGGCCGAGTGCCTCGAGGACCGCGACGATCGAGTTGTTCCCACTCACGTTCTGCGCGGTCAAGACATAGCTCTTCTGAATCCCGACGGGGTAGCCGCCGTCGCCGAGGCGCGTCTGAACCGACGTCGAGACCTGGTCAACGAAGTGATGGCCGGTGTCGCGGGCGGCGAGCCAGAGGGCGTTGACCACGCCGACGGAGTTGGTCAGGCGCTGCATCTGCGGCAGTGGGAAGAACACGCTATCGCCGTTGTTCAAGATCACGCTGTCGATTCCGATCACCTCCACCTGGGTAGGGCCGGTAGGCGTGGCCACAACCAAGTGCTGGCCCACCCTTGCGTGCACGGCGTTGGCCACGGCGGGCCCGAGCACGACGACGGGACGCGACTGCGCCGTGTCGCCCACAGTGAACCATCGCCCCGCACTGAGCTTGTAGTCATACAAGGTGCTCGGGCTGAGCCCCCAGGCCATGTACTGCTGTCCCTGCAACCGCACGTTACTCTCGACGAGCGGCTCGACACGGGTAACGCCGGGCGTGTCGGCAACGATGCTAAGGGCGCGATTGTCGAGCTGAGGAGCGCCGCTGTTGGCGTCGACCTCGATCTGGAACCGTAACGAATCGTGCACCGCGGTGGTGGCGGCCACCACAGTCTTGCCAACCGAGAAGAGCCCCACGGCGAGTGCGATGGCCACGGTGATCTGAGCGATGGTGGCCGCCGTGCGGCGCTTGCGTCGCAGGGCGTTACGAATCCCCATGCGCGCCGGACCCGAGAGCAGGCGCGTCTGGGCAAGGACGCGGTCTAGCCTCCCCGTCCCGTAGTCGATCGCGACACGCTCGTCGAGGACCTCGGCCACTGGACGGCGAAGCGCCCGGCGCAGGCCGGGGAACGTGGTGAGCAGGGCCAGCAGGGGACCGACCAAGAGGCTGGCGGCGACCACCGGGACGGAGACCGAGAATCCTGGCGCCACGTTGAGGATGAGCATGGCTAGGTGGCGCGTGAGGAGGTAGGCGACGACGATGCCGAGCGCCGTGCCCAGAACGGCGCCCGTCGCTCCAAGCGCCACGGCGGTGCGCAGGATGACCCCGGCGATCTGTCGCCGCTTCCCGCCGAGCGTCTTGAGGATGGCGATCTCGTTGGCCTGTTCGACCACCATGGTGTTCATAGTGTTGGCGATGAGGAAGAGTGCGCACAGCAGCGCCATCGCCGTGATGATCAGGAAGAGGGCGATGAGCTGGTTGAAACTCGACTGTCCCGGCCACGACCCGGGAGTGCGCGTGGTGGGCAGCCCGAGGAAGGGGGATGCTCCCGTCTGTTCGATGAGGTAGTGGCGTACGGCGGCGATGGCCGCGGTCTGGGCGGCTGCGCTGTTATCGTCGAGGCGGAAGGCGAGATAGTTGAAGCCCGTCACGCCGGCCAGCCTGCGGACAGTGGACACAGTGCCGTAGAAGACGGCGCAACTGGATCCGCTACACGCTGATCCGTTGGCGCTGGGCGACGTGGCGAGACTGCTCCCAGTGCCGCTGACCCGCAGCGAGGCAACGGTGCCCGTCGTGGTGCGCACCACGACGCGACCCCCGATTGGGACGTCGAACCCGGTTGCCGACGCGTTCGCCTCGTCGGCCATGATCTCGCCGCCGCCGGGAGCGTGCCCACCGGTGGTCTGAACGGCGTCGACGCTCTGCCGACCGAGGTCGAGGCCCCACACCACGGCGCTCTGGCGTACGTTGCCAGCCGCGGCCACCACGGTGGAGTACTCGACGGCGGGGTCGAAGGCGGCCACGTTCGGCAGGTGACCAAGCGCATCCAGCTGTTGAGAGCTGAGGTGGAGGTCGCGGGTCGCGACGGCGACGTCGTAGAGGCGGGTCTGGTCAACCTCCTTCTGCATGGTCGTGTTGAGGAGGTCGGGTACGGCGACCACTGCGAAGCTCCCGATGGCGAGCCCGAGGGTGACAACGATGAGGAGGTTCTTGCCCAGGTGACGTCGCAGATCCCCGCGGGCTTTCCGGGACAGGGCGCTCACCTCAGCTCTCCCCATCCGGCCGTTCACCCGGTGTCGCCCGTTTCGTCATCGGCGCCCGGCTATCGCTGGCATCGGCCACGATGCGCCCATCGCGCACGGTGACCAGGCGTGGAGCCAGCGCGGCGAGTTCCCGGTCGTGGGTGACGTAGATCACCGTGGTGCCGCGCTCGTTCAACTCCCGCAGCAGCGCGAACATGGATCGGGCGGTTTCGGAATCTAGGTTGCCCGTCGGCTCGTCCCCGACGATGATGCGCGGCCGGCAGGCCATGGCCCGGGCCAGGGCCACCCGTTGTTGCTCCCCTCCGGAGAGCTCGGCCGGGAGCCGCTTCCCGCGGTCTCCCAGGCCGACCGCGGCGAGGAGCCCGTTTGCGTCATCCCTGCGGCGACGACGCGACCCGCGATGCGCCAGTTCCATGGGGAGGAGCGTGTTGTCCAGGGCGGACAGGGTCGGCATGAGTTGGAAGAACTGGAACACCATGCCGACGTTCGCCCGGCGCCACACGGCCAGCTCTTCTTCGCCCATGACGTCGAGGCGACTCCCGTTTACCGTCACCGTGCCGGCCGTGGGGCGGTCGATACCGGCGATGAGGTTCAGGAGGGTGGTCTTCCCGCTCCCCGAGGGGCCGACGATGGCCACCATCTCACCGGCCATGATGTCGAGGTCCACACCCTTCAGTGCCTCGAAGGCAACCTTTCCCGTCCGGTAGACCTTCCCGACCCCGGCCAACGAGACAAGGGGCGACTCGACGTCGCGGGGCGACAGGTCGCTGGTAGCGCTGGTGATCACACTCGTGCCCTTCTGAGGAGCCGCTCGGGCCCAGCCGGCGGACCCAACTCGTCGACGAGGCGACCGTCCCGCAGGTAGAGCACGCGGTCGGCCCATGCGGCGTGGCGCGAGTCGTGAGTGACGAGCACCACAGCGCAGCCGCCGTCACACTGCTCGCGGAGCAATCGCATGACCGCCTCACCACTGCGCGAGTCGAGTGATCCGGTCGGCTCGTCCGCCAAGAGCAGGGAGCGGCCGCCGATCAACGCGCGGGCAATGGCGACACGCTGCTGCTGGCCGCCCGACATCTGGCCGGGCAATCGGTCGGCGACCTCACTAAGGCCGAGAGTGGAGAGGAGGTCGCGCGCGCTGGCCATGGCAGAACGGGGCCGCATGCCGTCGAGCTCCAGCGGGAGCGACACGTTCTCGGCTGCCGTCAGGGAGGCCAAGAGGTTGACTGCTTGGAACACGAACCCCACCCGCCTCCTCAGGACCAACGACAGCTCGGCTTGGCCGAGAGAGCCCACGTCGTGTCCGGACAACACGACCCGACCCGACGTCGGCCGTTCCAGGCCGCCCGCCACATGTAGCAGCGTCGACTTTCCCGACCCGCTCGGCCCCATGATCGCCAAGAGCTCTCCGCCCTCGACGCGCAGCGACACGTCGTCGAGCGCCACGACGTGGCGCGGGGGTGACCCGTACTGTTGTCCCACCCGCTCCAAGGTCAAGACGGGCATCAGTGCTCGTGCTCCGGTTGGCGAAGCGGTGCAGCAGCGCCATCGCGAAAGGGCGGCCACGGCTCGCCAGGTCGGACTTCCGCGCTAGCGAGGCGCTCCTCGCACAGGTCCAGCCAGCGTCCCTCCGCGTCTGCCTGGTAGATAAGCGCGTCGAGCATCATCAGCCAGGCTGGGTCGCCGTCGTTCTCGCTTGCGACCTTGAGCCGCGTGAACTCCTGAAGCGATCTCATAGTGGCCCGCCGCTGCTGCTGCACCACCTCCCTCACTCGCTCCGGTCCGCTCCTCATGGCGAACACGAGCTTGATAGCGAGCTCTTGGCGTGGCACGACCTCGCGCTCGACCGGGGTCTCGTACCAGCGCTGCAGTTGCCCGCGGCCTTCGCCACTTATGCGGTAGATCTTCTGCCCGTCGTCGTCCTCGCTGGTGAGGACCAGCCCGTCGCGTTCGAGGCGGCTGAGGGTCGAGTACACCTGGCCCACGTTGAGCGGCCAGACGTTGCCAGTCGCCGCCTCGAACTCACTCTTGAGCCCGTAGCCGTGCCTCGGTCCCGAGTCGAGGATGGCGAGCAGGCTGTACCGAACCGACATGGATGTTCCCATTTACGTACCGAGTATTGCCTACTCAGTATGTATGGCAAACGGTAGCCCTGTCAATACGGCAATGGTCACTTCGGGTGATCAGGGCCACTGCATAGGCCTGCACAGGGCATGCCCGTGCAACGCTCCGCCCACCCGAACGGTACTGCCCTCCCCCCC
>JAKAED010000198.1 GCA_021820105.1 Actinomycetes bacterium | reverse complement strand
TGCGCCAAGAGCTACAGCAAAGACTGCATGAAGTACGGGATCAAGTAGCACCCCGATCCCCAAACCGGTGGAACAATCCCGTCCGTCAAACCACACGGCCAGACGGACGGGCCACCACCCAGGAGCGGTTTCGCCATGGAGATAACAAGGAGCAGCATCGACACCCACCAAGGACCGGGCGACTGGTTCAGCGGAGACGTGTACATCGATGAGATTGCCGCCCCGGCCGGGACCTCGACCTTTGCCGCAGCGCTCGTCCACTTTGCTCCCGGCGCCCGGACAGCCTGGCACACCCATCCCCATGGACAGACGGTTTTTGTGACCGAGGGCGTTGGGCTGTGCCAGCGCGATGGGGGTTCGATCGAGGTCATCAGGCCAGGAGACCGTGTCTTCTTCGAGCCCGGTGAGAAGCATTGGCACGGGGCTGCGCCGAACCGGCTCATGGTCCACATCGCGATCCACCAGGCCGATGAGAGCGGTAGTCCCGTCACCTGGGGGGAGCACGTCACCAGCGAGCAATACGGGGCCTATGACCACCACAGCGCAGCAGGCGGTTGAGCCTCAGGCGCGGGAAAGGTTGTCAGGATCGGGCGTCAGTCAGAGTGCTGCGGCCAGATCAGACCAGATGTCTTCCGCGTCCTCACAGCCGACGCTGAATCGGATCAGGCCTGCCGGAATGTGTTCCTGTCCCGGTAGCGCGCTGCGCCGCTCCATCGAGCTCTCCACGCCGCCAAGGCTGGTTGCGTGCCGGATCAGCCTGACAGCCCCGCACGCGCGATCCGCTGTCCCTGCGTCAGCCAGCTCGAAGCTGATGATCGTGCCAAAGCCCGGATAGCGCACCCTCAAGACAGCCGGATGCTCTGAAAGGCTCTGAGCGAGCTTCCGCGCAGAAGCCTGCGCCCGCTCGAGACGCAGAGCCAAAGTGCGAGCTCCCCGGAGCGCAAGAAAACACTCAAGGGTGCCGGGGGTCGCTCCGAACAGTCCGCGAGCGTGCCGAAGCCGCCGCAGTTCATTGCCGTCAGCCGTGACAGCCACGCCCATCAGCAGGTCGGAGTGACCGCCGATCAGCTTCGTTGCGGAGTGCACGACCACATCGGCGCCGAGTTCCAGCGGACGCTGGAGCAGGGGAGTGGCAAAAGTGTTGTCGACCACGATGCGGGTGCCCTTCCGCCGCGTGGCACTGCAAATCTGAGCCAGGTCGGCCACTTCAAGCAGCGGGTTCGACGGCGACTCAAGCCACAACATGTCGGCGCTCATTGCGCGATCACGCCACCGCTCATCGGTGGCTGGCAGACGCTCCACCTGCCAACCGCGGGTACGCGCGCCCTCCTCGGCGATCCCGGCCACGCCCTGATAGCAGTCATCGCCCAGCACCAGTCGTGCTCCTGAGGGCAACTGATTCAGGACTGCCGCGCAGGCGGCCATGCCTGACGAGAAGGCCACAGCCTCACCGCCCTCAAGTCCGCCGACCACGCTCTCAAAGGCCTCCCAGTTAGGAGTGGAATCATCCCGGGCGTAAAGCCGCTCACTTCCGTGCGTGAAGGTTGACGCGGGCGTCAGCGGCACATTGAGCGGCTCTCCGGCGATTGTCTCCGGGCGGCCGCCGGCAATCAGCCATGTTTCCGCCTTCACGCTGCCCCGCTTCACACTCACCGCGTACTCCTAATCCCGAACCGTCGCATCCTGATTGACGGATGATCGTAGTGGCTGTGGACTGCGCTGTCAGACTTGCAGCTGATCTGCGAATGTTCGACCTCGGCCCGAAACCACCAGACGACTCCCATGACTGGGCGGCGCACGACAAACATGGGGCGCGCAGTGTTCCCTGCCCCTACTGCCACGCTCAGCCAGGTGAGCCGTGCGTCTCCTCGACGCATGACAGCGACCTGCGCGTCCACCGCGAGCATCAGGCCCGACTGGACGCGTTCCACGCACTGCGTCCGCCCGGGAACTGAGCCGGCGGGAGGCGCTCAGTTGTCAGACTGGCCAGCACCGGAGCGTTTGCCAGGCCTGGCAGGCCCGTCGCTCTGTCCGCCGTTGTCGGATCCGGCAGCAGGGCCAGTCGTCGTGTCAGCCCCGTCAGTGGCCTCGCCGGCACTGCCTGTCTGCGATGTCCTGGGTGGCTGAGCGATGGAGATCTGGTTTGCAGAATTGGCCGTTCCGCCGGAACTGGCGGCCGGTTGCGGTGCGGGTACGGCCGGCTGTGGCGCGGGTGTGGCCGGCTGCGGCGAGGGTGTGGCCGGCTGCGGCGAGGGCGTGGCGGGCTGTGGCGCAGGTGTAGCCGGCTGCGGCGAGGGCGTGGCGGGCGGTGGCGCGGGTGTAGCTGGCGTGACCCGTTTGGCTGCTGGCCTTTGATGCGTCGGCGACGATGATCCAGCCGGGAAGCTGCGGCGCAGCTTGTGACTGCCAAGCGCCTGCAGGGAGAGGGTATAGGCTGCGGGCGCAACGGCTGCCTCGCGCGTGACAGGAGCGTGCAACACCGGCGGCTTCACCGGCGGACCAAGCGCGGCGTGATGGCCGCTTGCGCTTCCGAGGAAGACGCCACCACCCACGGCTGCTGCCGCAACAGTGACAACCCCGACCTTGATGACCGTCCCCGCAACGAGTCCTGGGCCGGAGGCGGCCGTTGAAGACGAAGCCAACTTCCGCATTGATCCGCGGGCCCACGCCCGCGTCACCCGCGCCAGCAGCGGGAATGGAACCAGCACCGCAATCCCGGCTCTCACCCGCCTGCGTGCTCGATACACAAGCTGTCTGACGGCCCCTTCGCTCAGACCAAGCTCCGTTGCAAGCTGTCTGCGTGATCGACCCTCAAGCTCAGTGCCCAGCAGGGCGACCCGCTCACGCGCGGGCAGCTCTGCCAGTCCGCGCAGTACCTCAAGGAGCTCCTGATTCTGCTCTGCCGCTGCCTCAGCGGACTGTCGGGAGCCACTGAGCTGGTCGTCCAACTGGTCGGTCTGCTGTGGCTGTCGGTCCAGCTCGCTCAATGCCGTGTTGTGCACGATCCGACGGAGCCAAGCCTGCGGATGCTGCACATCCGCGCCATCCTGCAGCGCCCTCCAAGCCTTGAGCAGGGATTGCTGCAGCACATCCTCTCCCTGCGTCGCGCCCACCAAACGGCACGCATGGCCGAGCAGCACACGCCTGTGTCGCTCAGCCAGGATTGCGAAGGCTCTCGTGTTGCCATCTCGGCATAGGACGGCCAGTCGTTCGTCAGATTGCGACCGGAGGAAGAGCTCTGATGCTTGCAGTTGTTGGCGCATGGGCTGTTGACATCACCTATTGGAGCCACGTGAACCGGCCTCCGAGCGAGTGACTTCGCTCGGAGGCCGCTGATGAACCGGAACGGTCAGTCGTTGTTTCCTCCGCCACCCGTGGTGGTGCCGGTCGAGGAACCTGTGCTCTGCCCGCTTCCGCTGCCGCCGGATTGGCTGGACGATCCGCTGCCGCTGGATGAGCCGCTGCCACCCGAGGACCCGCTGCCGAATCCGAGGTTGATGGTCTGCTGCGGCCCGGAGCTGGATCCGTCGTCTCCGGAGCCCGAGTTCTGACCCTGCCCGTCGCCGGATCCGTCGTCTCCCGATCCCGCGTTCTGACCCTGGCTATCACCCTGGCTGTTGGCCACCTGCGCATTGCCGTCGTCGGCGGAGCCGAGCAGCGTGGCGGTACCAGTGCCGGTCATCTGGACCTTCAACTCGACCTCCTGTCCCTGCGCGAACTGGGCAAAGTTCAGTGTGGTCGGCACGCTCACCGTGATGGACGCGCCCGACTGTTCGCTGTCATCAGCCGACACAGTCAGAGTGTTGGTCGTTGGATCGGTCGCCAGGATCGTGCCCTCAAGTGAGATACCTGACGTGTCCTGCCCGATGGCCTGGACGCTCTGATCCGAAACTTCGCCCTGTGCATCGACGGTTCCGGTTGCCACGACCTCACTGCCGACTGCAGGCGTCGTGCCGCTCGTCGTTGACGAGCCTGCGATGTGTGCTCGGAGCGATGCGTGGTGCACCACCAGCAACGAGACGCCGGCGGCAGACACGACAAAGGAACCGGTCTGCGGATTGGCCCAACTGACGACACCACGAACGCGAACGCGCCTGCTTGCGTGGTGGAGAACGCGCACGTGCTGCAAACTGAACGTCCCGTCGCGGAGGCGCTTGGCCGTGAGCTTGACCTGGCTCCCAATGCGCGGAGCCCGGGAGGCATGGATGGCGTACAGCTGACCCGCGGAGTTCGCGACCACGAAGGAGTGCGCCTTCCTGTTGTGGTGAATGACCAATCCTCTGACCGTGGCCGCGCTGGCCACGCCAGCCATGCCCGCCAGCGCCGTGGTGGCGGTGCCGGCAGCGATGGCTCCCTTGCGAATGATGCTTTGCATAACGATCCTCCTTGATCCTGTGTCGGCTTCTTCTGTCCGGCCGGTCTTACGCGGCCCTGTCAAAAGCTCAAGACCGCCGCTGGACAAAAAGGTCACGGCAGCCATATCGGTGTTTGGACGTTTGTTCTATAGCTCTGGCGTGGAGCCTGGACGCTTTTGTCGAAGGCGAGCCGTCACGTCCTCAAAGGCTAAGTACCGGCTTGTGGCGCATCGGTGCGCTCGACCGGCTATGGTCCGTGCCGTTGCGTTGGCGTCTGGTTGCAAGCATGGCTGTTGTCGCGATCTCGCCGATTTCTGCGGCCGTTGCGCGGACCCTCAGGACAGAACGCGCTGCACGGAGGCGGGCTCCCTCATTCAGACAGGGCCTGCACGTGGTGCCGTTCCCTGGCACGCCGGACGCGCCGGTCGAGACGCATGTGATCTTCTCGTCCCTTGTACCGAGCGAGATCATGGCCGTTCAGGTGGTGGGCTCACGCAGCGGCGCTCACAGCGGCAGTCTGGTGCAACTACCTGCGCACCGGGGAACGGCATTTATGCCGACCGTTCCGTTCACCTCCGGCGAGACGGTCACCGTGACCGCTCAGCTGAACTCAGCTCTGGCCGGCACGGCGGAGGGAGCGCCCGGATCCGTGCGGCTGCGATACAGCTTCAGGGTGCTGGCGCCCCTGCACATGCGGCAGTCCATCACTGCAGTCGCTGCCAGAGGGAAGGCGGCTTCGACGACCACGACCGCCACGAGCGCCCCGCCAACCCTCAGTAGGACACCACCGGTCGCGACCGAGAGCTTCTACTCGGAGCCGGGCCTCAAGCCACCGGTCGTGAAGCTTGGCGGATCCAACCCTGACACCGGCTCGGGTGACATCTTTCTCACAGAGAACATGGAATCCCACCGCGCCCCGGAGATTCTGGACAGCCAGGGTCGGCTCGTCTGGTTCGACCCGCAGATCGGCGGCCCGGCATTCAACCTGCAGGTTCAGCGCTACCAGGGACAGCCTGTGCTCACCTGGTGGCAGGGACATCCAGACAATGGCGCCCCGGGGCTGGACGGCACCGACATGCTCGTCAATACCTCCTACCAGACCGTTGCCGCGCTACACGCAGGCTATGGCTATGGATCCAACCTGCACGAGTTTGTCATCAGCCCGCAGAACACAGCACTGATTGTCGCGTACGTCCCGATCCGCACAAACCTGCGTCCG
>JAKAED010000197.1 GCA_021820105.1 Actinomycetes bacterium | reverse complement strand
AGTTGGCTGGATATGGTGCGATTTTCCGCCCACTTTCCCGCAAAGTGGCGTTTGCACCTGCAGATTGTCGATCTGTGCACGCTGGGAGGGCAGCGAAGCCGGTCGCGGGCGGCGCGGGCCGGCCAGCCGGTCGCCTCAGGCGGCCGCGGGCCGGTCGGGTGGGCGACGCAGGTCCGTCAGACGGTCGCGCGGGCCGGCGGGTCGGGGGGCGCAGCCCCGTCAGACGGTCCCGGCCAGCCCCATGAGACTGCGCCAGGCCGACGAGTCAGACGGTGAGCACTTCATCCGGGACCGCAGGCGTGGCCTGCAGTTCCGTCTGTGCGGCCCGCGCCCGCAGGCTGCGCAGCGTGACCACCCCCAGCACCGCCGCGGCGAAGCACGCAACGGCCCCGATTCCCAGCCCGGACCTGGCTCCGTAGGCTGCCATCACCGCCCCCACGATCGGCCCGCCGATCGGCGTCGAGCCCTGGAAGGAGACGAACCAGAGCGACATCACGCGGCCGCGCATCTCCGGGGCGGCGCGCAGCTGCAGGGTCGCGTTGGTCTGTGACATGAAGGCCACTCCCGCCCCACCAACCAACGTCAGGGCCAGGATCTCAGTCGCCAGGCTCGGCGCGGCGGTGGCCAGCAACATGGCGATTCCAAAGGCAAGCGCGGCGATGATCAACGGCGAGGAACCGACCCTGCCACGAGTGGCGACAAACAGCCCTCCCACCACCGCGCCGATGCCCATGGCGGCCGTCATGAAGCCATAACCGGCAGAGCCCACGTGTAGCCCATGCGCCGCCATGTAGGGCAGCGACACCTGAAACTCATAGGTGAGGCAGCCCACCACGGCGGCCATGGCCAGCGGCAGCGCCAGCCGCGGCTCGCCGCGCACATAGCGCAGGCCCTCTCGCAGCTGGCCCTTGGCGCGAGGGGTCGGGGTGACCGGACTGAGCGCCTTGCGATCCATGCGCAGCAGCGAGTTGATCACGGCGATGAAGCTCACGGCGTTCAGCAGGAAGCACCAACCGGTGCCGACGGCCGCGATCATCAGACCGCCGATGCCGGGGCCGATCACCCGTGCGACGTTGACCATGGTCGAGTTGAGGCTGACGGCGTTGCGCAGATGGTCCGAGCCGACCAGCTCCAGCATGAAGGACTGTCGCGCCGGGTTCTCAAAGGCGTTGTTGAGTCCGAGGATCATCGCCAACACCCCGATCTCCCAGACGGTGACCACGCCGCTGACGGTCAGCAGACCCAGCACCAGTGCCTGCAGACCCATGATCGCCTGCAGCACGATCATCAACCGGCGCTTGTCGACCCGGTCCGCGATCACACCGCCGTACGGCCCCAGGATCAGAACCGGCAGCGTCTGCAGGGCAACGATCAGGCCGAGCATCGTGGCGGAGTGGGTGAGCTTCAGCACCAGCCAGGACTGGGCCGTCATCTGCATCCAGGTGCCGGCGAGTGAGAGTGACTGCCCGGAGAGGTAGCGCCTGTAGTTGGGAATAGCGACCGCGGCGAAGGTGGTCCTGGAGACTCGCTGGATGAGGGGGCTCATCGCTCCACCTGGGCCACGCTCATCGCTCCACCTGGGCCACGCTCATCGCTCCACCTGGGCCACGCTCATCGCTCCACCTGGGCCATGCTCATCTGCCCACGTGACGCAGGTGCGCGGCCAGCTGCTCAAGCGCCGGCAGCGCCGCCTCGAGCATCCGCCGGTCAGCATCGCTGAGCTCGGAGAGCGCCAGCTGCACGGCCCGCGTGCGTTCCGCACGGATCCGCTCCGCAAGTTCGTGCCCGGCGGGGGTGGCCTCGAGCCAGGCAGCACGACGATCGACCGCGTCCGGGGTGCGGGTGATCAGCCCGTCCTGGGCCAGGTTGGCAACCGTGCGCGACAGCAGGGTTGGGTTCAGCCCCTCCTGCTCTGCGACCTCAGCGAGCCGGACGGGACCGCTGCGGACCGTGGTCAGCAGCACCGCGGCGCGGGTCGGCGTCAGATCGGCGGCCAGGCTCGCCTCGGTGGGACGCAGGACGCGGGCGAGCTTGCCGATGGCCATGCGCAGACGCTGTGCGGTCTCGGTGTCGACTCCGGTTGCCAATGTCCCTCCAGGCCTTGATCAGATGGTTGCTTGCCAGCAAGCATCTTAGCAAGGCGCGGGCTGCCCCACCGCGGCGACATCCTCCGCCCCCACCTTGGCGACATCCTCCGCCCCCACCTTGGCGACATCCTCCGCCACCACCTTGGCGACCTCATCCGCCGCCACCGCGACGACCCGCCCCGGCGTCAGGCAGGCTGCGGCTCGGCCGCGCCCTGCGGCATCGGCGACTCGTGGAAGTCACGCTGGCGGATGGTTGCGAGCGAGACGACCATGCCCAGCAGAGCGACGCCGGTGGCCACCAGCGTGATTGTGTTGAGCGCGTCAACGTAGCTGGCCTTGGCGGCGGCGATGATCAGCCCCTGCTGCTGATGTGGCGCCTGCTCAAGCGCCTGCCGCACGCCGCCAGAGCTGATGACGGTGGCGAGGGTGTGCGCGTGCGCAGCCAACGGCGTGTTGCTGAGGTGGGACACGACCTGTGTCCGGATCTGGCCGGTCAGGATCGTTCCGAGGCTGGCGACCCCGGTCGCGATGCCGACCTGGCGCAGCGTGGAGTTGATGCCCGACGCCATACCAGCCCGCTCCGCCGGCACGACGGCCACAGCGGTTGACGCCAGCGGAACGTTGATCAGGCCCGTGCCCACACCGGCCAGGATGAAGCCGGGGAGGAAGTGGGTCCAGCTGTCACTCGGAGTGAGGCCCCGCATCAGCAGCAGCCCGGCGGCCACAAAGGCGAACCCGGCGCCGATCAGTGCGCGCGTTGGCACCTTGGTCGTCAGGCGCCCCGCGATGCCCGCCACCAGGAAGACGGCGCCGGTGAGCGGCAGGAAGCGCAGGCCGGTGGCAATGGCCGAGTAACCCAGCAGGTTCTGGAAGTAGATCACCAGGTAGGTGATCAGCGAGAAGATCGAGGCGGAGATCGCCCAGGCCGTGACCAGGCCGCCGTTGAAGGTCGGGACGCGCAGCAGCTTGAGGTCGAGCATCGGCTCGGCTACCCGCAGCTCAATCAGGATGAACGCGATCAGCAGCGCGGCAGCGGCGATCAACGAACCAAGCACCTGGAAGGAGCCCCAGCCCGCCGCCTGGCTGCGGATCAGCCCGAACACGAGCCCAGCCAGAGCAAGGCTGAAGGTGGCAAAACCGGGGACGTCAGGACGGGGCGCTCCCGGGAGCCTTGACTCATCAACGCGGCGCAGCGTGACCGCCAGCGCGCCGATGCCGATCGGCAGATTCACAAAGAAGATCCAGCGCCAGGTGAGCCCGCTGGTGATTGCCCCACCAAGGACCGGACCGATTGCCACGGCAACGCCCGTCACGGCTCCAAATGCGGCAAAGGCGACGCCGCGCTCGCGGGGCGGGAAGGCCTGCGCCAGCAGCGCGAGCGCGGTGGCGAACATGATCGCGCCGCCGATGCCCTGAAGCCCACGGCTGAGCGAGAGGAAGAGCGAGCTCTGCGCGGCCCCGCAGAGCGCCGAGCCGAGCGTGAAGATGACGATCCCGGTGGCGAACACGCGACGGCGGCCGGCCAGATCCGCAATTGAGCCGGCGGTCAGCAGCAGCGCCGCAAGCGTCAGCGCATAGGCGTCGATCACCCACTGGAGGTCAGACAGGCTCGCCCTGAAGGCACGCTCGATGTCCGGCAGCGCCACATTGACGATCGTGACGTCCAGCAACAACATGAATACGCCGGTGCAGACGGCGATCAGCGTCCACCACTTGCGGTCCATCCGTCACGCTCCAGTACTGATAGGGATTCCTGAGCCGCCGCTCAGGATATCATGGATCCTGAGTTGCAACTCAATAATTCCTTCCCGAAGCCTGTAGGCTGAAACGCGACCCATGTCAACCACGGAAGAGCCAGCCAAGCGCCGCGGGCGCCCACCCTCAGGCGGGCGCGAGGCGATCCTCTCAGCGGCGCTGATGATCCTCCGCGAACAGGGGATCGCCAACCTGACAAGCCGTGAGATCGCTGCACGGGCAGGCGTCTCCGACGCCAGCGTCTACTACCACTTTGGCGACCGCGCGGGGCTGCTGCAGGCGGTCTTTGCGCAGGGGATGAAGCCACTGCAGTTCATGGCGGGGATGGATCTGGCGGCCTTGGAACCTGCCGAGGTGGTCAGCACGGCGCTGATTGCGCTGGAGCAGTTCTTTGATGACGTGCTGCCGATCCTGCACGCCGCCCAGGCCGACCCGGAGCTGCGCGCCGCGTTGGCGGAGTTCATTGAGGCCAACGACCTGGGTCCGCACAAGGGCGTCAGACTGCTCGGCAGCTACCTGCGCGCGCAGCAGCAGGTGGGGCGGGTGCGCGCGGATGCCGACGCGGACGCGGTTGCGCTGATGATCATCGACGCCGCGTTCGCGAGGTCGGCCCGCAAGCAGATGATGCTGCAGGGGAAGGAACAACTCCCCTCGGGTGAGGCCGTGCTGCGCGAGATCACGCGGCTGCTGACCTGAGTCAGGCGAGCCGGGGCCGGCCGTCGAGTTGAGCGGGAGCCAAGCGGGCTCCCGCTCACAGACAGCAACGGCTCAGAAGGAATCGATCGCCGCGTTGAGGGTGGAGGACGGCCGCATCGCGGCAGCCACCAGGCCAAGATCAGGCTGGTAGTAGCCGCCGATGTCGACGGGCTTGCCCTGCACGGCATTCAGCTCCGCCACAATCGCCTCCTCATCCGCCCCCAGACGCTCGGCGAGCGGCCGGAAGCGTTCGGCCAGCTCCGCGTCATCACCCTGCGCCGCCATCTCCCTGGCCCAGTAGAGCGCCAGGTAGAAGTGGCTGCCACGGTTGTCGAGCTCGCCGACGCGGCGCAGCGGTGAGCGGCGTTCCTCGAGCACGCTGCCGATCGCCCGGTCGAGCGCATCGGCGAGCACCTTCGCCCGCGGGTTGTCGTTCTTCTCAGCCAGCATCTCCAAGGAGACGGCCAGCGCCAGGAACTCACCGAGTGAGTCCCAGCGCAGATGGTTCTCCCGCAGGAACTGCTGAACGTGCTTGGGCGCCGAGCCGCCGGCCCCGGTCTCGAACATGCCGCCGCCGTCCATCAGCGGCACGATCGAGAGCATCTTCGCGCTGGTGCCGAGTTCGATGATCGGGAACAGGTCGGTCAGGTAGTCGCGCAGCACATTGCCGGTGACGGAGATGGTGTCCTGGCCGGCGCGGGCGCGGGCGAGTGTGAAGCGAGTCGCCTCCGCGACCGGCATGATCTCGATCTGCAGGCCGTCCGTGTCCAGTTGCTCAAGTGCCGGGCGCACCTTTTTGAGCAGCTCCGCATCGTGCGCGCGCGTCTCGTCCAGCCAGAAGACCGCGGGAGCGCCGGTGGCGCGGGCGCGGCTCAGCGCAAGCCTGATCCAATCCTGGATCGCCGCATCCTTCGCCTGGCAGGCACGCCAGATGTCGCCCGCGGCAACCTGGTGCTCGATCAGCGTGTTGCCGTCCCCATCCACGATCCGCACATGGCCAGGCGCCTGCACCTCAAAGGTCTTGTCGTGCGAGCCG
>JAKAED010000196.1 GCA_021820105.1 Actinomycetes bacterium | reverse complement strand
GATCGCGACTAGCAGGATCGCATGGTCACGACGCCCGAGCCACATCGCGCGGTCGGGGGCAGCGAGCAGCGATCGGATCTCGTCGGTGTCGAGGTATGCGACGGTCGGTCGCGGGTGTCTTTTGGAGGGGATGTCGATCACCCGCGCGATCGTTTGAGCATGTTCGGGGTGTCGCAGGGCGGCGTAGCGGAACAGCGAGTGGATGGCTGCGAGCCTTGCGTTGCGGGTGCTGAAGCTGTTGCCGCGGTCTACTTCTAGGTGGTCGAGGAACGTGCCGATCAATCAACGGCGCCGCGAGGTCATCGATGTCGAGCTGGCTGGGTTGCTTGCCGGTTTGCTCGGCGGCATACCGCAGCAGCAGACTGAGCGTGTCTCGGTAGGCGGCGATCGTTCTTGGGCTGGCGTTGCGCTGCGTCATTAGCCGCTCGCTGAAGAACGTCTGCAAAGTCGGTGCGAGCGCGGTCATGCCACCGCCCCCAAAACATCCTCAAGGCGGGGCGCGACCAGCTCCAACAGCTCCGGGACGGCTTCGAGATACCAGTAGGTCGACGCCGGCGTCTTGTGGCCGAGATAGGTGCTCAGCTGCGCGAGCTTGCGGTCAACATCCTCGCCGACCCGATACCAGTCGGTCAACGTGTGCACCGCGAAGCTATGGCGTAGGTCATGCAATCTGGGCCGCAACCGCCGACCCGCGCCGTCCAACCCGACCTCGACGACAAGCTCCCCGAAGACCGTCCTGATCGACGTTCCAGACAGCCGCGTGCCGGCGCCCGACAGAAAGAACGCCTTCGTGACCGGCGTCGGCCAGCGCTGGTCGCGGTGCCGGCCGTAGGCGGCCAGCGCACCAGTGGTGCTGTCGTGTAACGGGACCTCCCGGCGGTTGCCCTTGCAGCAAACGGTCAGAACCCCATTGATGAGGTCGACGTCACCCCGGTCCAAGCCGAGCGCCTCACCGACCCGAATCCCTGTCGCAGCCAGCAGGCCGATCAACGTCTCATACGTCAGCGCCCGCAACGGCGACCGCGCCGAGCGTTCCAAACGGGCGGCCGCGTCCATCAACGCCCGGATCTCCTGCTCGGTGAATATGTATGGCGGGATCCGAGGTTGGCGGGCCGGCAACAGATCCATCGGCGGGATCTCGGTGCGGGGGTCCGTCGCGGCGAGGTGACGCGCGAACTTCCGGACCATCCCAAGCCGCTGATTCCAACGCACCGGGTGCGCGTCCACCGGGAGCGTCGCCCACTCAACCGGGAGCGCGGTACTGACCGTGCTCGCACCGGCACGGTCCATAAACTCAACGAAGTCCGCCAGCATCCGCCCGGTTGCCCCGAGCGGATGACCCAGAGCACGCCGCAGCTCCAGATACTCGGCCAGCACTTCACTTAGCGTGCTCATCTGACGCTCCCAGACCAAGGTCTCGCGAGCTCCCTTAGACGGTGATAGTCGACCTTGGCGTAGACCGCGGTGGTCTGCAGACTCTGATGACGAAGCACCTGAGCGACCTCCCCCAAAGACCCACCCGCGCGTAGCATCTCCGTCGCAGCGGTGTGACGGAGACGGTGAGCACAAACCAACGGCAGACCGGCGCGCTGACACGCGGCCCGCACGATCGCCGACACCGCCGTCGGGCCTAACGGCCCGCGCGGCGCCCTCTGACACAAAAACACCGCCCGGCTCACAGCACGCGAGCGTCGCCTCAGATATGCCACCAAGGCTTCACCAACATCCACCGGCAACGGCAGCCGCTCACGCCGCCGCCCCTTCCCGCGAATGAGCAGCTCGCCGGCATGCCAGTCGAGATCTTCAAGCTGCATCGCCGAGACCTCGCCAGCACGCAACCCCAGCCTGGCCAACACAAGCAACACCGCATAATCGCGCACCCCGACCAGCCGCTCCCGATCACAGCTAGCCAACAACGCCGCCACCGCTGCGGGCGCCAGCCCGCGCGGCAGAGACTGTCCTCGCTGATCCGCGACACCCGGCACCGCGCATTCCAGCCGTGTCTCGATCAACCCGACGACGTACAGATACCGCAACAACGCCCGCAGCGCCTTGGTCAACTGACGCGCCTCTGACACGCCCCGTCGTGGGCACTCACGCGCCAAAAACGACGTCACATCCCGCGCACTTAGGCGCTGCAAGACCACCCTGGACCGCTGCAGTTCGGCAAGAAACGGACCAACGACTCGGCGATACTCCCGCACAGACTTCGCCGCCAGCCCACGCTCAGACACCAAATAGTCACCGAAGCCGCTGAGCAACGCATCCACTGGGCCCGGGGCCAGATCTGGCGCCGGCGGAGGCGCAACTCCAGCGCCTCGCAGATACGTCAACGGCAACCTCAACGTCCGCGCCGACTTCGCAAAACCAGCACGCGAAGCACGATCGACTTCGACGAACTGCTGCGCTCGGAGCTCCGTTAGTCCCGCCGCAGACAACCCCTCGCGCTCAAGCCAGCAGCTGAGTCGATCGAACTGGCACATCCGCTGGCTCACCGTCGACGCCGAGAACCCCTCGGCGCGCAACCACTCCCCGAACCCGGCAGCCAACCCGGCCAACGGCCCCGCCACCCTCGAAGCCCGATACCACTCCTTCATCGACCGCCTCCCCGTCCTCGCGAACAACCGAACAAGAACGCGATCGACAAGCCACGCGACTATCTGAGGCGGCGACCACCCCAATCACGCTCGTTGCAGGGAAAACCTCTGACGACCACCGGCTACGTCAGATAACCCGCTACCGCAGATACTCGTAGTTATCTCCAGCTTCGGATAACTACGAGTGGCTCAAGCCCGAGAAGAAGATCGAGCCCCGTCAGCCCTTCCATTTCCAGGTCGATGGTGGGGCCGTGTTCGCCTTCGCCGCGCTCTGGACACCGGCCAAGATCAACGATGAGTGGATTCATAGCGTCACCTTGCTCACCTGCGACTCAAGCCCGAACCGCGTGGCGGCCGGTATCCACGACCGCATGCCGGTCGTCCTCGCCGACGCGGACGCCCACCGGGCGTGGCTCAATCCTGACCTGGGCGTCGAAGTCCTCGATCTCTGTGGTCCGCTGGCAACCGGCCGGCTGAGCGGCAGACCAGCCAACCCGGCCGTCAACAAGGCAGGCGGGGTTGACGGGCCAGAGCTTTTGCAGCCGTAACGCGGTCGTGCCCTCGGCCGGAGCTCACTGCAACGCTGGCCGGTAGTGCGGATCGAGCGCGCGGCGGCGGCGGGGAGCTGGGTCAGACGCGAGTCAGTGATCTCCACCTCGTTCATCGCTATCTGCGGTGGAGTCGGCCGCCGCGTTCTCGCCGCGACTGCCCTGGTAGGGGCCCCCGCGCTGGACCTCCAAGTCCTGCGGACTGGCGACTCGTCCGAGCTTGCGCGTCGTCTGTGTTCGGACGGCCTTTTGCCGGCGCTTGAGCGCGTCGCGGGAGAGCACGGCGATCGCGGGGTCGGCCTGGTCGACCGCGACTGCCCACGACATCGCGAGTTGGGGGACGGCCCGTGCTTGCTCGATCCGGCGGCCGCGCGAGACCCATTGCACTAGTCCGACCGTGCGGCCGCTGCGATGCCCGTTGGCGACCGTGCCGAGATACAGCCGCCGTATCGAGTCAGTCTGCACGCGGCTGACGCCGGGTGGCGCGAACTCGGTCCAAGCACGCCGGATCGCCCGCAAGCTCTGATCCTCGGCTCCAACCCCTTCCGGGATCTGGGAGAGGTGGTTAGCCAGCCATGTCAACAGGTCGACACCCGCGGTCATCAGTGCTGAGTAGGAAGCTGTCGTCGGCGGCGCGGGCAGGATGTGGCGCTCCAGATCAGCCAACCAGCCGCGAATCCAGTCACCAGCGAACGTCGGCGGCCCGATATCGGCGCCACGCAGCGGGGTCGCCGCCCGTGATTCGAAGTAGCTGAGCCGTGCCGGCTGGCGCTCCGGCAGCGCCCACCGCTCCGCTGCGGCCAAGGTCATCACGCCGTGCTGGATGTCGTATTGCGCCGCGAAGCCGCGACGCAGCGCCACGTAGTACGCCTGGTCGGTAGTGGCCCACTGATCCGCCCAGCGATGCGCGGCCGACCACTGAGCGCTGGCTGTCATCTCCGCCCTTGCGGCGGGATCAGCTCTCAGCCTCTGAAGTGCCTCTCTATGTCCCAGTCCCGACAAGCACGCCAACGGGGGCGTGTCGCTCATCCATGCCGCTGACGTCTGCATCGTGGATCCTGTGGGCCTCTGTCAACCCTCCACCCGATCGTCGCGGCCTGCGCAGATCAGACACGCGGCACCGACCGCTGACCAGACCAGCGGATCAGCGGCCAACACGCAGTTCCGCGAGCTCGGTCCTTGAGACGTCGTCGGCTCGGCTGCACTCGGGTTAGCGGCCCAGCGCCGCGCGGAGCGCGGTCTCAGTGAACTCCTGAACTGTCTGATCGCGCTCAACCGCCTCGCGTTTCACGTCTTTGATCAGCTCGGGCGGCAAGCGCACACCAAAGGCAACACGCTGAGGCTTGCTGAGCGCCTCTCCGGGACTCTCCCCGTCGCGGTTGCGCGCGCCAGAACCGCCTCGCGAGGTGGCCTTGCTGCTCATGCAGCTCCCTTCGTTGGTCGCCACGTCCGAGGCTGCGAGCGAGCGGGCATATACGCCGCGGCAGCCTCGTGACTGGCCAGACGTGAGTAGACCGCGCGATGTGTTGTGAGCATGTTGACATGCTAACGGCGTGGCCGGATCGAGACAGGCCGAGGCGGACACGCACTGGTCCAGTCAACACACGGGTCGTATGGGTCAGCGCTCCGGGCATCACGCTATGTACCGGCGGTCCCGGCATTAGGAGACGACACGCGTCACGATTCGGCTCCGCGTCTGGGACCACGGCCAGTCTGGCGAACGCACAACGATGGCTTTGATTTCGTAGCGGTACCCGCGGGACGCTCTCGGGATGGGGATGCCTGTGGACCAGTGCCCGTTGTGTCGGTCGACGATGGCGAGGTGGGAGAACGGCTGCCAGCCGGCGGGGCCGGCGTAGTACCAGAACTGGATGTAGAGGTCCTGCGGGATGTGGCCGCCGAAGACGATGCCGGAGAGGTGTCCTGTGTGGCGGGCGGCGAGGTGTCCGACCTTGAGGGAGAGGTAGGCGGTGGCCTGGACTTTCTTCTCGACCTGGAGGAGCGTCCCTGGGCCCGGGCTGTAGGTCACCTCGATGGTTTTGTTGGGGCCGGTGATGATCGCTGAGAACCGGCCCTTGGCGTTGGTGACGACGGTGGTGGTCTTCGTGTTCCAGCCTCGAATGGTCGATTGGATGTAGACCATCGCGTTCGGGACCGGCTGGTTGGCGAGGGTGAGGTGGCCGAACACCTCGCCGTGCTGGCGCCAGTGCAGACGCAGTACGCGTCCGTGCGCCCGTATGGGCCGTTGTGCGCAGACGCGGACCTTCTTCTTGACGCGGTTCTTGGCCTTGGTCTTGGTGGTCTTGGTGGTGGTCGAACATTCCCGGGTCAGGACGGTCCAGTGCAGCGCGAGCTTGGGCTGCGGGGCCGGCGCCGCAGCGGACGGGGTCGTGGTGGATGTCGGCGGCGGTGCCGCTGTGTTACTGGGCGGAGAAGTCGTCGCA
>JAKAED010000040.1 GCA_021820105.1 Actinomycetes bacterium | reverse complement strand
CATCCCAGCAGCCAAAGCCGCCTTCATGATGTCCGGCTGATCAAACTCCGTATACCGCGTCGAACTCGTCGCATCCGGCATGATCGCCGCAATCTTCCCCGACCCAGCAGCCGTAATCGACTTCAGCTGCGACATCGCAGAAAAACTGTTGGTGAACGAATTGATCGAGATCGCCGCAGCGTGACCGCTGACCTTGGCGTCCGCGGTGGCGCCGATGCCGGCAACGCCGACTCCGACTGCGAGTGCGCAGGACACCATTCCGACCTTGCTGTTTCTCAGCAAGCTCACAGAGTACCTCCTATGGCCTCTCTCCTGGGCGAGGCACCGTGCGTACATCGGACCTCCCCCCTTACGGAAAGCGATGTTATGGACGCGCCTATGAACAAGGCGTGAACAAAGGCTGCCTCCGCATAAAAACTGCATTAACAGTTCTTTCTACGGCATATGCGGGTAGAAGCCCGCAAAATTCCGGTGCACTCAGTCCGGGGCGAAGCGGTAGCCGGCGCGTGGGGCGGTCAGGATCAGCTGTGCGGCATCGTCGCCCAGCTTGGCTCGCAGACGCCGGATGTATACGCGCAGATACTCGGTTTCCGTCTGATAACCCGAGCCCCAGACACGGCGCAGCAGGTGGGCGTGCGTGAGGAGCTTGCCACGATTCAGCGCGAGCTCCCGCAGCAGCGCAAACTCGGTCGGCGTGAGGTGGACCGCCTCTCCCGCGACGGTGACCTGCTGACGCGCCAGGTCGATCACGACATCACCGGCGCTGATGATCAGCGTTGCGGGTTCGGCTGGGGCGGTGGAACGGGTCCGCCGCAACGTCGCCGTGATCCGAGCCAGGAGCTCCTCAACGCTGAAGGGCTTGGTCATGTAATCGTCGGCGCCCATGTTGAGCGCCGTCACCTTGTCGCGCTCGCCACCCCGAGCGGAGACCACTATCACGGCCACGGATGAACGCTCGCGGATCCGGCGGCAGATCTCCATGCCATCGGCATCCGGAAGCATCAGGTCGAGCAGGACGATGTCAGGCGATTCAGTCTCCAGCAGGCGCAGCGCTCGCTCTCCCTCGCCACAGACAACCGTGTCGAAGCCCCTGACTGAGAGATTCGAGCGGATCAGATCGACAATGTTCGGATCATCTTCAACGAGCAGGGCGCGAGTCGTATCAGGGTTCTCACGCACGTGCCGCCACCTCGGACACGGGTGCTGCCGGTGTCGAGTCTTCCGGCTCGGGTGCCGCCTCAGCAGCCTCCAGCGGAATCGTGATCCTGAAGCTTGTACCGGGTGAAGTGTCCATCAGCGCGATTGTGCCGTGATGGGCGACCACAATCCCGCGCGCGATCGAGAGACCCAGTCCGGCTCCCGAGGTGTTCGAGCGATGTCTGCGAGTGGAATCGAATGTTGCGCTGCGCAACTCCGCGGGCAGCCCCACACCGTCATCGGCAACGATCACCTCCAGTTGGCCGTCAGTGATCGTGCGCGCCTGGATCCTGACCCGGGTGCCGGCCGGATTGTGCCTAACGGCGTTGGTCAGGAGGTTGACGAAAACCTGCTCCAGCCGATCGTGATCGGCCCAGATCGCTGGGATCGCTCCTTCCGGAGAGAAGTCAACCAGCGGCTGCGAGCCCTCAGGCAGGCAGGCCACCGCTGCCTCAATGACGAGATCAAGCTCGCACCAGTCGAACTGCATGCGCATGAGTCCGGAATCGATCGCCGAGAAGTCGAGCAGATCGTCCACCAGGCGGCCCAGGCGTGCGGACTCCGTGGCGATCGTCTCCAGGAAGCGGCGCTGAGACTCCTGGTCCCAGACTATGTCCGGCGCCATCAGGCTCGACGCATAGCCGCGGATCGCGGTCAGGGGGGTCCGCAGCTCGTGGCTCAGCCTCGAAAGGAACTGGCGCTGAAGCTCGCGTGAATGCCTCATGGCCGCAGCCTCGCGCTGGGCCTGCTCGATGTCGCGTCGCTCCAACGCTGCGGCCGCATAACCGGCGTATAGTCCCAGCAGATCGAGCTCGTCTCGGGTTGGAGGTCCGGTGTCTTCGCGCTCGATCGCAATCACCGCGCTGGTGCCGCCGGGGCCAACCACCGGAACCAACCAGGTTCGCTCGGCAACGATCACGCGCTCAGTGGAGGCGGGTGCCGACTCTGCTCGGATCACGTCCACCCTGCCACGATCGACGCCGAGTGCGGCGGCCAGGGCCGAGGCGATCAACGTCAGGCCCGAGCTCGGGTCGGCGACGGCCAGGTTGTCCGCGAGTCCGTGCAGGCGCGTGAGCTGTCGGCGGGCAGAGCCGTCGACCGTCCCCCCTGCCAGCAGGGCGGCAACGTCATCCGGGTGGGAATCCTGTGGTTCGATCTCCGCCACCACCCGGCCATGTCGCAGCACGAGCACCCTTGATGCCAGCCGGAACATCTGGCCCACGTCGCGTGTCGCGAGCAGCAACGCTACTCCGGAGCTGCGTGCGCGTTCGAGCAATCCCTCGAACGTGGCCGTCTCGGAGACGCCCATCGCAGCCGTGGGTTCATCCAGCAGCAGGACACGTGGCCCGCGGATCAGAGCCATCGCCAGTGCGAGCAGCCCACGTTGGCCACTGCTGAGGGCGGAGGCCTGCTGCATCACGTTCGCGATCGGGATCCCCAGATCGGCCAGCACTTCGCGTGCATGCTCGTACAGACGGGTGGGGGAGAGTGTCTGCTCACGGGTCTCATGTCCAAGGAGCAGGTTCCCCGCCACGTCCAGGGTCTCGCAGAGGGTGACGTCCTGCCAGACCACGGCAACGCCCTGGCGCTCGGCGGCGCGAAGCCCGCTTGCGAGTGGCTGCGAACCGATCCGGATCGCTCCCGCAGTTGGGGTGAGATCACCGCAGATACAGCGCAGCAGGGCTGTCTTACCGGCCCCGGGCTCGCCGGTCACGGCGACGATCTCTCCGCCTGAAACGCGCAGATCGATCCCCTCGATCGCGGTGACCGAGCCGAACTCCACACCCAGACCTGAGACCTCAAGCACGACTTCAGCCTAGCTGCACCGCCAAGTCACCCAAGCGGGTGTGCGCCGGGGCCTGGGGCCACCACAGTCGCCCCGGGCGGCGGAGCGGCATCTGGTGGCAGCAGTCCCAGGACGCTGCCACCAAAGCCGCCGCCCATGATCCGGGCGCCGAGCGCACCTGCGCGCTTGAGCACGGAGACGGCGCGCTCAACGGCTGGCGTGGATACCTCAAAGTCGTCGCGAAGGCTCGCATGTGAGAGATCGAGCAGCTGCCCCAGGCGGTCAAGGTCTCCGCGCCGCAGTGCCGTCACCGCCGCCAGGACCCGGCCGTTCTCGCTGATCACATGCCTGGCGCGCCGCGCAAGCACATCCGGGAGCATGTGCAGATCCTGGATCATCGCGTCACGCAGCGATTCCACACCCATCCGGTGGGCGGCCTCGACGCACTCCTCCAGCCGGCGGTTGTAGCCGGACGTGGCATTGTGATGCGAGTCGCCCGAAGCGAGTACCACAAGCGTGTGTGCTCCGAGATCGAGCTCCACGTGCTCCAGCTCCAGCGTGCGGAAGTCAATCAGCACCGCCTGCCCAGCCAGGCCGCTGAGTGAGCTGAGCTGATCCAGTAGACCTGTTTGGGCGCCGGCCCAGCGATGCTCGATCCGTTGGCCGAGACGTGCGAGCTCAAGTGGCGGGAGCGGCGGGGCGCCGCCTGACTCGATCAGCCCCAGGCACAGCGCCATCACCAACGCCGCCGAGGAGGACAACCCGCAGCCCTGGGGGACGGTTCCCCTGATCTCGATCAAAGCCCCCGGGAGCACGTGACCAAGCGCTCTCACCTCCGCCACGGCACCGCGCACGTAGGCGCGCCAGCCGCTGGCCGGCGCCGGCGCGGTGAGACTGAAGCGATCCTGCTCATGGAGGTCGTGGGCGACAGCCTCGACGGTGTTTCCCCCGCGCGAAGTGATGGTGACGCTAACCCCGTCAGCAGTGGCGAACGCCAGCGCCAGTCCGTGGTTGTAGTCCGTGTGCTCCCCGATCAGGTTGACTCGACCGGGAGCAAAGGCTCTCACGACGTTCCCGCTCAAGGTTTCTGTAGCTTGCCAGGTAATGGTCAACTGGGGTTTTCTCTCAACCGCGCGCATCAACGGTGCGCTGCTCACAGGTGTGAACGCGATAGATGGTGCGGAGGCCCTTGCGGTGGCCAGCCGCGACCAGAGGCGTGCCGCTGCCTACGCCGAACAGAAGGGGATCGCACGCAGCTACGGAGACTACGCGGAGCTCCTGGCCGATCCGGACGTCGACATCGTCTACATCTCGTTGCCCAACGGAATGCATGTGGAATGGACCCGCCGCGCGCTGCAAGCGGGCAAGCACGTGCTGTGTGAAAAGCCCTTGAGCCGCTCGGCAGCGGAGGTGAGGGAACTGTTTGCGCTGGCCGCTGAGCGGAAGCTGCACCTGAGCGAGGCGTTCATGTACCGCCACCACCCGCAGACCAAGCAGCTCAAGTCCCTGGTGGACACCGGCGCCATCGGCGAGCTGCGCCTGATCCGCGGGAACTTCAGCTTCAACTGCAGCCCCGACGACCCGCGGATGCAGTCGGCACTTGAGGGCGGCGGCCTGATGGATCTGGGCTGCTACCCGGTCAGCATGGCGCGCCTGCTCGCGGGCGAGCCGATCAGAGCCAGCGCCGAGCAGGTGGTCGGCGACGGTGGTGTTGACATCGTTCTGGCCGGAGTCCTCAGGTTCGCGGACGGCGTGATCGCGCACTTTGACAGCGGTCTGGTGATGCCGGATCGCCGGGACGTGGAGATCGTCGGTTCAACCGGGACACTGCGCGTTGCGAACCCATGGCATCCCACACCTGATGGCTTTGAGCTTTGGCGGGATCGCGCCACGGAGCCTGAGGTGATCCCGGTTGAGGCGGCCAACTCCTACGCGCTGCAGGTCGCCGACCTGTGTGCGGCGGTGCGTGGTGAGCACGAACCCCTGCTGGGGCTTGAGGACGCGCTGGGACAGGCGCGCACGATCGAGGCGCTGTACGCCTCAGCCGACTCCGGTCAGACGGTTCTCCTCTGAGAGCGCCTTTACAGCTGCATCGACATCCGGAAAGAGACGCTCGGGCGGGATGCGCCCCGGTGTGAGTCCGGCCCGTGCGAGCTCAGCCTGCACGCCTGCTCCCGCCCGCGCAATGGCAAAGGCGATGTGCTCTTGCTCCAACTCGTCAAGCACGCTGCGCAGCGCGCTCATCCCTGTGTAGTCGATGTCCGTCATCCCGAGCGCGTCCAGCACCACGCCTCGGATTGGACCACCGCCCGCGCGTGGCAGCGCCGCCAGGAACTGGCGGCGGAAATGGCTGGCGTTTCCGTACCAGAGGGGGGTCGCGAAGAGCACCGCCACCACCGCCGGCACGGGGAGTGCCCCCTCGGTGCTGCTGAGCGGCGCCCAGCTGGTCGTTCCCGGGATCCTGCCCAGCACGTGCAGGTGCGGCCGCGCGCTGATTCGGGTGCGGTCGAGGATCGCCAGCGCCACCGCCACCCCGATCCCCTGCATCACGCCGATCAGCGCCACGCTGACCAGCGTCACCAGCGCAAGCGCGAGCTCGATCAGATCGAAGCGTCCAATCGCCCGCAGCTGATCCACGTGCACGATCCGGGTCGCGATGAACATGAGCACGCCGGCCAGCGCCGACACGGGCACGTAGCGAAGCGCGCCTGCGGCCGGTATCAGGGCAGCAACCGCGAGCGCCGCGAGCAATCCCGTCAATTGGGTACGGCCACCGGCCTCGACCACAGCTGCGGTCCGTGGCGGGCTTGAGTTCACCGCAAAGGAGCCGGCGAGTCCAGCAACGACGCTGCCCAGGCCGATCGCCAGCAGATCCCGACCCAACGCGCGCTCGGGCTCTTGGGCCCGCGCTGGTTCAAAGGCTCTGGAGGTGGCCGTTGACTGGGTGATGATCACCAGGGCCACGATGCCCGCCACCGGAGCAAGCCTTCCGAGTGCGTGCAGCGAGAGTCCGTGCACTCCAAGCCGAGGTAGACCGTGGCTGAAGGGTCCCAGGGTCTGTACGCCTTGATGTTCAAGGCCCAGAGCCGCCACCAACACCGTGGCGAGCACGAGCGCCAGCAGCGCGCCCGGTAGGCGGCGGCTCAGGTGCTCAGAGAGCCAGGCCAGGAGCAGCACCCCCAGGCCGATCGCAACGGTCCAGAGCTTGACGCCCTGGAGCTGACTGATGATCCTTTGCAGCCGGCCGAGCGTGCTGCTGCCACCGCCGGCGATGCCGAGCAGATCCGGCAGCTGATGCACGATGATGACCACGCCGATTCCAGCCAGAAATCCGGCGATGATCGGGGCCGAGAGAAATTCCGCGATCCAGCCGAGGCGCAGCAGCCAGACCGCCGCCACCAGTGCTCCCGCCATCACCGCCAGGATTCCGACGAGCTCCGTGTAGCGGGCACTGCCGACGCTCGCGAACGCGCCAATGCCCGCTGCGAACAGTGGCGCGATGGTGGAATCGGCTCCAACTGAAAGCTGGGGATTGGTCCCGAGGAGGGCAAAGACCACCGATCCCGCGATGAACGCATAGAGCCCGGTGATCGGCGGCATCCCGGCAAGTCGAGCGGTCGCAAGCTGCTCTGGTACAGCAATCGCGAGCAGGATGGCAGCGGCGCTGAGGTCCGCGCTCGGCCAGCGGCGCATGTAGCCGCGCATTGAGGGTGCGAGCGTCGGTGTGGGCATGCTCGACGCTAGCCCGCGACCTGCTCCGGTGCGAGTCTGGCGGCCGTGACCTGAGCGCTCTCCAGGGCCCGTCGCGTCGTCGTGAGCGCCCCGACTCCGAACAGAACCACCGCATAGCCGAAGATCAGCCACCAGCCGGCGTGAGTGGCGTGGGCGAAGCGTGTGCTGAAGGCGGCGCCGCCGCCTGTGCCGACGATCGCGCCCACGAGCGCGATGCCGATCGTGGCGCCGACCTGCCTGGTTGAGGAGGCTATGGCACCCGCGACCCCCGCTTGGGCCGGGGGCATCCCCGCCAACGCGGTGATCGTGATCGGCGGGTTGACCAGACCGAGTCCGGCTCCGAAGGTCACGTACGCAGCGAACAGCACGAGCAGCGACGTGCGCGCGGTCACGCCGGTGAGCAGCAGCGCCCCGATGCCGAGCGCTGCCCCCGCCGCCATCAGCGGCCGGCGCGTACCGATATGCCCTATGACGCGCCCGGTGATCGGTGCGAGCAGGATCGTGAAACCGGCCAGCGGCAGGGTGTACAGGCCAGCGGCCAGCGCGGAGAGCCCGCGTGCCTCCTGCAGGTACAGCGTGTTCAGGAACAGGAAGGCGCCGTACGCGCCGAACGCGCAGACGGCGCTGATGGCGGCTCCGCTGAACGGCACGCTGCGGAAGAAGCGGAAGTCAATGAGCGGTTGCGGCCGGCGCAGTTCATACGCGACCAAGACCCCGGCGGCGACAACTGCGGCGCCGAAAAACCCGAGGATCGTTGGCGATGCCCAGCCGTCGGCATGGCCCTCAATGATCGCGTAGGTGAGGCTGGCCAGCGCCAGGATCACCAGCACCTGCCCAACGGGGTCAAGGCGTCGTGGGTTCTCTGCCCTTGACTCCGGAACGTAGATGGCCGTGAGCAGGCAGGCGAGCAACCCGATCGGGACGTTGACCAGAAACACGAAGGGCCACCCAACTCCGGTCACAAGCACGCCGCCGAGCACGGGTCCGAGTCCGAGGCTGAGACCAAAGACGCTGCTCCAGATCCCGAGCGCTCGCGCCCGCTCACGCGGATCGTGAAAGACGTTGCGCACGATTGAGAGCGCAACGGGGTTGAGCATCGCGCCGCCCAGAGCCTGGAAGGCGCGGGCGGCGATCAGGACGCCCAGACTGGGCGCGGCGGCGCAGAGCGCTGAGCCGCTGACGAACGTCACAAGCCCGGTCTGGAACACACGACGGCGCCCCAGGCGGTCGCCGGTGGAGCCGCCCAGCATCAGGAAGCTTCCAAGGACCAGCGTGTAGGCATCCACGACCCACTGCAGACCGGCGATCGTGACGTGCAGTGAGCGATGGATCGCCGGTAACGCGACGTTCACGATCGTGGTGTCGACGTTCACGATCAGCAGGCTCAGACAGCAGACGGCGAGCACCACCCAGCGGTGGTTGTCTGAACTGGCGCCGGCGCTGCTCACGCAGTCAGATTATCCGGCGGCAGTGGTGAGTCAGAGCCCCTGGCGGGAGGCCGCGCCCGCCTAGACTCAAAGCACTGTGCCAGTTGCAGCGACGACCTCCACGGCTGCGGCACCGCTTGCGTCCGCGGTGATCCACCGTCACGCTGCTCCGAGCGGATGGTTCCTGGTTCTGCTGGTGGTGCTCGGGCTGCTCTACGTGGCGTGGCGCAGCGGCCGGCTGCGCAACATCCGTTGGCCGTTCGCCGGCGGTGCAGCCCGCGAGTGGTGGTGGACGGGGGTGCGCCTGCGTCCGGCGGCGTTTGTGCCCAGCATCCTGCTGCTGATCGCTCTGGCGGTGCTGGCGCTGACCAGATAGGGGTCCACCGGCGCATCCAGGAACGCGTGCCCGCGTGAATCTGCGATCTTTCTGTACGTGCAGCGATTCCGAGCGGCGATCCCGATGTTGTTGCTCCCGGTCGTGCTGAGCGCCTGCTTGACCACCGCCGGGCTCGCCGCGGCGGCCCCGGCCGCCAAGGGCAGGCTCTCAGCCGTTGAGTATCAGCAGCTGAACCACTCTTTGACCCAGACCAAGGCTGCGATCTCCGGCACGCACCTCAACTGGAAGGCCGCGCGTGCGGCGTGCGCCGTGCTGAGTGCTCACACAACGCTCATTGCCGACAGCCGCGCGGACTGCCTTGATCAGCTGCTCGCGCTGCGGGCTTGGGAGAACGTTCTCTCAAGCGCCAAGAGCTGCCAGCCGCACAGGTCGGCGCCAGGGCCGGTGGCGATCGCCGCCAGCGCCGCGACCGTGAAGGTCATCGTCTGCATGAATGCGAGCTATCAGGCCCTCAGCAGTGAAACGTCCCGCCTCTTCCGGGCCGACCTGAGCCTCAGGTCCGCGGGAACCGCACGGGGCTTTGCCGGGAAATGTCTGGTGACGCTCGTGCCGACCCCGACGCAGATCTCGCGGGAACGCAGCTTCCTACAGGTTGCCCAGCGACTGGTCACGAATCTGGCGGCGTATCTGAAGCCGGCCAAGGTCAAGGCAAGCAAGCGTGTGACCGGCTCGCAGCTCGTTGCCGATTCCGCGGCGCTGGCGCCTGCCCGCCAGAGCTGGCTGCTTGCCTCAATCGCGTATCCGTTCTCCGTCTGTCCGCACGCCTGACGCCGCGACCGCTGTAGCTGCGGCCAGCGGTTGGCCGCTGTCGGCAGGGCGCTCAAGGGCCGCCAGCAGCTGGCTTGCGATCTGCTGTGGCGTCGGCGGGCAGCCCGGGATGCGAATGTCAACCGGCAGGATCCGTTCCACCGGGCCGGCGAGCTCATCCGGGTGCCCAAGGACGTTGCACCCGAGCGCGCAATCACCCAACGCCGCGACGAGCCGGGGTGTCGGCATCGCCGCATAGGCGATGCGCAGCGGCTCGACCATCCGGGTCGTCACCGGACCGGTGATCAGCAGCACGTCGGCGTGGCGCGGTGAGGCCACGATGTCAAGCCCATAGCGCTGAAGGTCATGAAGCGGATTGGTCACCAGCCCGAGTTCGTGTTCGCAGCCGTTGCAGGAGCCGGCGTCGACGTGCCGGATGCCAAGCCAGCGCGGCGTGCTGCCCCGCGTCAACGCGGTGCTGCGACGCAGCGATCGAAGCTGACTGAGGAGCACGAACATCAGCGGTCAGCGCAGGCGTAGCAGAGCTCGAAGCTCTTGTTGATAAGTGGGAAATCAGGGAGCAGATTGCCGGCGCTTGCCGCGGCCACCGCCGGCCAGTTGGCGTAGGAGGCCGTCCTCAGGTGCAGCCGGGTGATGAGGCCGGCATCCAGTTCGACCATGCAGACGGTCTCCCCACGCGACGATTCCACCCGTCCGATGCCGAGGCTCGACGCTCGTTCCCGTTGCGAGGTATATGCGGCCACCAGCGGTGCGGCCAGCAGCTCATCCAGCATCTCCCAGGTCGTCTCCAGCTCCACCGCGCGCATCTGCAAGCGGGAGGCCACGTCCCCGCTGCCACGTGGAGCGATCGCGGGCGTGAATCCCTCGTATGCAAGGCGCGGGCTGGCGGTGCGAACGTCGCCGAGCACGCCGGATGCGCGTGCGGCGGGACCGACCACGCCGAACTGGATGGCTCGGTCGTGCTCCAGGACGCCCACGCCCTCGAGTCGGGCCTGCAGCGAGGCGGCGAACTGGAGGTCGCGCCAGGCGGCCCCGGCATCAGCTCGCAGTTCACGCAGCCGCTGGCGAAGCGCGTCGGCTGCGCCGGCATCGAGCGTCAACGCCCCGCTGCCCACAGCAACCGTCCCGAACATGAAGCGGTGACCAAAGGCCTGCGAGCAGAGCTCCTGCGCACGATCCTTGAGCGCGCTGAAGGCCATCGAACCCGCCGCGTAACCGACACCGGCGCACACGGCCCCGATGTCGTTGAGATGGTTGTAGGCCCGCTCAAGCTCGACCAGCACGGTGCGCTGCCGGCGCAGCTGCATGCTGGGCTCAAGGCCCAGAGCATCCTCAACCGCATGGGCATAGGCGACCGAGTTGGCGACTGCGCAGGCCGCGCACGCCCGGGCGGCATATGCCAGCGCCTGATCCGGCCCGAGGCCCTCAGCAGCACGCTCCAAGCCGCGATGCTTGTAGAAGAGACGCGTATCCAGCGCGAGGATGCGGTCACCCACGCAGTGGAAGCGAAAGTGGCCCGACTCAATCACGCCGGCATGGATCGGGCCGACCGCGACCTGATGGACGCCAGGGCCGGTGACGGGGGTCAGCCACGCCTCGGGTTGGGCCGGATGCTTGATCAGCGCGCGCATCGGCTCATGACCGGTGAACTCGAGGCCGTAGAGATCATGCGCCTCTCGCTCATCCCAGACGGCTGCGCCGACCATGTCCACCACCGTGTCCAGGCGGCGATCCGCCGGCTGGCACGCCAGCACACGCGCATCGCTGCCGCGGGTGAGCGCGATCCGCCAGCCGCCGGTGGAAGTCGCCCAGGCCCCGGCGAAGCGCTCGCCGCCGTCAAGCGCGTCGGCCACCACGTGCCGCCATCGTGGTGGCGTGACATGCTCAACCACGCTCAAGAGGTGCTCCCGGAGAACGCCATGCCGCTGGAGTGTTCGCGACCAGCCAGGCCGCCCGGCTCATCGGCCACAACATCCTCGAGGAACGCGTGCATCAAACCGAGGAACCCGAGCGCGAGCGCGATCACGGTCAGCAGATCCGCAACCGTGTAGCCGGCGGCGAAGCCACCGACCACGATCAGGAGCTCCGAGACAAACAGCGGGGAGGGGGGCAGGCCGGCCAGCGCCACCAGACTGATCCCCTTGGCGACCGCGTTGGCGCCGTTACCCCCTGCCACCTCCACCGTCGCGTCGCTGCCCCGCTTGGGCAGCGACGCGTAGAAGCCGAGTGACTTGGCAACGGCATGGCCGCTCACGTGAACGATGACCCCGGCGATCGCCAGCGGCGACGCGAACCCCAGACCAACCGCAATGATCCCCATGTGCTCAAGGCTGGAGTAGGCAAGCAGCCGCTTCCAGGGCATGCGCTTCCACAGGAATGGGATGGCCACGAGGATCGACGCCAGCCCGAAGCCGATGAACAGCGTTGCTGCCATGCCTCGCCCGACCCCGGGCGCCAGTGCGTCGTTGACCCGCCAGGCAATCAGCAGCACGGTTGGGAGCAGCACCGCGCTCAGCAGCGCGCTCACGGGAGCGGGCGCCTCGCTGTGGGCGTCCGGGAGCCAGTTGTGAACCGGCGCCCAGCCGATCTTTGCCGCCAGGCCGACGATCAGCAGGACGAACCCGCTGATGACAACGGTCCGGGGCATGGACGACGCCGCGCTGACAAGCGCGTGCCAATCAAGCGCAGTCAGCCCGTGATGGCCACTCCCGGCCTGTGCGACACCAATCACGATGATTCCGAACAGCGCCACCGACAGGCCGAGGGTTGTGAGGATCAGGTACTTCCAGCCGGCCTCCAGTGCCTCGCGCCGTCCGCTGAAGGAGACCAGCAGTGCCGAGGCTGCGGTGGTGGCCTCGATCAGCAGCCAGGTGACGGCGAGGTTGCCGCTCACCGGCACCGCCATCAGCGCCGCCCAGAACGCGAACAGCGCTGAGTAGTACCACGAGTGGGAGGCCGTGGCACTCAGCCAGCTGCGCTCCGCCACGCGCAGGTAGGCCGGCGACACGAGCGCGCTGGACAGCCCAATGACGCCGGTCACGGCCAGCAGCACCCCGCTTGCTCTGTCGATCAGCAGCCAGCTGCCATCGACCAGCGGCACGCCACCGTGCGTCAGCGCGAGCGTCGCGAGCGTCAGGGCCGGGGCGGCGGTGCCGACCGCGGCAGTCCGGCCGATCACGTCCGCCTGGCGTGGTGTGCGAGCCAACCAGGTCAGGGCTGCGGCCAGCAGCGGGAGGCCAACCGTCAGTGACGCGAGGATGTGAGCCAGCTCAGTCACGGAGGCCCCTCAGGAGCTCTGTGTTGCCGGTCCCGAGCACTAGGTGAATCTGCTGGACAAAGGCGGCCGCCACCGTCACGATCAGGACCAGATCGAACAGGGCGCCGAGCTCGATCAGGTAGGCAAGACCGCCGGGCACGGCGACCGCCAGGAGCGAGCAGCCGTTCTCTGCGACGATCAGGCCGAGCAGCTGGTGCAGGGCCGGGCGGCGTGTGGCGACGACGGTGATCCCGATCAGCACGAGCGCAATGGCGGCGTGTTCGATGTAGCCACCCGTGTGACTGATCGGGGGAATGGCGGCTGCGGCCAGGAGCGCGAGCGCCGAAGCAGCGGCGAGGCGCGAGAGCGGACCTCTTGCAGCCGGCACCAGTCGCGGTTCGGGTGTGCGGCGCTGCAGCGCGCGCAGCAGCAGCGGCAGCGCGACCGTCTTGAAGGCCAGCACGATGCTTGCAACCAGGAACGCGGCGGAGCGTCCGCCCGTGAGCGTGAACGCACCGATGCTCAGTGTCAGCGACTGGGCCGTGATCAGGGCAATGCCGACTGATCGGCGCCGGACGAGCGTGAGCGCCAATCCAAGTCCGAGGATGACGGTGACGATGACGCTGCTCATCAGGCCACACCCGTCACGAACGTTCCGACTCCGGCCAGCGCAACCAGGCACCCCAGCCCGAGCAACGCTGGGGCACGCAACGTGCGCATCTTGGCCTGAGCCGTCTCAATCACCGCCAGGCCGAAGCATTGCGCGACGATCCCCAGCGCCAGCGCACCCAGAGCGCCCGGGAACGCGAGCGGATGGGGCAGGAACAGCTCGGCGCCGAGCAGGAGCACGAGCCAGTGGCGGGCCTGAGCGCTCCACTGAAGCAGCGCCAGATCACGTCCGGCGTACTCGAGCAGCGGGCCCTCATGGATCATCGTCAGCTCGAGGTGGGTGTCAGGGTTGTCAATCGGTTGCCGGCCGGTTTCCACCAGCACCACCAGGATGAAGGCTGCGGCTCCGCACCAGTGAGCGATCTGCTGCCACGGATGGACGCCCGCCGCGGCCGAAATCATCCTGCCGAGATCCGTGCTGTGGGCCGGGAGGGCCGCGACCAGGAACGTCAAGGCCAGCAGCGCCTCTGCGAACACGGCGAGCATCACGTCTCTGGCAGCGCCCATCAGTGAGAAGCCGTTGCCGGTATCCCACGCTGATACGGCCAGCGCAAAGCGCCCCAGCGCGAGCACACCGATCAACGCGAGCACGTCGTGTCCAACGCCCAGGTCGTAGGAGAAACCTGCCAGCGGCACGATCGCGATCGCGACCAGCGCGCAGGCGGCGACCAGGGGCGGCGCCATCCGGTAGATGACACCAGCGCCGTCGGGCGCCACCGAGCTCTTGCTCCAGAGCCGCCGCAGCGTGCGGTAGGGCTGCAGCGGTGACGGGCCCCTGCGGCCCTGGAGCCGTGCCTTGAGCGTCTGGATCGTGCCCGGCAGCAGCGGCGCCAGGGCGACACCGACCAGTTGCAGCACCGTGGCGAGCAGCGCGTTCACCGCAGCACACCGGTTCCGAGCAGCACCAGCGCCAGTGTGACCAGGGCGGCCAGGTAGCCGGCGTACGTGCGGATGTTGCCCGTCTGCAGTCGCCGTGCCAGCGTGGCTGCGCGCAGCGCCGCCCGCACGGTCGGCTCGTACAGGAGCCGATCCACCAGTGACGGGGTGTGGCTGACGTAGTGGATCCGCTGGGTGATCGTGCCTGTCTGAACGACCTCAAGCTGACGGTGCGGGCGCATCAGTGCGTCGAGCACGAGCCGCAGCGGCTTGGTGAAGGCTGCCGACGTCCAGTCCAGCTGTGGCGTCACCGCTTGGCCGCACGCCCAGCTCGGCGCCGCGGCCGGGGCCGGTTGGCTGTGTCCCCTGGTCCGGGCCAGCAGTGCGGTGAGCAGCAGCAGTCCGATGGCGATCCCGAGTGTCGGCAGCGAACCCGTGCCGGGAATCGCAAACCCCGGTCTCGGGGCAAGGTGCTGCCCGTACGGGAGCAGGCCCATCAGCTTCGGGACGACGATTCCGGGCACAAGCCCGAGCAACACGCAGAGTGCCGCCAGCGAGCTGACGCCGACCCGCATCTTCACCGGCGCCTCAATCGCGTGTGCGCAGCGCTCGGTCCGCGGGCGGCCGAGCAGGACCAGGCCGACGACCTTGATGAAGGCCAGCGCCGCCAGCGCCGCCGTGGCGGCCAGACCCGCCAGTGCCACTGCGCCCGTCAGTGAGACGCCGAGCGGACCCCTGAGCGCGACATGCAGGAGCGTCTGCAGGGTGAGCCACTCAGACGCAAAGCCGCCCAGCGGCGGCAGTCCCGCAAGCGCCAATGCCCCGATCAGGAACGCGCCACCCGTCCACGGCATGCGGCGCATCAGACCGCCCAGGTGATCCAGGTCCAGTGAACCCACCGCACGTTCGATCGCTCCTGCGCCCAGGAAGAGCAGCGACTTGAAGATCGCGTGGTTGACGGTGTGGAACATGGCCGCGGCGAACGCGAGCGACGCCCAGAGGCGGTCTCCGCCGTGCAGGAGGATCAGCGACGCGCCAAGGCCGAGCGTTATCACGCCAACGTTCTCAATCGAGCTGTAGGCCAGCAGGCGCTTGAGGTCGCGCTGCGCGAGCGCCCACAGAATCCCCCCAAGAGACGACAGGAGCCCCACGGCCACCACCGCCAGACCGAGCCACAGGGGCTGGGTGCCGAGCCAGTCGAACTCGACCCGCACAAGGCCGTAGAGCGCGACCTTGATCATCATCCCCGACATCAGCGCTGACATCGGGGCGGGGGCGACCGGATGTGCGCGTGGCAGCCATGAATGCAGCGGCACCAGGCCGGCCTTGGTGCCGAAGCCGATCAGCGCTGCGATGGCGACCAACGCCTGGGTGGCGCCGCCGGCCGCGGTCAGCGCCTGCGGGTGGCCGAGGGCGCCATGGTGGGCTGCGACCAGCAGCGCGATCCACACGCCCGCCCCGCCCAGGTGCGTGATCGCAACGTACGCATACACCGCCGCCCGCACTTCCGGATCACGGCGCGAAATGAGGATCGAGGCGGCCGGAAGCATTGTCATCAGCTCCCATGAGGCCAGGAAGGTCATGGGGTCGCGAGCCGTCAGCACCCCCGTCAGGGCCAGCAGGAACCCAGCCATCAGTGCGCTCAGCGCCCTGCGGCGACCGGCGCCCTGCACTCCGCTCAGGTAGGCGTCGGCAAAGATCAGCGTCGGCACCGCGGTGAGCGCGAGCAACGCCAGAAAGAAGCCACTGAGCGGATCCAGGCCCAGCGCGGGTGAGACGCTGCTGTGAAACGACATGCCGATCCGGCGGTCGCGCAGGAGCGCGGCGGCACCGGTCACTCCCATCAGCGTCATGCCGAGCGCCTGCAAGAGAATGGTGCCGCTGATGCGTCCGCCGCCAGGGGTGCGTCGGCTGCCGGGAACTGCCGCGAGCAGGCCGCCCACCGCCAGCGTGGCAGCCCCGACGAGCAGCAGCACCGTCACCGGCGAGGCATCCGAGTCGGGGTGAAGTCCTCGGCTGCGAGCTCACTGAGCAGCTGGTGGTTCTCCTCCAGATTGGACGAGATGATCCCCTTGGCCAGCTCGAGCAGGGCGAGCGTGCGCTTGTCCTTGACTGAGTAGTAGACGCTGGTTCCGTCCCTGCGGGTGGCCACCAGGCCCTGTTTGCGCAGCGCTGCGAGGTGCTGAGAGGTGCCGCTGGAATCGAGCTCGAGCTCGGCCTGCAGCGCGCCCACGGAGCGCTCACCCTCACGGAGCAGCTGCAGGATCCGCACTCGTACCGGGTGGCCAAGGGTGCGGAAGAACTCCGCCTTCAGCGCATAGATCGGAGGTTGATTGGGCCAGCCCGGCATACGAGAATGCGAATCTTAGAAGATCATGAGATTCAAAGGTAGGAGTTCCAGTAGGCGCGCTCCGCGCCGGAAAGCCAGCTCTTTAGAGCAGGCGGATGATCGCGATTACGCCAACCGCGATGATCAGCGCCCGCAGGGCGTTGGGGTGCAGGCGGCGTCCGAAGCGAGCGCCCAACACCCCGCCGATCAGCGATCCGGCTGCGATCAGGGCGGCCACATCCCACGCCACGTGGGCGGCGATCACGAACACCACCCCGGCGGCGAGGTTCGCGGCGCCGGCGGCGATCACCTTGACCGCGTTGAGCCGCTGCAGTGAGTCGTCAATCGTCAGCCCCAACACCGACAGCATCAGAATCCCCTGAGCGGCGCCGAAGTAGCCCCCGTAGATGCCGGTGCAGAATGCGCCCACCACGGCGCCTGGTCCCACTCCCTGACCATCCCCGCGGCGGTGACTGCCGAGCGCCCGGTTGATCTGTTTCTGCAGCACGATCAGCACCAGCGCCAGCCCGATGAAGAACGGCACGATCGCTTTGAACGCGGCCGCTGGCAGCACCAGCAGCAGTACCGAGCCGAGGATGCCACCGAGCAGCGAGGCCCCGCCGACCGACCGCACCCGGTCCAGCTGGCCGTTGAGCTCGCCGCGGTAGCCGACCGCGCCCGAGACCGAGCCGGGAACCAGGCCGATCGTGTTTGAGACGTTTGCCGTGACCGGCGCGTACCCAAAGGCCAGCAGCGTGGGGAAGGTGATGAGCGTGCCGCTGCCCACCACGGTGTTGATCGTCCCCGCGGCGATCCCGGCTAAGAAGATCGCGGCTATGTGCCAGGGACTCACGGGCCTGATGGTGTCAGCCGGTGTGGTCGGGAACCGCGCTCACAGCGTCGGACGGTTGCGCGGTTGCTGTGATCACAGGCTCACCTGCGATCCCATCAGCACCGTGCGCTCGACCGGTAGGCCAAAGTGCTCCACCGGGCTTGCCGCGTTTCGGGCCATCATCAGGAACAGCTTCTTGCGCCAGCTGGCCAGCACCGGGAGGTCGGTCTCACCGATGGTGATGCGGGAGAGGAAGTACGACGCTCCTTCAAGGTCGAGGTTGCGTTCCAGGTGCCCGAGCTTACGTGCGAGCTCGAGCAGCTGCGGGACGCTGTTGGTGTCGCGGTAGCCGTTCCTGATCGACACGAGCGTCACCTGGCAGCGGCCGCGGCCGGCGCGCGTGACCTCAAACCGGCGTTCCCGCAACACGTGCGGAACGTTGTTGGTGGCGATTGACACCATCAGCACCCGCTCCGGCAACGTGTGCGTGTGTTCAACCAGGCTGCGCAGTGCAAGCGGCGTCGTCTCATCACTCGCGTTGAGGAAGATCGCCGTGCCGGGTGGACGGTGGATCGGCGGGCTCAGGTCAGCTAGCTGATCCAGGAATTCACCCAGGTCGCCCTCCTGCTTGAGGCGGTTGCGGGTCACGATCACCTGTCCGGCCTGCCAGGTCAGCATCACGATCGAGGTGACGATCGCTGCCGCCAGCGGCAGCCAGGCTCCGTGCAGGAGCTTGGCCAGGTTGGCCAGGAAGAACGCCACCTCGATTGTCAGGAAGAGTCCCCCCAGCAGGGCCAGACGCCAGCGGGGCGTGTGCCAGAGCGCCCGTGCCACCGATAGGAACAGGATCGTGTTGAGAATGAAGGTGCCGGTCACCGCCACGCCGTAGGCGTTGGCCAGCCCACCGGAGCTGCGGAACAGGAGCACCAGCACGATCACCCCGCCGGCGAGCATCCAGTTGACCATGGGCACGTAGATCTGACCTTCCATCTCACTCGTGTGCACGACCCGCAGGCGGGGGAGGTAGCCGAGCTGCATCGCCTGACGGGCGACCGTGTAGGAGCCCGAGATCACCGCCTGTGAGGCGATCACCGTCGCGGCGGTGGCCAGCAGCACCTCAGGGAAGCGCAGCCAGCTCGGCACAACTGAGAAGAACGGGTTGAAGCTGGCGGCGTGCAGCGGAGCGGAGCGGTGGTCGAGGATCCATGCCGCCTGACCCAGATAGCTGATCATCACCGCCGGCCACACGACGGCGATCCATGCAACGCGGATCGGTCCCGGACCGAAATGGCCCCGGTCCGCGTAGAGCGCCTCTGCGCCGGTGACACATAGCACGACACCGCCGAGCGTCAGGAATGCGTCGGTGCTGTGGTCGATGAAGAACTGCGCAGCCCAGGTGGGGGAGAGCGCCTGCAGTACCCCCGGGTGACGGAGCACCTCCGGCATGCCGATGGCGGCGATCGAGATGAACCAGACGAGCGTCACCGGTCCGAACAGCCAGCCCACGGTGCCGGTGCCACGGCGCTGAATCACAAACAGTGCCACCAGGATCACGAGCGAGATCGGCACGATCAGGTGCTCCAGACCGCTGGTTGCCACCTTCAGCCCCGAGACGGCTGAGAGCACTGAGATGGCGGGGGTGATCATGCCGTCGCCGAAGAACAGCGCCGCCCCGAAGATGCCCAGCGTGACAAGCGTCGCGGCGTGCGCCACGCGATTGCGCCTGCAGAGCGCGGCCAGCGCCATGATGCCGCCGTCCCCGCGGTTGTGGGCGCGCATGATGAACCCTGCGTACTTGAGGCTGACCACGATCGTGAGCGACCAGAAGATCAACGACACGATCCCATAGACCCCGGTGACCGTGACCGGGTGCGTGGCCCGGAAGCCGAAGGTGACCTGCTCCGCGTACAGCGGGCTCGTGCCGATGTCCCCGTAGACGACACCCAGCGCGCCCAGCGCCAGCACCGCGCGGCTGGCGTGAGCGACAACATCGATCTCGTGTTCGGCGTGGACCGGCTCGTCGTCGTGGACCGACGGCTTACGTGTCGGCTCGGGCTCGCCTCCCGGGACCGCCCGCGGCAGCTTGTGGGCGGCCTCATTGAACGAGCGTCGGCGCGGAGCCGAGTCTGCGTCCGCTGCCCCCTGCTCGCCAGAGCGGTTCTTGGATGATGGTCCGTTCAAGGTGTCAAAAACGGTGTGATGGGCGGTTGCGCTGGTCCCGGGCAAAGCGCGTATGAGTCCGCTGGATCGAGAGCTTAGACCACCCTTCTGCTGGAAATGACGCCCTTGTTGCGACTGGAGGAATAGCGGCAGACCTCGCGAATGCAGGTGCATGCTGCTTCGCAACCGCGCCCCGAGCATTGACGCCGCCACCGTCACGGCCTCTGAGGGCTTCGAGCACGTGGCGAAACCCTCGATCGCGATCATGCGTTGGCTGTCTGCCTGCGGCGTGGACTTCGTGCTGGTCGGCGGGGTTGCGAGCGCGATCCGCGGCCAGGCGGGTCTTGAGGGTCCGGTTGACATCGTCCCGGCTCCGTACGGTCGCAACCTCGACCGTCTGGCCAACGCCCTGAACGGGGTGCGCGCGCTCCAGCGCTCGCCCGGTGAACTGATCGGCGCCGCCCAGACAGCCCCCGCCGCGCAGCCCAAGTTCACCGCGGAGATGCTCGTGCGTCCGGAGCGCTGGCAGCTCCGGTGTGCAGAGCACGACCTGGATATTGAGGGCCGCCCCCCCGGCTCGCCGAGCTATCAGGAACTGCTGTTTGAGGCGGTCCGCTTCCGCATCTCGCCTGAGGTCTCGGTTGAGGTCGCTGCGCCGGAGGACATTGAGCATTACGACCATGTCCGGCGCACCGGCAAGGCGCCGCAGATGACGGTCATGCGCCTGACGGCGTAGCCGGCTACTGCCGGAAACGCCCCGGCTGCCAGAGCGGCTCGCTGCCGGCGTTGGCACCGCGCGCGAGGATGAACAGCAGGTCAGAGAGCCGGTTCAGGTAGCGCACAACCTCGGCGCTCACATCCTCTCCGCAGGCGACCGCCAGGCGCTCAGCACGACGGCAGACTGTGCGGGCAACGTGCAGGTGCGCCGCAGCGGGTGTGCCACCTGGCAGCACAAAGGACTTCAGTGGCTCGAGCGTCGCGTTGACCTCATCGCAGCGCTGCTCCAGCCACTCGGTCTGGGCCGGCAGGACTCGGAGCCGCTCACGGTCGGGGTCATCCGGCACAGCGATATCAGCACCGACATCAAAGAGGTCGTTCTGGATGCGCTCGAGCCAATCCGCGTACCCGTCAGGCAGGTCCGTAAGGGTCAGAACAACACCAATGTGGGAGTTGAGCTCGTCCACCGTTCCGTAGGCCTCGATGCGCGGGTGCGTCTTGGCCACGCGGCTCATATCGCCCAGGTGGGTCTCGCCGCTGTCGCCGAGCTTTGTGTAGATGCGAGTGAGATTGACCATGTCTGTGTGAGCCCGAGTCTAATCCGGGTACGATCCGTACGTCCAAGGTCGAGAGTGATGGGAAGCCGGTGAGAATCCGGAGCGGACCCGCCACTGTGATCGGGGAGGCCGGCGGTAAGCAGGCCACTGGCGTCGGATCGACGCTGGGAAGGCACCGCCGGTGGGCCCGAGAGCCAGGAGACCACCTCCGACCAAAAAGCCAAACAGCCCTCGTGGAAAGGGGTGGCTCATGTTCAGAGAAGTGTCCATAAGGTCGGCGTTGACCCCGCTGGCGGCTGCCGTGGCGCTCGCCGTGGCGCCGTTTGCCATCGCAGGCACGGCAGCGGCGCGGCCGGCCAGTAAAGCATCGGCGATGCAGAGCGTCACCGTCAGCGTGAGCAATGGCGCGCACGTGCTGCTCGCCCCCCGGACGGTTAAGCCCAGCCGCGGCTGGATCACACGCGGTGGCGCGCCGGCTGGGAAATGCCCCGCAGACAGCGCCCAGGGCGCCTTGAATGTCGCAACCCGCGGCCACTGGAAGGGAAGTTGGTACGCGAGCTATCACGAGTACTTCATCACGGGCATCCTCGGGCTCAACGAGACCAGCAAGAAGCACTACTGGGGCCTCTATGTGAATGGCAAGCTCGCCTCAAAGGGAGCTTGCGAGGTCCATCTCAGGGCTGGTGAGAGGCTCCTCTTCAAGGTGACAAAGGCCTGATGCGTCGCCGCACCCGCCAACTGCTGCAGCTGGCCGCCGTACTCGGGTTGGCGGTGCTGCTCGGCGGGTGCGGCGTCGGCGCCGGCCCGGGAACCAAGGACGCGAGTGTGCTGATCACCGGCAACTTCGGCACCCAGCGCTACGGCAGCGCGATCGAGCGTCACGTACCGGGCGCGGAGACGGTCATGTCCCTGCTGCAGCGTCACTTCAAGGTCACGACCAGCTACGGGGGCGGATTCGTGGACTCGATCGCCGGACACACAGCCCGGTCAAGCCACCGAGACTGGTTCTACTACGTGAACGGCATCGAAGCGCCCAAGGGCGCGGCCGCGACCGACGTCTACAAGGGTGATCACATCTGGTGGGACCTGCACGACTGGCGCGCTACGGAGACCATCCCAGCGGTGGTCGGATCGTTCCCGGAACCGTTCACCAACGGCATCGGCGGCAAGGAGTTCCCGACATTGCTGAATTGCGCGCCGGGCGTGCAGCGGGCGTGTGACGAGGTGGGCACCCAACTGCGCCGTGCCGGTGTGAAGGCCGGCGACCAGGTGCTCGGCACCGGCTCCGGCTCAGACTCGCTGGCGGTGCTGATCGGGACATGGCGGCAGCTCACCGGCGTGATCGCCGCGGAACTGATCGCCGCCGGCCCGGCGCACAGCGGCGTCTACGCCCAATTCACCGGTAACGGCCGCGCGCTTGAGCTCGACAACCCGCAGGGCCGGGTGGTGCGCACCCTCTATGGCAGCGTCGGACTGATCGCCGCCACCAGCCAGGCATCGGTCGGACAGCCAACCTGGTTTGTGACCGGCTCAGACCGCGCCGGCGTGCTGGCCGCCGCCCGGCAGTTCACGGCCGCCAAGCTGCGCGACCATTTTGCGGTGGTGGTAAGCGGTAGGCGAACCATTCCGGTCCCGCTCGCCCCGGGGTCATGAGCTACGAGCGCAGGCCCGGACCGCTGCAGGCGACCCGCGCCGCCGTCGCGATCCTGTGGTGCCTCACCCTGGCCGCGGTGGCGCTGACCGAATCAAACCCGGTCATGCTCGGCGCCGTGACCGTGACGGTGATGGCTTCGGGAATCCTCGCCGGCGTCGGTCGTCAACTGGCAAACAGCCTGCGCTTTGCGATCCCCCTCTGTCTGACCATCGCGCTGATCAACGCCCTGGTGACACGCAACGGCCTGACGGTGATCTGGCGGTTTGGTGACCTGCCGCTCGTCGGGCAGACGAACGTGACCCTGGAGGCGACGGTCTACGGGGCCGTCCTGGGCCTGCGAGCCGCCGTGCTGCTGCTGATCGGAACCCTTTACTCCGTGGCGGTGGATCCAGACGAGGTGCTGCGACTCTTCAGGAACCTCTCCTTCAGCTCGGCGCTGAGCGCGACGATCGCCACCCGCATGGTGCCGGTCCTGATGCGCGATTCACGGCGTCTCGCGGACGCGCAGCGCTGCCGTGCGGGTCGGCCACCCAGCCGGACCCAGCTGATGCGGGCAACCACCGCGGGTGTGCTCGACAGGGCGCTGGACGTTGCCGCGACGCTTGAGGTGCGCGGCTACGGTGCCGCGCGCCAGCGGGCGCGCGGCAGGCTGCATCATCACCACGATCCCTGGTCGCGGCATGACCTCGGTTTCCTCGCCTCGGCCCTGGCGATGCTGGCGCTGGCGATCGGTGTGCAGCTGGCGGGCTGGGCGCCGTTTGTCGCGTATCCGCTGTTGCGCGCGCCCGCCGGCGCCAGCACGCTCGGAGCGGCGCTGCTGCTCGTCGTCTTTGCGCTCACGCCATTCGCGGATCGGCGCGGGGTGATGAGATGACCCTGGTTGAGATCTCCGGCCTCACCTACAGCTATCCGGCGGCTGAGCGAGCCGCGCTCGCGGATCTGAACTTGACGATTGAGTCGGGGGAGTTCGTTGTACTGGCTGGGCTTTCCGGCTCCGGCAAGAGCACGCTGCTGCGCGCGATCAGCGGCCTGGTTCCGCACTTTCACGGCGGCAGCATCGCGGGCTCGGTATGCGTCGGCGGCCTGGACACGCGTGCGCACGGACCGGGTGAACTGGCGGCCGTGGTCGGATCGCTGTTTCAGGATCCCGAAACTCAGATCGTGCTCGGCACGCCGCGGTCCGAGCTCGGCTTCGGGCCGGAGAACCGTGGCTGGACCGATCCGGTTGTGGCACGGGCCGTCGAGGAGACGGCGCTGGCGCTGGCGATCGAGACACTGCTCGACAGGCCGGTCGGGGAGCTGAGTGGCGGTGAGCTCCAGCGCGTAGCGCTGGGGGCGACGCTGTCAGCGCGACCCGCGGTGGTCTGCCTGGATGAGCCGACCTCGCAGCTGGATCCGGTCGCGGGGGACGAGCTGATCGGGTTGCTGCGTCGGCTCAACGAGGACTCCGACATGGCGGTGGTGCTGGCTGAGCACCGGCTCGAGCGCTGTCTGGCGGCGGCTGACCGTGTGCTGGCCCTGGAAGACGGTCGGCTTGCCTTCGATGGCGCTCCTGAGCGCTTCCTGGAGTGGGCGCTTGAGTTTCAGCCTGCTCTGGTCACCCCGGGTGCACGCCTGTTGGCGGGTAGCGGCCTGCCGCCGGTGCCGGGGGTCAAGCGTGCGCGCGCGGCCCTGCGGTCAGCCGGGCTCAATGCGGGGACCGCCGAGCAAGACGTTGCGCGCCCATCGCTGAGCAGCCGGCGCTCGCCGCCCGACGAGACGCTGCGCTTCAACGGCGTCTGGCACGAGCTGCGTGACGGGCCCGCCATCCTCCGCGGCGTCGACCTGCGGATCGCGCGTGGCGAGCGGGTGGCGCTGATGGGCCGCAACGGGGCAGGCAAGTCCACACTGTTGCGGCACGCCGCCGGCCTGATGCAGCCAACACGGGGAAAGGTCAGTGCGGCCGGGCGGGTGGCGTTGCTCCTGCAGAGCCCACGGGACTATCTGGTGCATGACTCCGTGCGAGGTGAGGCCGACGCGGCGGCGCTCGCGGCAGTGGGACTCGGACACTTGGCTGAGCGCCACCCGCGTGACCTGAGCGGTGGCGAGCAGCAGCGTCTTGCGCTGGCGGCCGTGCTCGGGGATCCGCGGCGACTCGCCGCGGATACGGTCCTGTGTCTGGATGAGCCCACCCGCGGCATGGACCGGGCCGTCAAGGAAGAGCTCATACGCCTGCTCAACGGGCTGCAGACGGCGGTCGTCGTGGCGACACACGACCCTGAGTTCGCAGCCTCCTTTGCCAGCCGGGTGGTGCTGCTGGCTGACGGACGGGTGATCGCGGACGCGGCCGCGAGTGAGGTGCTCTCCGGTGGCACCTACTTTGCCACGGAGTCAGCACGGATCCTTGACGGTGCGGGTGGCGCGCTGCTGCCAGAACAGGCTGTTGCGCTGCTGCGCGGCAACCGGGTGGAGGCTGCGGTATGAGTTGGCAGCTTGGCGCGTTCTCCCTGCTGGCGGTCGGCCTGCTCGGCGGCTTTGGCTGGTATGAGCGCAGCCGACCGGATGCCCGCATCGTCGCGCTGGTGGGAACCCTCGCCGCGTTTGCGGCATTGGGGAGGATCGCCTTTGCTGCCGTGCCCAACGTGAAGCCCACCACCGACATCGTCTTGATCGCCGGGTTCTCGCTTGGTGGCGCACCCGGCTACGTGGTCGGCGCTGTGGCCGCGCTCAGCTCGAACTTCTTCTTCGGGCAGGGTCCATGGACCCCCTGGCAGATGGCCGGTTGGGGGGTGATCGGAATCGCCGGCGCGCTGCTTGCGCGCATCACACGGCGGCGCATCGGACGCTTCCCGTTGGCCTGTCTGAGCTTTGTGCTGGGGTTCGCCTTCACCGCGCTGCAGGACGTTGGCGACTGGGTCACCTACAGCGATCACAGCCTCGTCCAGTTGGGGGTGTTCGTCGGCAAGGGCCTTGGCTTTGATCTCCTGCATGCGTCGGGCTGCTTCGGCTTCGCGGTGCTGTTCGGACCCGGTTTGATCAGCGCCCTGTCTCGCTTCCGTGCACGCATCCAGGTCGACTGGCTACCGCGTGCGGACTCCGTGGCGTCGCACATACGGTCGGGGGCCCCGTTGGCGCTGACCGCTGGACTGGTCGCGGCGCTCGGTGCGGGTGTTGGGATGCCATCGCGAGCATCCGCGGCTGCGCCCGGGAGACCAGCTCACCATGGCTCACCGATCCACTACCTGCTGCGCGCCGAGAACCCGGATGGCGGCTTTGGGATGGCGCCGGGGGTGAGCTCAAATACGCTGGCCACAGGCTGGGCAACGCTGGCGCTGGCCGACGCGGGCGTGAGCCCGCGGGCTGTCGTTTCCAGCGCGGGCCGCAATCCGCTGCAGTACCTGGCGCGCACGCTGCGAAGTGAACGCGGTGCCGGTGACGTCGAGCGCACGACGCTCGCGGTCGCCGCCGCGGGCAGGGGTTTCGCCGGCTTCGCGCCGCTGCGTCGCGAGTTGCGCCGACTCGTGGGCCGCGATGGTTCGATCAATCAGCAGACGAACCTGACCGCCTTCGGAGTCCTCGCGATGCGGGCAGCGGGCCTCCGGGTGCCGCTGCGGACGATCGTGTGGCTCGCACATCAGCAGGATGCCGACGGTGGGTTCAACTTCGCCACTCGTGGCGGCGCCAGCGACATCGACGACACCGGCGCGGCGCTCACTGCCCTGGCGCCCTTTGGACGCACGCCCGTCACGCGCCGAGCAGCGGCGTTCATCCGCAGTCGGCAGAACCGTGATGGCGGCTTTGGCTATCAGCGCGGAGCGGCGTCCAACGCCCAGTCCACTGCATTTGCCATCAGCGGCCTGATCGCTGCGGGAGCGGTTCCGGCCAGACTGCACCGTGGCGGGGCGCCCTCGCCGATCCAATACCTGCGGTCTCTGATCCAACCCGACGGCGCCGTCCTCTACTCTCGCGGAAATTCGCAGACACCGGTGTGGGTGACTACGCAGGCGGAGATCGCGCTCGCTGGCAAGACTCTCTGAACGCGCAGTGGGCGGTAAACGGCCTGCGAATGTCTGGTTGACAACAGGTAGATTGGGGTGCGGATGCTGATCGGGATTCCGAGGGAGGGACAGGCAGGTGAGACTCGCGTCGCCGCGACGCCAAACACCGTCGGACAGCTGATCAAGCTCGGTTACGGCGTGATCATCGAGTCCGGGGCGGGCGCGCTCTCGAGCTTCAACGATGAGGCCTACGTGGCCGCGGGCGCGGTGATCGGCGATCCTTTTGAGGCGGAGGTCGTCTTCTCGGTGAACGCTCCCGCGAGCGAGCAGCTGGACCGCTTGCGGCCACAGGCGACGCTGATCAGCTGGCTCTCACCGATGCTGAACCCGGCGCTGGTGGAGGATCTGGCGCGGCGACCGATCACGGCGCTTGCGCTTGACGCCGTGCCACGCATCAGCCGCGCACAGTCGATGGACGTGCTCAGCTCCATGGCCAACATCGCCGGCTACCGAGCGGTGGTCGAGGCGGCACACGAGTTCGGCCGCTTCAGA
>JAKAED010000039.1 GCA_021820105.1 Actinomycetes bacterium | reverse complement strand
CCAACGCCCTAGTGACCAGGCCGCTCGGCGATGCCGCCCCGGGGCCGCGGCCAACACCGCTGATCGCCTACAGCACCTCCCTGGCCGCAACCAGAGAACTCTCCGTGTCGAATCTGCTCACCGGCCACGGGGAGACGATCCGAGACCACGTCTCGCTGATCGACGCGCGCCTCAGAGACCAGGAGCGGCGCGCCCGCAAACTCCTCTCGCTCCTGTCCGATGGTCCCCTGACGGCGTACGAGCTGGCACAGCAGATGTGGGGACGCGTGGCGCTCACGCAGGCGTATCTGACCCTCTCTGAGGTCCTTGGGCATCTCGACCTCCTGCTCGTGGACGGCTCCGTGAACGAATATGAGGCGGAGGGTGTGACCCGCTTCGCTGCGGCCTGAGGGCGGCGCTAGCCGCCGGACACGCCAGAGCCGCCCGACCCGCCGCTTCCGACGCCCGCCTGACCACCGCCGGCCTGACCACCGCCGGCCTGAGCACCGCCGGCCTGAGCACCGCCGGCCTGACCACCGCCTCCCTGCCCGGAGAACGCCGTCAGCCCGGGCTGCATCGGAGACACAGTCGCCTTCCCGCAGGCTGCGATTCCTGGCACCGAGACCTTCATCGTGGCAGTGTCGTTGGGAGCGTAGATCTGCAGTGCGGAAGCGGTTGGGCAGGCTGCTCCACCAGGTCCCATGTCGCTCGTCACGATCCGGAAGGAGGCCGTATCACCGGGCGTCAACGTGAGCACGACCGCGGGCGTGGAGCCAACCACATCACCGCTGGTGCGCGTCGCACCGGTTGGCAGAGCACCTCCGCTTGAGGAGAGGAATTCAACGCCGGGCCATCCGTAGGTACGACATGTCGATGTACCCGTGTTCTTCAACGCGAACCCGAGCACGATTGTTCCCGCAGCGCCGTTCGACCCCAGATAGGAGGGGGTGAGATCAGAAGCTGTGCACTGATTGCCCAGCGACTGCGGGTTTGTGGACGTCTTGGTCGCCGTCGTGTTGGTCAGCGGCCCCGTCTCAGTGGTGCTCCGCGAACTGGGAACCGTCACCGTCTGCGTCCGGACGACGGTCACGACACGGCCGCCGGAGTTGGCGGTCGGCGTCGCCGAGCCACCACACGCTGCGAGTGCGAGCGCTGTGATGACCGCCGCGCCTGCCGCAGTCACTGAGGGCCGAAACCGCATCCGCGCTCTTTTCTACTCCGCCACCCTAAATCCTGCCACCTGCTCCAGGAAGAACCGGTGCAGACGATCCTCGGCGGTCAACTCGGGATGGAAGGCCAGCGCCAGGATCGCTCCCTGCCTGACAGCCACCGGATGTCCGTCGACCTCCGCCAGCACCTCCACCTCCGGGCCGTGCTCAGCGATCCAGGGCGCGCGGATGAACACCGTGTGCACAGGACCGCCCGGCACGCCCGCCACCTCAAATTCCGCCTCGAATGAATGCAACTGGCGGCCAAACGCGTTGCGCTTGGCGAGGACGTCCAGAACGCCTAGGTGCGCGCGGTCGAGCATGATCATGCCCGCGCACGTCCCCAAAATCGGGGTGCCGGAGTGAGCCAGCCGTCGCAGCGGGTCGCCCAGGCCCTCGCGCTCGATGCCGAGCGTCATCACCGTCGATTCACCGCCTGGCAGCACCAGCGCGTCGATCCCTTCCAGATCGACCGGCACGCGAACCTGCCGGGTCACCGCTCCCAGACGGTGGAGGACCCGCTCGTGTGCCTCAAAGCCACCCTGAATCGCCAGGATCCCGACAATCGATCGAGATCCCTCAAGCCTGCTTGTGCTCACCAACCGCGCGGTGACAACAGCTGCTCAGCCTCGAGCTTGGAGGTCTCGATGCTCTCCATGGCCGCGCCGAGACCGGTTGAGGCCGCAGCCACTCTGGCTGGATCGGCGTAGTGCGTAGTGGCCTCCACGATCGCACGTGCGCGACGCTCTGGATCTGAGGACTTGAAGATCCCGGAACCGACGAACACACCCTCAGCGCCAAGCTGCATCACGAGTGACGCATCCGCGGGGGTCGCGATGCCGCCGGCACAGAACAGCACGACCGGCAGCTTGCCGTCGGCGGCAACCTGCCGCACGAGTGGGAGCGGGGCCTGCAGCTGCTTGGCGGCAGCTGCGATTTCCTCCGGGCCCAGCGTGGTCAGCCAACGGATCTCGCTGCGCAGCTTGCGCAGATGCGTAACCGCATTGACGATGTCACCGGTGCCGGCCTCACCCTTGGAGCGAATCATCGCTGCTCCCTCACCGATCCGCCTGAGCGCCTCACCGAGGTTCGTCGCCCCGCACACAAATGGAATCTTGAACGCCCACTTGTCGATGTGGTTGACGGTATCGGCCGGAGTCAGCACCTCCGACTCATCGATGTAGTCGACCTCCAGTGCCTCCAGCACTTGCGCCTCAGCGAAGTGGCCGATGCGCGCCTTGGCCATCACGGGGATCGTGACGGCGTCCTGGATCCCCTTGATCATCTCAGGGTCAGACATGCGCGCGACACCGCCGTCGCGCCGAATGTCGGCGGGCACACGCTCAAGGGCCATCACCGCCGCGGCACCGGCATCCTCGGCGATCTTGGCCTGCTCCGGGGTGACGACATCCATGATCACGCCCCCCTTCAGCATCTCAGCCAGGCCCGTCTTGGCAGTGAAGGTGGACTCGTCCCTTGCGATGTGACCGTTCGTGCTCATGCGGTGGAGTGTATCCGCGCGCGCCTTGGCCGCACCGGCACACGCAGCCGAAGCTTCCACGCAGAAACGTCGGTGGCGGAGCACGTGCAGACTGCTCAGCGGTGTCACCGGCCTATAGGCTGAGGTCGAATGACGTCAGCGATCTTTGAGCGTCGTGAAGACGCCTACTGGGCAACAAACTTCGCCGCTGGGCCGTGGGACACGAACTCCCAGCACGGAGGTGCACCGGCGGCTCTGCTGGCGGGTGAGCTGGAACGGCTGGATCCTCAGCCGCACCTGCGGATCGCGCGCATCACCTTCGAGCTGCTGAGACCGGTACCGCTCGGTTTGGTGCGCGTCTCCCACGAGGTTGTGCGCCCTGGTCGGCGCGTCCAACTGCTGGAGGCGACCCTCTGCGACTCCGGCGGCACTGAATGCGTGCGGGCCAGAGCGGTCCGGGTCACCAGAGCACCCGTGTCCGCGGGCACTGCGCCGGAGCCACCTCCTGCCCCGCCTGACGCCTTCCCGCCAAGCGCCCCGACATGGGGTCCAGACATACTCCCCGGCGGCGCCGTTGAGGTGAGATTCGCCCAGGGCGACATGTCGGCCCAGGGACCGGCCACCGCCTGGTTTCGCCTGCGGATGCCGGTGGTGGCGGGCGAGCAGCCAACGCCACTCCAGCGGATGATGGTCGCCGCCGATTTCCCAAACGGGATCAGCAGTGAACTCTCCTGGGATGACTGGGTGTTCATCAACCCTGATCTGACCGTCTACATCGAGCGCGAACCGCAGTCCGAATGGATCGCGCTCCAGGCACACACGCGCATCCTTGAACACGAGACGGCGTTGGCGCAGGCGGTTCTCTTTGACACGCAGGGACGGCTCGGGCGCTCGCTTCAGTCTCTGTACGTTGCCCCACGCTGAGGCCGAGCCGACCTATCGTCGTGCGCCCGCCACGGGTCACCGTTCGGCGAACTGCCGCTACTTCAGCCTGAAGGCCTTGATCCGCACGTCGTACTGCTGCGCGTCGCGGCTGTAGACGCCATAGGCGAGCGCCTGGATGATCGACAGCAGGGCGGTATGCGAGCGCACGAACGCCGGCGTGTTCGAGGAGTAGTAGAGGCGGATGCGGGCCAACCGCGCCACCTCTGAGAGGGTCGCGTCGGTGATCGCGAGCGTCATGGCGCGACGGTGACGCGCCAGCTTCATCGTCCGCGTGATCAGCGGATGCGGGCGGCCCGCCGACAGGCCGATCACGAGCGTCTGCTCGTCAATCCGGCTGAGCCTGCCAAGCGCCTCCTGCGAGGGACTGGCAACGATCTCCGCACGCAGGTCGAGCAGCATCAGCAGGTGGCGCAGGTAGCTCGCGAAGAAGGCCATCTGATCGGTGCCGGCGATCAGAACCTTCTCGGCTCTCACAATGGCATCAATCGCCGCCTCCACATCGGAGCGCGAGAGCTTGTGCGCGGTGTCCTCGACGTTGACGTGATCCGCGGCCAGGGCGGACTCAAACTCGGTGTGATCCAGCGAGAAGAGCGGTGCGGCGGATCCGAAGCTCTCCGTGCTCGCGCTTGCCGTCCGGCGGCGGTACTCGTCGCGAGCAGCCTGTTGGAGCTCCGGGAAGCCCTCAAAGCCCAGCGCCTGAGAGAACCGGACAACGGTGCTTGAGGACGTGTTGGCGCGGCGCGCCAGCTCCTCAGCCGTCTGGAAGGCGGCCTCATCGAGGTGGTCGACTATGTACTGCGCGACATCCTTCTGCGAGCGCGAGAACTCGTCAAAGCGGGCCGTTATGTAGGCAGAGAGGGCCTGATGGCCGTGGGGCGCCTCAGGCGCCGCGGTGGTGGCTGATGCTTGCTTCATAGGCAGCCTCTGATTCGACGCTGCCCACTGCCGTTCCTTCCCGCCGCGCTAACCGGCGGTTACGATCGCGGTGCGTCGCTCAGGTCTTATGGCGAGCATCGTACTCGCGTGCGCGCTCTTGGTTCTGCTTACGCTCGACCATTACCACGCTGATTGCATAGCCGACGAGGAAATTCACGAGTCCACCGATGACCACGAAGAAGGTCAGGATCAGCGCCAGCGACTGACCAAAGGAACTCGGTGACATCCCCAGTCCGAGGAGCCCGGAGGCGATTGCCAAATGCATGCTCCGGATGATACGGGTCCAGCGCGACGGACGTTGCATCGACGAAGAACTTGCGGGGGCTCGCCGCAGCTTCGCCCCCGCAACTGGAGCGGGTGGCCGTTCCCTGCCAGAACCGCTACCTTGCTCGCGGCGGCCCTGTAGCTCAGCGGTCAGAGCACCCGGCTCATAACCGGCGAGACGCAAGTTCGAATCTTGCCAGGGCTATTTTCGGAAATTCCCTGCTACCGTCGGGACCACGGTCGGCGCCCGCTGGCCGTGAGGCAGTTGCTTTCGACGCCGCGTGTTCAAACCGGTTCGGGTCAGCCACAAGCCTCCCGAACCATCTGCGGCGTCCTTTGCGCGCCGCCAAGGAGAACACATGTCCAAGCAGTCCTTTGCCGATCTCGGCGTGTCCAACGCCGTCGTGGGCGCGCTCGCCGCCCGCCGGATCGTGGAGCCCTTCGCGATCCAGCGCGAGGTGATCGGCGACGTGCTCGCCGGACGCGATGTCCTTGCCCGCTCGCCCACCGGGTCGGGCAAGACGCTCGCATTTGGCGTTCCCGTCATTGACCGAATCTCAGCGCAGGCGCGCCGGCCCGCCGCACTTGTGCTCGCGCCGACCCGTGAGTTGGCCACACAGATCGTTGAGGAGCTCCACTCGCTGGCCCACGCGCGAGCGCTGCGGATCACCGCCGTCTACGGCGGTGTCGGGCTGCTCAAGCAGGCACAGGCCGCAGCCCGCTCGCACATCGTGGTCGCGACTCCTGGCCGGCTTGAGGATCAGCTCGCTCGGGGTGCGTTCACACTCGACAACGTCCGCACCCTGATCATCGACGAGGCCGACCGCATGCTGGACATGGGCTTCAGGCCCGCGCTTGATCGGATCGTCGCCCTCTGCCCGGCCGACCGGCAGACACTGTTCTTCTCCGCGACGCTGGATGGCGAGGCGGGGAAGGCCGCACGCCGCTATACGACCGATGCGACCTTCCACGAGCACGGTCCCGCCGAGCGACGTGCCTCTGACGATGTCGAACACCGCTTTGTGCAGGTGACGCATGAGTCACGACTTGACTCACTGCTCGAGCACCTGGAGGCGGAGCGCGACCTCACGCTCGTCTTCGTCCGCACCAAGCATGGCGCCGACAAGCTCGTGAAGAAGCTCTCAGGTCATGGCGTCGCCGCGGTTGCCATGCACGGCAACAAGACCCAGCGCCAGCGCGAGCGCGCGCTCGCGCAGTTCGAGTCCTTCGAGGTGGACACGCTTGTGGCGACCGATGTCGCCGCCCGCGGAATTGACGTGAGCGGCATCTCCCACGTGATCAACTTCGATCCGCCGCACGACTCCGAGACGTACGTCCACCGTGTCGGTCGCACCGGCCGCGCCGGCGCGACCGGAGTTGGAATCACGCTCGTCTCGACGGACCAACATCGTGAGGTGGCCCAGATCGCAACCGAGCTCGGCCTGGAACACGGCCTGCCCACCGGGCGCCCGAGTGTCGGAGCCGGTGGTTTCAAGCGTGCCCCCAAACCGCTCGCGCAGGCGCATGATGGTGCCGGTCCTCAGCGCGCCGGCCGGCCCACGGCAGGTCGGCATGGTCAGAGTGCCCGTAACGGGCAGAGCACCCGCAACGGCCAGAGCACTCGCAACGGACAGAGCACCCACGGTGGCCAGAGCACCCACAGCAGCCAGAACAACCACAGCAGCCAGAGCGGTCGCGGCGGGCAGAGCGGTCGCAGCGGGCAGAGCGGTCGCGGCGGGCAGAGCGGTCGCAACGGCCAGGCGACCGCCGGCAAGCGCTCCGGCAAGCCCAGCCGCTTCCGCTAGCCGGACTCCGTCCGCGCTCAGCTCAGCTGTTGCACGCAGACCGCCCCGAAGTGGGCGGTCTGCGTGACTTGTCGTAACTCGACAGCTCAGGGAGCAGCTCACGGCAGTGCTCTGCAAAGGCTTGCGCGCGCTGGGTGGGGCGCACCCCGGGCGCGCGCGCGAGCACCACATCCACCGGCTTCACCGGACCACCCAGCGCCACGGCGACCAGCGGCCGGCCCTCATAGCTGACGTCTCCATAAGGGCGGCTTATCAGCAACGTGTAGCCGAGATTGCGGGCCACGAGCGAGCGCAGCAGCTCGTAACTGGACGTGCGGTAGCGGATCCGGGGTGTAACGCCGGCATGTGCGAACAGCCCCAGTTGGTGCTCATGCACCGGCTCGACGTCAAGGGCGATGAAATCAAACGCCGCCAGTTCTGCGAGCGTCACGTGCTCGCGGACTGCCAGCGCATGCTCAGCTGCAACCAGTGCATACGGGACGGTGCTGTAAAGCGGCTCCCGCTCCAGGGGAACGTGCAAGCCGACGTCATATATGAGCGCGACCTCACAGCGCCCCTCCAGGAGCGCCGACTCCAGGACCGAGGTGCTGCCCTCCACGAAGTCCAGCGTCATCCCGGGATAGCGCAGCTCGAACGTCTCCATCAGCGCCGGCAGCACCAGCGGTGCACCGGTGCCGAAGCATCCTACGGTCAGGCGGCCAGACAGGCCACGCCCGAGCGCATCGGCCTGCAGGCGCATGGCCTCAGCGTCGGCCAGGAGGTTACGCGCCGGTAGCAGCAACTCACGTCCGGCCGCGGTCAGTCCCAGACCGCGCCCGCGCCGGCGTATGAAGAGCGCCGTACCCAGGGCCTGCTCCAGGTTGTAGACCGCCAAGGAAACCGCCGACTGGGACACCAGCAGCCGCTCCGCCGCGTCCGTCATCGAGCCGCACTCTGCAGCCGCAACGAAGTACTCCACCTGACGCAGATTCAACACTGATCATGAGTATTGCTCATGAGATTTGGCAGCAAGTGGCTGTTTACTTCTGTGCTCCGGCCCGCGACGATCCGAGCGATCAGTCGCGCCAGCGGTTTAGGAGAGAGAGATGACCCCGCAGTCCCTGGAAGCAGCGATCCAGAGCGCCGGTGGCGCCGTTCAGTTCCTGCGCAACGCGCAGGCTCGGCCGCACACCTTCCCGGTCAAGCCGGAGTTCAGCAACTGGCGCAGCGAGCAGCGATCCTGGCGGGAGGCCTGTGCGCTGCTCGACCAGTCCCATCACATGACCGACCTCTTCCTGAAGGGACCTGACGCGCCAGTCCTGTTGAGCCGTCTGGCTGTCAACAGCTTCGCGAACTTCGCTCCAGGCAAGGCCAAGCAGTACGTCGCGGTGAACTCAGAGGGGTTCCTGATCGGCGACGCAATCCTCTTCCATCTGCCCGACGGCACTTTCAACCTCGTGGGCCACCCGATGGTTATCGATTGGGTGCGGTTCCATGCTGTCCGGGAGCCTCTAGATCTGGAGGTTGAATTGGACGAGAACTCGATCGTGCGTAGCTCCGGACCACCGAAGCAGTTCCGGTTCGAGCTCCAGGGGCCGACCGCCGCCGCCGTCATCGAATCGCTGACCGGGCGGCCGCTACCGGATGTGCGCTTCTTCAACATGACGAGCTTCGCGATCGGCGGGCTCTCCGTGAATGCACTCCGCCACGGGATGGCTGGACAGCCCGGGTTCGAGCTGTTCGGTCCCTGGGAGCATGCCGAGCATGTCCGCGAGCAGCTGCTGCAGGCCGGCGCCGCCCACGGACTGGTACTGGTCGGGTCCCGCGCCTACTCGTCGGCCAATCTGGAATCGGGCTGGGTGCCCGCACCATTCGCCGCGATCTACTCAGGCGATGAGATGGCCTCATACCGTACGTGGCTGCCGGCCGCGAGGGCCGGATCGCTGGCCGGCAGCTTCGTATCAGCCAACGTCGCCGACTACTACCTGCGGCCGCACGAGCTCGGCTATGACCGGCTCATCGCCTTTGATCATGAATTCGTCGGGAGCGAGGCTCTGCGCGCGGTGGCTGACGACCATACGCGAGCGAAGGTGACGCTCGTCTGGAACCGAGCGGATGTGGCGGATGTGTTCGCAAGCGCGCTCACACCCGGCGATGCAGCCAAGTTCATCGAGCTGCCCAAGGCGCGGTACGGACTCTTCCAGGTTGACACCGTGCTGGCAGCTGGTGAGCCGGTCGGTATCTCGCACGATTGCGGCTACATCTACAACGAGCGCGCATTCGTGTCGCTCGCGAGCGTAGACACCGCCCGGGCACCAATCGGATCCGAGGTCAGCGTGCTCTGGGGCGAGTCGCCGAACACTGCAAAACCCGCGGTGGAACCACACGTTCAGGTGGCGGTCAGGGCCACGGTCGCACCCGCTCCCTATGTCTCCTTCGCGCGGGAGTCATACCGCCGGGCTTAGGCGGTGCTGCTGGCCAGCGGGCCCGCAGCACCGAGTCGGCGCTCAGAGGACGGCCAGCGGCGGCCGATCACGCGCCCACGGCCGGGCCGCCTCGAGCTGACCGGCCAGTGAATACAGCGTCTGCTCCTCACCCGGGCGGCCAACGAGCTGCACGCTCAGGGGCAGTCCGTCGGCGCCGAAGCCCGCGGGCAGTGAGATCGCCGGCTGACCCGTGATGTTGAAGGCCGGGTACCACGGCATGAACCGCCCGGCGCGATCAAGCGCGAGCAGGGCCGGCTTCCCATAGCCGCCCTCGGCGCCGATCGCAGTGCTCGCCAGACCCGGGGTCAGCAGGACATCGTGATCTGACCACAATCGCTGGATGCGCTCGGCTGTACGGTCGCGGCGAGCCAGCAGACGGTCCCGTCGCCGTGGTGAGACCAGCCGGCCTCCGATGGCCGCCAACTGGCGGGTTGCACGCTCTGCGAGGTCGGGACGCTCGAGGGAGCCGAACTCCTCATGCACGGCGCGCAGATACGTCTGGATGAACTCCAGCGAAACGGCGCCGTAGTCAGGCTGCACCTCGGTCACCTGATGGCCCAGCTCGCCGAGCAGACGGAGCGTCTGGTCAAACGCGCGACGCTGATCTGCGGACAGGCGCGCCAGCGCGCCCGGCGGCACCCTTGCGGAGAACGCTATCCGCAGCGGGATTATCGGTGGCGTCTGCGCGGCTTCAAGGAAGCTTCCCCGCAGCGGGGCAACCTGTTCACCGTCGCCGGGCGCGGCGCCATGCATCACGTCCAACAGGAGCGCGCTGTCGGCAACGGTGCGTGTCAGCGCGCCGAACGTGGACAGGCCGAGCCAACCCTCCTTGAGCGGGTGGGATGAGACGCGTCCGCGCGTCGGCTTCATGCCAACCAGGCCACAGCAGGCGGCCGGGATCCTGATCGAACCGCCACCGTCAGACGCACCCGCGACCGGCACCAGACCGGCCGCCACCGCAGCGGCGGAACCGCCTGAGGAGCCGCCCGGGGTGCGTGCCGGGTCCCATGGGTTGCGGGTGACGCCGCCGGCGTCGCCGGCTGTCCAGGGGAACAGCATCAGCTCGGGCACCCGGGTGATGCCGATCGGGATCGCGCCCGCCTGCCGCAGACGGCGGAGCGGCTCGGCGTCAACGGCCTGTGGTCGTGCCGGTGATCTCGAACCGCGAGTCATCGCATGCCCGCTGAACGGCATGTCGTCCTTGATGGCGACGGGCACACCTGCAAGCGGACCGCCGCGCCCATCCGCACCTGCGTCGATCCGAGCCGCAGCGCTGAGCGCCTCGTCAGCCAGGACCTCACGGAACGCGTTCAGTCGGGGGTCGATCCGCTCGATCCGCTCCAGGTAGAGCCTCACCAACTCCTGCGCGCCCAGCTCGCCGCTGCGCACCCTGCGCGCCAACTCCAGCGGACCGGCAAACGCCAGCTCCGTTTCCTCAGCACGACTCACCTGACTCAGTCTCCCAGATCCTGGAGGCGCTGCAGGAGGTTCCTGATGGCGGGTGCATAGCGGTGGGAGTTGCCACCGTGACGACCGTCGAACAGCTCCACGCTGTGGGCGATCTCGAGTCTGCGCAGCTCACGCGAGAAGGCCGTGACCCCCACATCCAGCATGTACTCATCGGCGCTTCCCGCCTCCAGGTGAATGTGCCGCAGGCCCCGCAACTGCTCCCGATACCTGGAGGCCATGCGGACGGGATCGTGCTCCAGCCACCGTGCCCAGATCTCGGGAATCAGCGCCCCGGTTTCGGTGTCGAACGGCAACAGCACCTTGCCCGGCCGAGCCGGATCCGGTGAGTAGGCGGCGGCCATCGCGTAGGTATTGAGCGCCTCTCCCCAGCGCCCCCAGTCGAAGCGCTCTGCGCCCCTGAAATCCGCCAGCAGCCGCTCATACGAACCGTCGTAATGATTCCTCAGGGTGCGCACGACGCGGGGAAAGTCGCCCATGTAACAGGCCTCAAACAGCGTGTCGGGAGCGTGCGCGACGAGCGCCCCGAAGCAGTCTGGCCTCAACATCGGGAGCACCAGTGCCCCGTAGCCGCCTGAGGAGTGACCGGTCACCGCGCGGCGCTGCCGACGGCCCGCTGTCGGGTAGTGCGAATCGATGAACGGGACCACCTCGTCACACAGGTAGTCCGTGTAGTTGCCGGTCGCAGTCGAGTTCAGGAACTGCGAACCGCCGAGCGAGGTCCATGCGTCGACGAACACCACAACCGCCTCAGGGCAATCACCGGCGCTGAACATCGCGTCCAGGCGCTCAATGAACAGGGGCTCAAACGGCTTACGCGCGAGCCAGCCATCGAGCTGGCCGCTGAAGCCCTGTAAGACGTAGACGCAGGTCACAGCGGTTGCCGCCCCGGAGGCGACTCCAGGCGATCGGTAGACGTAGAGCGGACGACGCACGGGATCGCCCAGCGGATTCCCGGCCAGCGCCTCAGACTCCACCACCAGTTGCTGGAAGTCACCCACAAGCCGCCGTTGCCAGGGACGGTCCAGTGGCTCATTGGCCTGCCTGAGCGTCATGAGCTGACCGTATCTGAAAAGCTGCTCACGGCTCGGGCTGATCTGTGCGGCAGCCCTTTATAGTCCGCCTTACCCCCACCGACGAAGATTGCCTGAGCGGCCCATGACAGAGACCCTGAACGGAAACTCCACAAACTCCGCGGACATCGACACGCTTGAGACCTCAGAGTGGCTCGATGCTTTGGACGCCGTTGTCGAGCACGACGGCGTAGCCCGAGCCAAGCATCTGCTCAACAGGGTCGTCGAGCGTGCTCAGCACGCCGGCAGCGGGCCGATCGGCTCGCTGAACACGCCCTACGTCAACACGATTCCCGCATCGCTGGACGAGCCGATTCCGGGAGACGCCGCAGTCGAGCGGCGGCTGCGCTCGATCATTCGCTGGAACGCCATGGCGATGGTCGTGCGTGCCAACAAGGTCTCCTCCGAACTCGGCGGGCACATAGCCTCCTTCCAGTCGCTGGCGACCCTCTATGAGGTCGGTTTCAACCACTTCTGGCATGCACCCTCCGAGGAGCATGGCGGCGACCTCGTCTACTTCCAGGGCCACTCCTCCCCCGGGAACTACGCGCGGGCCTTCCTTGAGGGGCGTCTGTCCGCCGAGCAGCTGGACCACTTCCGTCAGGAGGTCGGCGGAAACGGGCTCTCCTCCTACCCGCACCCCTGGCTGATGCCGGACTTCTGGCAGTTCCCGTCCGTGTCACTCGGAATCGGACCGATCACCTCGATATATCAGGCGCGCTTCATGAAGTACCTGTGCCACCGCTCGATCACCGACACGAGCGGCCGCAAGGTCTGGGCCTTCCTCGGCGACGGTGAGATGGACGAGCCAGAGTCGATGGGGGCGATCGGCCTGGCCGGCCGCGAGCAGCTGGACAACCTGATCTGGGTGGTCAACTGCAACCTTCAGCGCCTCGATGGTCCGGTGCGCGGCAACGGCAAGATCATCCAGGAGCTCGAGTCTGACTTCCGCGGAGCCGGTTGGAACGTGATCAAGGTGATCTGGGGCTCGCGCTGGGATCCGCTGCTGGAGGCGGATGTCGACGGGCGGCTCGTGCACGTCATGAACCAGTCGGTGGACGGTGAGTACCAGACCTACAAGTCGCGTGACGGACGTTACGTGAGGGAGCACTTCTTCGGGAAGGACCCGGTGCTGCTCGATCGGGTCGCCCACATGAGCGACGATCAGATCTGGCAGTTGAACCGCGGCGGCCTGGACCAGCAGAAGGTCTATTCGGCCTACGCGCACGCGGTGCGCGAGGTCGGTCGTCCCACGGTGATCCTGGCCAAGACGATCAAGGGTTACGGCATGGGAGCATCCGGTGAGGGCCAGATGATCGCCCACCAGGCCAAGAAGATGGCTGAGGACGCGCTCCTGGCCTTCCGTGATCGCTTTGAGCTCCCGTTGACGGACGAGCAGGTCCGCGCCGCCGAGTACTACCGGCCACCGGACGACGCGCCGGAGATGCAGTACCTGCGCGAGCGTCGCGCCGCACTCGGTGGCCCGCTTCCCGCCCGCCGTCGTAAGGCAGAGCCGCTGAAGGTTCCGGAGCTCTCCGCGTTCCAGTCGCAGCTCGACGGCACCGGTGAGCGCGAGGTCTCCACGACGATGGCCTTTGTCCGCGTGCTGGCGACGCTGTTGCGCGACAAGCAACTGGGCAAGCGGGTCGTTCCGATCGTGCCCGACGAGTCCCGCACCTTCGGTATGGAGGGCATGTTCCGCCAGGTCGGGGTGTACTCCCCCTTCGGCCAGCTCTACCAGCCTGAGGACTCCGAGCAGCTCATGTACTACCGCGAGGACCAGGCAGGCCAGATCCTCGAGGAGGGAATCACCGAGGCAGGCTCGCTGTCCTCCTTCATTGCGGCCGGCACCTCATACAGCGCCCACGCCGAGCAGATGATCCCGTTCTACATCTACTACTCGATGTTCGGCTACCAGCGCGTGGGGGACCTTGTCTGGGCGGCCGCTGACAGCCGCGCCCGGGGCTTCCTGCTGGGAGGAACAGCCGGCCGGACCACGCTCAACGGCGAGGGCCTGCAGCATGAGGACGGACACAGCCATGTGCTCTTCTCGGTGGTACCGAACGTCCGTGCCTACGACCCGACCTATGCCTATGAGGTCGCGGTGATCGTGCAGGAGGGCCTGCGCCGCATGGTGGCCGAGCAGGAGGACGTCTTCTACTACCTGACGCTGATGAACGAGAACTACGCCCATCCGGCCATGCCTGATGGCGCCCAGCAGGGCATTCTGCGAGGCATGTATCTGCTCCGTGATGCCGGTTCGCAGCGGAGCAAGAAGCCGCGCGTGCAGCTGCTCGGGTCGGGCACGATCCTGCGAGAGGTCCTGGCTGCGGCCGAGTTGCTCGAGCAGGACTTCGGCGTGCTCGCTGACGTCTGGAGCGTCACCTCGTTCACGGAACTGCGGCGTGAGGGAATTGAGGTTGAGCGCTGGAACACGCTCAACCCACTGGCCAAGAAGCCCCGCGTGGCCTACGTGACCGAGCAACTTCGCAACCGCCAAGGACCGGTGATCGCCTCGACCGATTACGTACGCGCCTACGCCGACCAGATCCGCGGTTGGGTCGACGGCTCCTCCACCGGTGATCGCGCCCGCATCTACCGGGTTCTGGGCACCGACGGCTTCGGGCGCAGTGATTACCGCAAGGCACTGCGGAGCTTCTTTGAGGTTGATCGCCACCATGTCGCGGTTGCGGCACTCAAGGCTCTGGCGGATGACGGCGCGCTTGAGCTCAAGCTGGTCGCGGATGCGATCGAGCGCTACCAGATCGACCCCTCGGCGCCGATGCCGACCACGGTATGAGCGCCACCACGCAGCTTGAGGTGAAGGTCCCCGATATTGGGGACTTCAGCGACGTACCGGTGATCGAACTGCTGGTGGCCGTCGGCGATACCGTCAACGCTGAGGACCCGCTGCTCACACTGGAGTCGGACAAGGCGACCATGGACGTTCCCTCGCCGGCGGCGGGCACCGTGAGATCCATTCACGTTGCGGTCGGTGATCACGTCTCCGAGGGCTCGACGATCATCGACCTTGAGGTCGCCGGAGCAACCGCAACGCCCGAAACGCCCCCAGCCGAGGTGGTCAGCGAGCAGCCGCCGGCGTCAGCAGCCAGGCAGGTCACAGAGCTCGCTGCCGAGGCCGACCAGGCACCACCCGCAGTCACCCCCACACGGGCGCCCGAGGTGAACGGCACGGCCACGACTCAAGCCCACTCCGGTACCAACGGCGACTCTCCGGTCTACGCGAGCCCCTCAGTCAGGCGAATCGCTCGTGAGCTGGGAGTGGACCTCCACGGCCTCATCGGCAGTGGCCGCAACGGTCGGCTCGTGCCCGCTGATGTCCAGAGCGCGGCCGGAGGCGCACCCGCTGTAGGCGACAGCACCGCGAGCGTGCCGACCAACGGCAGCCTGGCCGGCTTGGGACTCGCGCCATGGCCAAGCGTCGACTTTGAGAAGTTCGGCCCGGTTGAGCGGGTCGAGCGGACACGCATCCAGAAGATCTCGGCCCCGAACCTGGCGCGTAACTGGGTGATGATCCCGCACGTCACCCACAACGATGAGGCCGATATCACCGAGCTTGAGGCCTGGCGCAAGCAGTTGAACGCCGAACAGCGAGGCGACGGTGTGAAGTTCACGATGGTCACCTTCCTGGTCGCGGCCTGCGTGGCCACGCTGCGGGAGTTCCCCACGTTCAACTCCTCACTCGACGGCGACCAGTTGGTGCTGCGCAGGTACTTCAACATCGGCTTCGCGGCCGATACTCCCGGCGGCCTCGTGGTGCCCGTGATCAAGAACGCCGACAGCAAGGGGTTGGTTGAGATCGCCGGCGAGCTCTCCACGCTGTCCGGACGGGCCCGTGAGGGGAAGCTCGGCCCATCTGACATGAACGGCGGCACATTCACGATCTCATCGCTCGGCGGGATCGGCGGTACCTCGTTCACGCCCATCATCAACGCCCCAGAGGTCGCGATTCTCGGCGTCACACGTGCCCAGGTCAAGCCCGTTTGGGACGAGCAGAGCGGCAACTTCTTGCCGCGTCTGATGCTGCCGCTTTCACTCTCATATGACCACCGCGTCATTGATGGCGCCGCTGCGGCCCGCTTTGTCGCGCACCTCGTCAAGGTTCTGGCCGATCTGCGCCGGGTGCTGCTGTGATCGTCGAGGTCAAGGTTCCGGACATAGGGGATTTTGCCGACGTCCCGATCATCGAAATGCTGGTGCAGGCGGGCGACGCCGTGGCGCCTGAAGACCCACTGGTCACCCTCGAATCGGACAAGGCGACGATGGATGTGCCGGCACCCTTTGCGGGGACCGTGGCCGAGCTCAAGGTCAAGGTCGGTGACAGGGTCAGCGAGGGCACGCTGCTGCTGACGCTGGAAGCCAGCGATGCGCCCGTGGCCACCGAACCCACACCGGCGCCGACGGCGGCCGCGGCTGCTCCTGCGCCGACACCCCCGGCCCCTGGCTCTGAATCTTCAGCCAAGGCATCGACCCCATCCGCCGCACCGGCGGCAGGCGGCCCCGGCAGTCATGTGATCGTGATTGGGAGCGGACCCGGTGGTTACACGGCTGCGTTCCGCGCGGCCGACCTGGGTCTGAAGGTGACCCTGGTCGAACGACACGAGACGCTGGGCGGAGTCTGTCTGAACGTCGGCTGCATCCCGTCCAAGGCGTTGCTGCACGCGGCCCGGGTCATTGCCGAGACCGAGGAGATGGCAGAGCATGGGATCAGCTTTGCCAAGCCCAAGGTCGACTTGGCGAAGCTGATCGGCTGGAAGCAGGACGTTGTGGACAAGCTCACCGGCGGCCTGACAGCAATGGCCAAGCAGCGCAAGGTTGAGGTCGTTACCGGCGTGGCGCGGTTCACCGGCCCGCGGACGATCTCCGTCGATGGGCGCGGACTCAGCTTTGACAACTGCATCATCGCCGCTGGATCGAGCCCGGTGAGGCTCCCCTTCCTGCCGGACGACCCGCGCATCATCGACTCGACCGGAGCGCTCTCACCCGAATCCGTTCCCGGCCGGCTCCTCGTCATCGGCGGCGGCATCATCGGACTTGAGATGGCGACCGTCTACAACGCGCTCGGCGCGAAGGTGACGGTGGTTGAGATGCTTGACCAACTGATCCCGGGCGCCGACCCTGACCTGGTGCGGCCGCTTCACAGCCGCGTCAAGGGCCGTTACGCGGGTATCTTGCTGGGGACGCAGGTCACGGCGGTGAAGGCTTCCAAGAACGGCCTGAAGGTGTCGTTTTCAGCTGGCCAGGACCAGACGTTTGACCGCATCCTGGTGGCCGTTGGCCGCACGCCCAACGGGCGGCTGCTGGACGCGGAGCGTGCTGGCGTCCAGGTCGATGAGCGTGGCTACATCCGTGTCGACAGGCAGCAGCGCACCAATGTGCCAGGGATCTACGCGATTGGAGACATCGTCGGAGGCCCGATGCTTGCGCACAAGGCAACGCACGAGGCCAAGACAGCCGCTGAGGTCATCGCCGGCGTGCCCGGCGCTGAGTTCGACGCGCTCACCGTCCCATCGGTCGCCTACACGGATCCGGAGGTTGCATGGATGGGTCTGACGGAGACCGACGCCAAGGCGCAGGGCGTGGCCTATGAGAAAGCTGTATTCCCCTGGGCAGCCTCAGGCAGGGCACTCGGGCTTGGCCGCCCGGAGGGCTTCACCAAGCTGCTGTTCGAGCCTGAGAGCGAGCGACTGCTCGGTGCCGGCGTGGTCGGTATTGGCGCGGGTGACCTGATTGCCGAGACGGTGCTCGCAATGGAGGCCGGTCTCAACGCCCAGGACATCAGCCTGGCGATCCACCCGCACCCGACGCTCTCTGAGACCATCGCATTTGCGGCTGAGATGCAGGACGGCACAATCACCGACCTGCTTCCCAAGCGGCGTCGCTGAACGCCCGAGCGAGGCTTGACGCGTTAGGCGCGGCGCCGGCGCCGGCGGAGCCAAAGCGCCACAAGCGCGAGGGCGAGGCCGGCAAGCGCCAGCTGTGCGGCTGACGGGCGCCTCGCATGCGCGGCGGGAAGGGGATGCGCCTCGTCCGGAGCCGGCATCGCGAACTCCTCTGCGACGAGCACGTCTCGCGGCTCTCCCCCAACCAGATCCGTCGGCAGGCTCAGGTGCTCAGGGCTGAGCGCCGGGTCCGGCGCCGGCACCACGAACACCTCGGCCGCCAGCACGTCAGTGGGCGGCTCTTCAGATGGTTGGGCACTCATCGCCAGCAATCTTCGCAAACAACCGCTACGAATCAAGGCATCAGGCTCACCGTGCGATAATCTGAGTGCCTACGACTCAGATCCCTCTCAGGTTTCCGTTCGACCTGGTAACCTAGTGCTTACGTTTCGTTAGTTCCTGCCGAAAGTGAAGAGTTGATGACCCGTCTCCTTCTAGTCCCACTTGATGATGCGGTGGTGTTCCCCGGCATGTCCGTCACGCTGGCCGTTGACGCCGGCGATGAGGAGCGCGTACTGCTGGTGCCCCGCCATGAGAACGAGTTCGCCGGTGTCGGAACCGTCGCCAACGTCAGTGAGCGGGTCCGTCTTCCCGGCGGCGCGCAGGCTGTGGTGGTCGAGGGCCTCCATCGCGGCGTCGCCGGCGCCGCGGTCACTGAGCCGAACGGCCGCCTCTATGTCGATGTCGACGAGCGCCCCGACCCGACCGGTGAGGTTCCCAGCCGTGAACTGCGCGAACTCGAACGTGAGTACCGCGCTGTGGTGGAGGAGATCCTTGAGCTGTTGGGCGCGGACAGCCGCATTCAGTCGTTCCTGCGCGGGATCACTGAGCCCGGCGCGCTCGCCGACGCGACCGGCTACTCACCCGACCTCAACTACGAGCAGCGTGTCGAACTGCTGCAGCAGGTGGATATTCCTGAACGGCTCAAGCTCGCACTGAGCTTCCAGCGCGAGCGGCTGGCGGAGCTCCAGATCCGCAAGCGCATCCGCGACGACGTGGAGTCAGGTGCGGAGAAGCAGCAACGCGAGTACTTCCTGCGCAAGCAGATGGATTCGATCCGCCGCGAACTGGGCGAGGACGACGCCTCGGTGATTGAGGAGTACCGCCGCAAGATCGACGAGTCTGAGATGCCGGACGCCGTGCGCGAGCAGGCTGACAAGGAGCTTGGACGACTCGAGCGAGTCGGCGAGCAGTCCGGTGAGTCGAGCGTCATCAGGACCTATCTCGATTGGCTGCTGGCGGTTCCATGGGGCAAGCGCTCTGATGAACGCCTGGATCCACAGCACGCTCGCGAGGTGCTGGACGCGGATCACGCCGGTCTTGACGATGTCAAGGATCGGATCGTCGAGTACATCGCCGTCAAGAAGCTTCGCCAGGAGCGCGGGATCCACGAGGACAAGCGCTCCGGGGCGATCCTCACGCTGATCGGCCCCCCAGGCACAGGCAAGACGTCGATCGGTGAGTCGATCGCCCGCGCGACCGGTAGGGAGTTCATCCGCATCTCGCTGGGCGGCGTCCGTGACGAAGCGGAGATCAGGGGCCACCGTCGGACCTACATTGGAGCGCTCCCCGGAAGGCTCGTGCGAGCTCTGCGCGATGCCGGCACGATGAATCCGGTGATCATGCTCGACGAGGTTGACAAGGTCGGCGCTGACTGGCGCGGCGACCCCAGCTCAGCACTGCTCGAGGTACTGGACCCTGCCCAGAACCACAGCTTCCGCGACCACTATCTGGATGTGGAGATAGATCTCAGCGGAGTCATGTTCATCGCCACGGCGAACGTGGCCGACACGATCCCGGGCCCGCTGCTCGACCGCATGGAGGTCATCCGGTTCGACGGTTACACGACCTCAGAGAAGGTCGCGATCGCCGGCGGGTATCTGTGGCCACGCCAACTTGACCGCAACGGCCTGCGCGCCGAGGAGGTCGAGCTGAGCGACGAGTTGCTGCGCACGATCGTCACCGAGTACACGCGTGAGGCCGGTGTCCGCAATCTGGAGCGAGAGATCGGGACGCTGCTTCGCAAGACGGCAACGCAGATCGCCTCCGGACGCAGGGAAGCGCCTGTGCGGCTCGACTTGGAGGCACTGCGGGAGGCGCTGGGCCGCCAGAAGTACTTCCAGGAGTCGGCGATCCGGACCGCCGTGCCCGGCGTGGCGACCGGACTTGCCGTTACCGGGGCAGGCGGAGATGTCCTCTTCGTCGAGGCCACCGCGATGCCGGGCAAGCCCGGCCTCACGCTCACCGGACAACTCGGCGACGTGATGAAGGAGTCTGCACAGATCGCGCTCTCCTATGTCCGTGGTCACGCTGAGGATCTCCAGGTGGACCGCTCGCAATTTGAGGAGAAGTCGTTCCATGTCCACGTGCCCGCCGGCGCGATCCCCAAGGATGGACCCAGTGCGGGAGTCACCATGGTCACCGCGCTCACCTCGCTGCTGACGGGTCGCCCTGTCCGCCACACGGTCGGCATGACCGGTGAAGTGACGCTTCAGGGTCGGGTGCTCCCGATCGGTGGCGTCAAGCAGAAGGTGCTGGCGGCCCATGCCGCCGGGTTGACGGACGTGATCCTGCCCGAGCGCAACCGGGGCGACATGGACGAGGTCCCGCAGGAGGTTCGCGATGCCATGAACTTCCACTTTGCGATGACAATCGATGAGGTGTTGAACGTCGCGCTCGAGCCGGCGCCCGTAACTTCGGCGGCCTGATCGCCGTCGGATCCGTACACGGCAACGCATAGAGCGGGGGTGCCGGCCAAGCGGGCCGGCACCCCCGGTTGCCCCGTCCGCACTTCTCGCGTCAGTACAGCTGATAGCCGGTGCGGCTGATGATGAAGCCACCGCCGCTGGCTGAGAAGCAGTTCACGCCGAAGCTGCGGACCTCACAGGTGAAGCGGCCAACCTTGTCGTCCCAGCCCACAGGGATCACCTGACCGCCGGTTCCAGCCGACCGTCCGGTCATGCACAGGAACGTTCCCGGGCCGGTGCCTCGAAGCGTGATCACGTCTCCCCAACTCCCGCTGCAGTTCCGGGGCTGCCGCGGAGCCGCCCATGTGCGCTGCACAACCGCGCAGTGGACTACGCCGCTGAGCTGGCAGGAGATGTTGGCTCCCGGCACGACAAATCCGCTCTGCGCAAGCACCGGGTGCCGGGACGGCAGGAAGGCCCCCGACGGTACCTTCGGTGCCACCACCTTCACGACTCGGTGCACGATCGTTCGCGTGTGCACTACGACCTTGGTCCGGGTCCGCACGATGGTCCTGATTCTGGGCGGAGCCGCCGCCACGTGGGTGACGGTTGCATGAGCACCACCGGGCTGGCCTATGCGTGCAGTTGCAGTCGGGCCAACGGTCTTGGTGGTCACCACGTTGGCGGGCTTGCTGGGCGCCGTCATCCTGGGAGGGCTCGGAGGCTTCACAGCGGTCTTGGCAGCGCCGCTTGCGGACCCCGAACCGCTCCCCGTCGTCATGTTGACCTTGATTCCGGAGGAATTGGGTGGCTGCTGCACACTGCTCACCACGCTTCCAACGGTTCCCTGGACCACGGAGCCGGCGGCGCTCTGCACAACCGTGCCGGCCGCAGCGTGAGAGATGCTTCCCGCGCCGCTCTGCACGACGGTTCCCGCAGCACTCTGCGAGATGCTGCCCGCCACAGCGGTTGCCTGCCCACCGCCGGCGCGACCGCCTGCGGTGGATCCAGGCTGCGCCTGCGAGCCGCCGCCGCTTGACGCGCTTCCGGCTGAGGCGGCGGGGCTGCCTGGCCCAGACCCGCCCGGGGTGGTCACCGCTGCTGAGCCGCCGCCGGAACTCGCGCCGCAGCCCGCCAACAGCACGGTGGCCCCGAGGCCGGCGAGCAGCCGCCCCGTGCGTCCGCGCGCAACCAGGTAAGTTCTATACATGAGCACGATCATTGCCAGCGACGAACGTCGCGTTGTCGATTCTGTCCCGCATGCGCTGCTAATCGGTGGAGAGTGGCGTGACGGTGAGCGCGGAACGCTCCCGGTAGAAGATCCGTCCACCGGCGCCGTTCTGGCCGAGGTGGCCGACGCCTCGCCCGCTGACGCGCTGGCGGCGCTCGATGCAGCGGCGGACGCGGCTCCCAGTTGGGCCGCGCATCCTCCGCGTGAGCGCGGTGAGATCCTGCGCCGTGCCTTTGAGACGATCGTTGCGCGAAGCGACGACCTTGCGCTGCTGATGACACTCGAGATGGGCAAGCCGCTTGCCGAATCTCACGCGGAGGTGCTGTACGCCGCGGAGTTCCTGCGGTGGTTCTCTGAGGAGGCCGTCCGCATCGAAGGTCGCTACAGCGTCTCGCCCAACGGACGGGGTCGTGTGCTCACAATGCGACAGCCTGTTGGTCCATGCCTGCTCATCACACCGTGGAACTTCCCGCTGGCGATGGGCACCCGCAAGGCGGGCCCGGCACTGGCCGCGGGCTGCACGGTTGTGATCAAGCCTGCGCAGCAAACGCCACTCTCGACCCTCGCTTTTGCTCAGATCCTGCAGAGCTGTGGGCTCCCGGACGGGGTGCTCAACGTCATCACCGCCAGTGACGCCGCCGCAACCACGCAGCCGCTGCTTTCCGATCAGCGTCTGCGCAAGCTCTCCTTCACGGGCTCGACCGGTGTCGGGCGCATGCTTATGTCGCAGGCCTCTGAGACGCTCCTGCGGCTCTCCATGGAGCTTGGCGGGAACGCTCCGTTCCTGGTCTTTGAGGACGCTGATCTTGACGCGGCGGTGGAGGGTGCCGTGTTGGCGAAGATGCGCAACGGTGGCGAGGCCTGCACTGCCGCCAACCGTTTCCACGTGCATGAATCGGTTGCGGCCGACTTCTCAGAGCGGCTGGCCAAACGCCTGGGCGCAATGCGAGTCGGACGCGGGACCGAGCCGGGCGTGGAACTCGGGCCCCTGGTCGACGCGAAGCAGCGCGACAAGGTCGCAGAGCTGGTTGGTGACGCCCTGGCCCGTGGCGCGCAGCGGCTGACCGGCGGCAATCCCCTTGACGGCCCCGGGTACTTCTATGAGGCAACGGTGCTGGGTGGCGTCCAGGAGGGCACGCGGCTGCTTACGGAGGAGGTGTTTGGCCCAGTGGCACCGGTCATCAGCTTCCAGAGCGAGGACGAAGCCCTACGGGCTGCCAACGCCACCGAGTACGGCCTGGCCGCCTACATGTTCACGGCTGACCTCAAGCGTGCGCTGCGCGTCGCAGAGGCCCTTGAGACGGGAATGATCGGCTTGAACCAGGGGATCGTCTCAAACGCGGCCGCTCCATTCGGCGGGATCAAGCAGTCCGGCTTCGGCCGCGAGGGCGGACGCGAGGGCATCGACGAGTACCTAGAGACCAAGTACATCGCCGTCAACATGGACTAGGCAAACGCCTGCTGGGCTCGGTCCGGTTGGGATTCCCGCCGGACCGAGGTCGGGCGCTCAGCTGATCTTGATCAGGGCGATGGTGTTGGCGACGAACAGCACGCAGAAGAGAATCGTCCAGCGGTTGAGATTCCGCTCAACCATCGAGCCGCCACCGAAGGGGCTGCCGGATCCGCTCCCACCCCCCATGCCGAACCCGGAAAGACCAGAGTCCTTGCCGGAGTGCATGAGCACGAGGAACACCAGCATCACGCTGATGAAGACCTGAATCACGTCGAGTACAAAAACCATCTCGGGGCAGGATGGTAGCTACTCATCGGCAGCCTGTGCGGCCTGACCGAGAGATCCGCCGTCCTCCTGCCAACTCGGCTCGTTCGTGGTCGGCAGTTCCTGGACGGTGTCGGGCCCAGCCAACGCATCCAGTTGATGTAGAAGCTCAATCGCCTCCGCTCGCAGGGTCGAGTCCACGGCAGCAAAGTCGTCGTCTGACAACTTGCCGGTCTGGTGGTCAAGCTCGGCGTCGCGGATCTCTCGATACTTGGCGTCGCGCGCAGCCTCGAGCTCAATCCGCTTGGTCGCCACGGTGTCCTTGCGCCCCGGCCGCTCGACTGTGCGGCGCCGGAGCGGCTCGATCACGATCCAGATCACGGCGAACAGCAGGAGCACCACGATCAGATAGGCCATCGCCAGATCCCTTGCCCTCAGACCAGTTCACGCGCGGCCACGCGCGGTCGCTGTGTGGCCGGGCTGCGGCGGCGCACGAGCAGAGCCGGCGGCACGAGTGAGATGAGCCCGCCGATGAAGATGATCGCGGCGCCCGCCCACAACCAGCCGACCAGCGGGAAGACGATCACCAGGAAGGCGACCGGGTAGCGGTGCTTCAGATACTGGGCCGCGATCGCCTGCACCGCCACGTCGCGGGCGGTCCAGAATCCGAGCCTGTCCAACACGTTGTTCACGGCCGCCTGCTGGCGCGCAACGGGCACCTGCTTGCGCACATCACGAACCACCGCGTTATAGCGGGATGTGAGCAGCGCGTTGTCTCGCTGGATGAGCGGCAGCAGCGGGTTGAGATTCGCGGCCGCCACCGTCCAGATGTCGCGCAGCGTCCCGCTCGCTAAGCCAATGGTGCTGTCGGCATTGGCGCTGTCAAAGAAGCGTCCGATGAAGCCGTCGCCGGCGTTGGTTGACGGGTAGAAGCTCTGCATCGTGTGCAACCGAGTCACGAACTTGCCGCCTCTGCTGACCGCGATCACCGCCCCAAACGACAGCCGCTCAGAGTTCACGGCGACCGTCGGTCGCACATAGCGGAAGGAGTAGGCGCCGTCATTCACGCTCTGGCCCGGCATCAATGTTGCGTGCCGGGCATGTTGAAACGACGAGGATGCCGCCACGCCGATCAGCATCACCGCAAATCCAAGGTGCGCAATGTAGCCGCCGTAACGCCGGCGGTTGCGTCGCACGAGTGCGATCAAAGCGTGTGGCCAGGAGGCCCCAGTGCTGGCGCGTCGCGCAGCGGTCCCCCTGTAGAACTCCTGCGCGACCGTCCCGATCACAAAGGCGCCGAATACAAAAGCCGCGAGCGCAAACGGTTGCCGCCCGGCGGCAGTGAGCGTTGCAGTGAGAACCCCGACCACAACACCCAGTGCGAGCGGGAGCACAAAGTGGCGGCGAAGGTTCGCCGCAGTCGCGCGCCTCCATGAGATCAACGGACCGACCCCGGTCAGCAGCACCAACACCAGGGCAAGTGGAACCACGAACGGAGTGAAGGCCGGTGGCCCAACTGATGCCCGCACGCCGGTCAGGGCCAGCGAGATGAGCGGGAACAGCGTGATCCAGAAGATCACGAAGGTGATGGCAACCAGGACCAGGTTCTGCAGCAGGAACATCGCCTCCCGTGAGAGCAGCGAGTCAAGCCGATGCTCCGAGCGCAATCCCTCCCGACGCCATACGACCAGTCCAACGGACGTGATCACCATCGCGCTCAGCAGGACCACAAAAGGGATGCCCAGGGTCGATCCCCCAAAGGCGTGAATCGAGTCCAGGACCCCAGAGCGGACCAGGAAGGTGCCAAAGATGGCCAGCGTGCCGTAGCTGAGCACCAGCGAGACGTTCCAGACCTTGAGCATGCCGCGCTTTTCCTGGATCTGGATGGAATGGATGAACGCTGTGCAAACGATCCACGGCATCAGCGCGGCGTTCTCGACTGGATCCCAGCCCCAGTAACCACCCCAGCCCAGCTCCGTGAACGACCAGCGGGCGCCGAGGATGATCCCCATTCCGAGACACAGCCACGCTGCCAAGGCAAATCTGCGCGTGTCTCGTATCCACTCCGACCCAAGCCGCCCCGTGATGAGTGCGGCGACCGCAAAGGCGAAGGGAACCGCCATCAGCGTGTAGCCCGAATACAGCATCGGGGGATGGAACATCATGCTCGGGTGCATCAGCAGCGGATCGAGGCCCGCGCCATCTGTGGGCGTGACGGCCGGCGGGGTGGTCTGGAAGGGGTTGGCTGCGAACGAGGCAAGCGCCACAAAGAAGCCGTTCATACCCAGCAGCACGGCCGTGGCATACGGCACGATTTCACGGAGTCGCTTACGGGTCAGGTACAGCGCGAGCGAGGACCACAGCGACGAGAGGGTCACCCAGAGCAGCAGCGATCCCTGCTGAGATGACCAGGGGGCGGTCAGCCGGTAGAAGAGCGGCGTGGTGGTCGAGGATGTGTCGGCAACCACCTTGAAGCTGAAATCGCCTCGGATGAAGGCGACCTCCAACAGGACAAACGCGATCACACTGAGTCCGGCGAGCGCGTACATCGCGCGTCTGCCGGCTTCAATCCAGTCAGGACGATCGCGTCGAGCTCCGTGTACTGAGGCGATGATCCCGAACAGGCACAGGCCCAGATCGAGCAGCAGCAGAGCATGACCCAGTGTGGACATCAGCTCTTGACCGTGGCGGGACCCAGGGGTTCCCCGGCGGTCTGCTTGAGCGCGCCCGACGCCGCCTGATACTTGGACGGACACTTTGTGGTGAGCGAGTTCTGCTGACCGATGAACCTGCCCCCTTGGTCAGTCACGTCGACCATCACCGCGCGTCCCTGGGCGAAGGGATCGGGAACGACACCCGTGTAGCTGACCGGCACGGCAATGCGCCGCTTCGGATCCAGGACACTGAAGTAGGTCCGCTCCCCTTGCCTACGGATCGAGCCGTTCTCGACCGTCCCGGCGAGGATGTACTGACCTCCAGGCTTTGCCTTGTTCAGAAGTTGCGAAGCGGTCAGTTCGTCGCGTCCGGCGCTGAAACTCACGTAGATCAGAGCGCTTGCCAGCAGCAGAGCTGCGGTTAGGGCGACCGTCAGCCGGATCGCGCGTTTGCGATTCGGGTCCATGCGGTTTTGATTGTTCCACAGAGACGCGGCCCGGCAGGTCCCGGCCCGCTGCTCTTACGCTCTTCTTCCCCGCGATCCGCCAAATGACGCGCCGGCTGACACGGTCGCGGCGCGACCTTACCTTCCCTACTTGAGCCGCTCCCGGGCGGCCTTGGCCCAGCTCTCGGTCATGTCACGGACGAACTTCGCCTGCGACGCCGCCAGCTGCGTGATCCACTCAAACTCGTCCTTGGCCGGCGTCTGAGAGACCCCGCTCACGATCGTCTTCAGCGCCCGCTCATAGCTGCTGAGCGTGCTCTCCCCCGCCTCGCGGCCAAGCTCGATGATCCTCTCGTTCAGCTTGCGCAGCCGCTCCGCAATTGCCTCGACCTGCGCCTGTGTGCCCTCGGTGTTGACGTGAATCGTGACCCTCGGCACAGCCCTGCTCGCGGATGGCTTCGGCTCGGGAGGCTTACGGCTCGCGCTCTTGCGGGCGGTCGCCTTGGCCGCCGCGGGCTTGGCCGCCGCGCTCTTGCGGGCGGTCGCCTTGGCCGCCGTGGGCTTGGCCGCCGCGCTCTTGCGGGCGGTCGCCTTGGCCGCCGTGGGCTTGGC
>JAKAED010000195.1 GCA_021820105.1 Actinomycetes bacterium | reverse complement strand
CCTCCGATGTTGGGTCCGGACGAGGCGCGGGAGCGGCCCACGGCATCCAGCTCATCGACGAAGATGATCGCCGGGGCTGCCTCTTTCGCCTGCGAGAACAGGTCGCGCACGCGCGACGCGCCGACGCCGACGATCATCTCCACGAATTCGGAGGCTGACATCTGGAAGAAGGGAACTCCCGCCTCGCCGGCGACCGCGCGGGCAAGCAGCGTCTTGCCGGTTCCCGGCATACCGCTGAGCAGGACGCCACGCGGGATCTTTGCTCCCAGGGCCAGATACTTCTCGGGGCTCCGGAGGAAGTCGACGATCTCACGCAGCTCGTCCTTTGCCTCATCGATACCGGCGACGTCAGCGAATGTCACCGGCTGATCGGCGCCTTCAACCCGGCGGGCACGCGAGCGGCCGAACGACATCAGGCCGCTGGCGCCGGCACCACCCCCCGCCGCGGCTCGGCGCATGATCCAGACCAGCAGCAGCAGGAAGAGCAGCGTCGGTCCGAAGCCGAACAGGATGCTCTCCCAGAACGGCGCTCCCTGATTCGGGTTTTGAGCGGTGATCGTGACGTTCTTCTTCATCAGCTCCTGATAGAACGGCCCGGTCGGCACGAATGAGGGGATCTGGGTGGAGAAGTCCTTTGTCGGTGTGGATGCTCCACCGGTGGGTGAGTAGCTGATCGGCTTCTTGAAGGTGCCCTGGACTGCGTTGGAGGTGCTCGTGATCGAGCTGACGTTGCCCTTGTGCAGCTGCGTGAGGAACGTGGGGCTGAAGGGGATGCGGACGCGGCTTGGCGTCAGTGCTGCCGAGGAGACCCACAGGTTGATCACCAGCAGGACCCCGACAATTGCCGCCAGCACCACCCACTGGCTGCGTGGATTCGGGCCTCCAGGGCCGCCTGGACCGCCGCGCATGCTGCTGTTGGTCTGACGACCGTCGCCTGGCTGCTGGCCGCCACGCCAGTTCGGCGGCTGCCCCGGTCTGCCGCCTGGGCGCATCCGGGCGGCAGGCTGCGCGCGTCCGCCGTCGCGCACCGGTCGTCCCCAGGCGCCGAGTCCAGGCGATGGCCGGTCAGGCTTTTTTCGTTCAGCCATGGGTTCTCATTGTCGCAACCCGGGTCAACGGTCCAAAAAGTTCATGTTCCAGAGCGCCACGGGCCCGCATCCGCGGTTAAGAAGGCCTTGCAAAATGATGGCTGTCCGGATGCGTCCGTGGACTCGGCGCTGGATCGCCACCCGTTTCCCTGGCCGATACCTCCAGTATCGGCTCTGGAAACGGTCGTCGCCCAGCTTGGTCCACGACCGCCCCGGACGACGCCCTGATTTTGAAAGACCTTCTTAGACCTCATAGTGAGAGGACTCGATTCGGCGCCTGAAGGATTCAGCGCCCTCAACGGTGGCCCCTGCGGCACGTGCGCGGTCGCTGAGCGCCCGATCGGAGGTCACCACGCGTACCGACTGGGGCTCGAGATCGGACCGCAGGAGCCGGACGATCTCGTCGTCGGCGGCATCCGGCTTGGGCTTTGGAGCACTGCGGACGTCAATCACAGTCGAGTGCACGGGGGGCGAGGGCGGGCGCTCAAACACGACCACCACCTCCTCACCCGCGACAGCCGCCCACCGCTCCAATTGGTCGATCAGTTGCAGCATCGCACGGTCACGGTCCCTCCACCAGCGGTCTGGCCGACTACCGATCACATTCATGCCGTCAACGAGCCAGCGCATGGGGCAATTCTGAACGACGAACTGCGTATGCGAACACGGGTGTCTGCATACATCACTCGATTGTCCGCTGAGTATTGTGAAAATGCCGTAATTGATGCCCTTCAGGGCTCGTATAAGGGCAGATTGCCTGCTAGCGTGCGCCCATGTAAGGTCGCATAAAGCGACGCAGAGTAGGTGCAGGCACCGGTGGTCGGGAGAGACGTCCTCGCGGTAGAAGCACTGATAGCTACGGAGGAATGCTCCAAATGCCAACCGGAACAGTCAAGTGGTTCAGCGACGAGAAGGGCTTCGGCTTCATCACGCCCGACGAGGGCAGCCGCGACCTCTTTGTCCACCATACCTCGATCAGCGCCGACGGATACCGCTCGCTGGCGGAGGGCGCCAAGGTCTCCTATGAGGAGGAGGCCGGCCCCAAGGGGCCAAAGGCGATCAACGTCATGAAGCTGTAGTACCGGCAGCAGTCACCTGCGTCGCCAGCCGCACCGGCTAGGCGACGCGGGCGTCCGCCGGCTCCATCGGCAGGCCGCAGGCCTGCCACTCCAGCATCCCGCCTGCCATGTTGTGCGCGTCGTAGCCGGCGTGAACCAGCGCCTCGGTGGCCAGGGCGGATCGCCCTCCGCTACGGCAATAGAGGATCACCGGGATTTCCCGTTTGATCGTCTGCACTTGCTCTGGGAGCGTTGACAGCTCGATCAGACGACTGCCGGCGATGTGACCGGCAACGTGCTCCTCGGGTGTGCGCACGTCAATCAGCTGCACGTTGCCGTCGGCGAGGATCCTGTCGACCTGCTTGGGGGTGTAGTCCTGGCTCATCGCGCGCAGCCTAGCGCGCGCACCGCCTCTACGTATAACCCCACAGTCCTTCTCGGGGCACCACCACGAACTTCGGTAATTCGATGCCATCTATGTTGGCGCGCTGTTATGCTCCCCGCCAGCACACCCAGCCGAGTCTCGTCAGACGCAGTTAGACGGGAGCGGGGGAACCAGTTGTATGAGCTGCGATAGCAGCTCTTGGGGCGAATCGCCACGAAAGTGGCGTAGCGCAACCTCTTTCAGCGCGAGCCCGACAGCTAACCCCGTAGGCGCAAGAAAGAGAAGGGGTTGGTTTGTCGTATTCAGGAGCTGTGACCTGTTGGCGTCGACTCGCAACGGCATCAGCGCTGTGCTTCGCGCTCATCTGCGGGCCTGCGTTTGCCGATTCTGGGACGGGAGGGACGGCGATCGGCGAGACGACGCCCACAACGACCTCCACGCTGTCGACGACGAGTCCCACGACCAGTACCTCCGCGACCGCGCCGACGGTGACGGCTCCAACCCTCACCCGCCCCACTGTCACGCGGACCACTGCGTCCACGATGCTCTCCAGGGTGCTGGGAAGCCGCCAGCTGGCGCTGGGAATGCGTGGAGCCGACGTCACGATCCTGCAGCGGGACCTGAACGCGCTCAACTTCAGGGTTCCAGCAAGCGGTCGCTTCAATCGGCTGACGTTGCTGCGCCTCAAGCGCTTCCAGCGCCGCTATCGCCTGGCGGTGGATGGGGTGGCCGGTCCGTCGACGATCACCACCCTCAAACGGCTGCTCAGCTCGAAACTGCACATCGCCGAGACCGCGCAGGCGGCCAAGGACCTCGCGACCGGTACACCGGTGACGATCACCAGCGCGAACAAGCCGCTCCCGGCCGGAGACTCCGGTCTCACCGGTGGCGTTGGCCTGAGCGGCGTGAGCACATCCGGTGCACCGCAGAGTTCGGCTGAGGTGAACGCGACCGTGATTGACGGCGTCGCCATCCCGGCTCCCAACACGCCGGAGCCGATCGTCTCGATGATCAATGCCGCCAACACCATCGCCTTTGACCCGTACATCTACGGGGGCGGCCACGCCTCCTTCACCGCGCGCGGCTACGACTGCTCTGGCTCGGTGAGCTACGTGCTGCACGCCGGCGGGCTGCTCGCCAGCCCGCTCGACTCGGAACAGTTCCTGAAGTACGGGCTGCCGGGCGCCGGCAACTGGATCACCATCTACACCAACGGCCCGACCCACGCCTACATGGAGATCGCAGGCCTCTGGTTTGACACGGCCGCGCAGACAGCGCTGAACGGCAACGACCGCTGGTCGTTGACAAGGATCGCCGAGCCCGGATACGGCACGTTCGTGGCTCGCCACCCCGCCGGCTGGTAGCAGGCTCGCACCGGCTCTCGGGAGGCGGTACGTAGGACCCGGCGCTGATCAGCCAACTGCGGTGACGTGAGCGGTTTCGGCGCTACGCGCAGCGGTAGCATCTGTTGTGATGTCCGCAAGAGCAGTGCCTGACCGACTCCCGAGCTAGCGCATGCAGACGCAGACGAGCACCCGCAGGATCCTGTTCTCGGCGCTTGCTGCACTGGTCTCCGGGTTTGGCCTGTTCGCGCTCGTCACCGGTTTCAGCTCAAACGGGCTGCTGCGGGCCGTGGAGCTCGGCTCGGTGGTGGTGCTTGGCGCGGGGCTGATCACCGCTGTGATCGTGCTCTCGCTCGTGCACTTTGCAAACTGGCAGTCACCCGCCTCCGAGGAGGATTTTGAGGCGCTTGTGCAGCGCGCCGAGCGGCTCGCAGCCGAGGATCCGTGGAACTCACACGACTTCACGGAGTTCGGCGACACCGAGGAGTACGAGGCACTTGAGCTCGACAGTGAGGAGGACTTCAAAGCGCTGGTGCGCTCGGCGCTGGATGAGCTTCCGCTGGAGTTCCACCGTGCGCTTGAGCACGTGGCGATTGTCGTCTCCGATGGCGGCTCGGGTGTGCGTCTCGGCCGCGGGCGTCGCGGAGCCTACGGTCTCTATGAGGGCGACACCATCGTCAACAACTACTTCCACCAGCGCATCGTCATCTTCCGTGACACGCTGATGCGTGACTTCGGTCACGACCCGGAACTGCTGCGCGAACAGGTGCGCCGCACCGTGCAACACGAGCTTGCCCATCACCTCGGCTGGGATGAGCACGGCGTGGGCGGACTCGGCCTCTAGCCTCCGATCCGGTAGCGCAGGAACAGCGTGCCGTCACGCTCCAGCACGCTCAATGGCGCGGCCTGAATCGGCGCTGGCAGAGCGCCGCCGCTGACCAAGGCCGCCTCGCCGTCTCGGCCAATGAGCGTCGGTGCGACCGTCAGCAGCAGCTCGTCCACAAGCCTATCCACCAACAGCGCCGTGAACAGGCCGGGGCCGCCCTCACAGAGCAGTGTGCGGATGCCGTGGCTGTTGTGCAGGGCCCGCATTGCGTCGGGCAGCGTCGTGAGCGGCGCGTACTCGACGGTCGCGGCCAAGCCGGCCGCGACCGGAGGATCTGAGGCAAAGACCAGAATCCGGGCCTCTGGTTCCTGGAAGATCGGGATCTCAAACGGCAGCCGCCCGCTGCGCGTCACGGTGACCATCAGCGGTTCAGGGTCGCGACCCGCGGATTGTCGCCGCGCTCGTCGTTCGTGTTGCGGCAGCATTCGCTTGTAGCGCTCGGCGGCCAGCGTATTGGGGCCCACCAGAACCGCGTCAACACGCTCGCGCAGCGCGTAGAAGAGCTCGCGGTCGGCCGCGCCGGAGAGGCGGCGAGACTCCCCTGACACCGTGGTCCGGCCATCCACGCTGGCCACGAAATTGACTGAAAGGAAGGGCCTGTCGGGGGATGGTGGGTCGTGCCGCATGGGCAGCGCGCTCACATGAGCGCGCGCATCAACCGGCTCACCCGCGGGCAGCAGGCGACGGTAGCGCATGGTTTCCACTGACCCGAACGGTAGCCTGCGAATCATGCAATCAACTGAGTCGTCAACACCGGATCGCAACCTGGCACTGGAACTGGTGCGCGTGACTGAGGCCGCAGCCCTGGCGGCGGCGCGCCAGATCGGCCGGGGTGACAAGGAAGCCGCTGACCAGGCGGCCGTGGATGCGATGCGTCAGGTCCTGGATACGGTGT
>JAKAED010000194.1 GCA_021820105.1 Actinomycetes bacterium | reverse complement strand
GGTTGCGAGGCACCTCCGCTCCGGACAGCACCGACTCCCGTGCTGCCGCCAAGGCGAGCGCCCGCGCGCGGCGGTCGCTGGTGGCGTCGATCGAGACCCATGAGTTGGCCATAACCTGGTTTGGCGCCTCCCAATCGCCTGCTCGACATGGAGGCTAGAACAGCCAGGCGGCCGCTGCAACGCGGTTGCAACGTGCCTGCAACCCCCGCAGGCGCACACTCGTTGCATTCCGCACAACTGGCGGATGCAAATCACCCTTGAGGAGATCCGAGATGGCACTGACTGTTCCCAATCCAGTGGGCGCGATCCACTTTGATGGTTCGCCACGCAAGCTCTTCATCGACGGCGACTGGGTCGACGCCGCCGACGGCGCGACGTTTGAGACGGTCGATCCCGCAACCGGAGAGGTGTTGGCGGAGGTCGCCCGGGGCGAGGCCGAGGACGTCGACCGGGCGGTGCGGGCGGCACGGCGCGCGCTCGACGGACCGTGGAGCAAGCTGACACCGTCTGAGCGCGGGAGGATCGTGCACCGGATCGGCGATCTGATCGCTGAACATGCCGATGAACTGGCCGAACTTGAGGCGCTGGATAACGGCAAGCCGATGACGGTGGCGAAGGCTGCTGATGTGGCGCTGTCCGCCGATCTTTTCTGGTACATGGCGGGCGCGGCCACACGTCTGAACGGGAGCACAATCAGCCCCTCAGTTCCGTACATGCCGGGAGCTGAATTCCACGCCTACACGCTGCGCGAACCGGTCGGCGTGGTCGGTCAGATCATCCCCTGGAACTTTCCGCTGCTGATGGCTGCCTGGAAGCTCGGGCCGGCACTCGCCACCGGCTGCACCATAGTGCTCAAGCCAGCCGAGCAGACGCCGCTCTCCGCTCTGCGTCTGGCCGAATTGGCCGCAGAGGCGGGCGTACCAACTGGTGTTCTCAACGTGGTCACCGGCTTTGGCGAGCCGGGGGCCGCACTGGCCCGCCACGGCGATGTGGACAAGGTCGCGTTCACCGGCTCGACCGAGGTTGGCAAGCTGATCGTCAAGGCCGCCGGCGAGACGAACCTGAAGAAGCTCTCCCTGGAACTCGGCGGCAAGTCGCCGAACATCATCTTTGACGACGCCGATGTTGACGCAGCGATCGCGGGCGCCGCATCCGGCATCTTCTTCAACCAGGGACAGGTGTGCTCAGCCGGATCCCGCCTGTACATCCACCAGGACCATTACGACCGGGTGGTCGAAGGGGTATCCAAGGCAGCCGCTGAGATCAAGGTCGGACCCGGGCTGGCTCCGGACACCGAGATGGGTCCGCTCGTCTCAAGGGAACAGCACGAGCGGGTGACCGGATACATCAAGCGTGGGCTGGCCGATGGCGCGCGCGCCACAGTGGGTGGCAGCGCAATTGACGGGCCCGGCTACTTCGTACAGCCGACCGTGCTGGTTGACGCTGAGCAGGAGCACACGGTTGTTCAGGAGGAGATCTTCGGTCCGGTGATCGCGGCGCTGCCGTTCAGCGACATTGACGACCTGGCCCGTCAGGCCAATGACAGCGTCTATGGCCTTGCCGCAGGCGTTTGGACACGCGACATCTCAAAGGCACACCGTCTGGCCAAGCGCCTCAAGGCGGGAACCGTGCATCTCAACAGCTACCACGTGTTCAGTGCAGAGCTGCCGTTCGGTGGTTACAAGCAGTCAGGTTGGGGCCGGGAGATGGGAGCCGAGGTGCTGAACAACTACCTGGAGACCAAGACGGTCATCACTCAGCTCTAGGGTTGTTGTCCGGGTTGGCGGGCCATGTGCACACTGAAGCGTGCATATGGCCCGCTCGGACTACTCAGGATCGCGGTTGCGGTTGACCCGAATCGCCCGCAGCCGCTCACGCGCAGCGGCCTCAGCGTCGTCCGGCTCGTAGAAGCGCGTGCCGGCGACGCTCGGGGGCAGCAGTTCCTGCGCGGAGATGTGGCCCGGACGGTCGTGCGGATAGTCGTAATTGCCCTCAGCGCGGTTGGCAGAACGCAGGTAGCCCGGCGGCGCCTTGGCGCCGTGCGCGCCGACGTACGCCCGGGCGGCGCGGATCGCTCGTTTGGCCGCGTCTGATTTGGGCGCCAGCGAGAGGTAGATGGCGCACTGGGCAAGCGCGTACTCAGCTTCGGGCAGACCCACGTGCTCCACGGCCGCGGCGGCCGCCGTGGCGACCGTGAGCGCCTGCGGGTCGGCGTTTCCGATGTCCTCTGATGCGAGGATCACCATGCGCCGCACGATGAACCGCGGGTACACACCGCCCTCGAGCATCACCGCCAGGTAGTACAGCGACGCATCCGGGTCAGAGCCGCGGGTCGCCTTGATCCAGGCGGAGATGGTGTCGTAGTGGTTGTCAGCCTGCCGGTCGTAGGCGACCGTGCGGCGCTGCAGGGCATCAGCGATCAACTCGACGGTGAGCTCCCCATGGCCGGCGGTGACGGCCGCCAACTCAAGTGCGTTCAGGGCCGCGCGCGCATCGCCGGCGGTCCAGTCAGCGGCATAGTCGAGCGCCTCCGGAGCCACCTCGACCGACCGGCCCAGGGCGCCGTCGTCCACCGCGCGCTGCAAGACATGTCGTACCTGCTCAACGCTGAGCGGCTGGAGCTCGTAGACACGGCTGCGCGAGAGCAGCGCCGAGTTGACCTCAAAGTACGGGTTCTCGGTGGTTGCGCCGATCAGCGTCACCAGGCCCTCTTCGACGGCCGGCAGCAACGCATCCTGCTGCGCCTTGTTGAACCGATGGATCTCATCGAGGAAGAAGACCGTTGCCATCCCCATGCGTCGCCGCTCGCGCGCTCGGTCGAGCACCGCTCGTACCTCCGCGCGACCGGCCTGGACCGCGCTCTCCTCCTCAAACGCGGCGCCAGAGGCCGCGGCGACGATGCGGGCGAGCGTCGTCTTCCCCGAACCCGGCGGTCCATGCAGGATCATGGAATGTGGCTGCCCGCTCTCAATCGCGTGCCTCAGCGTTGAGCGCTCCCCCAGCAGTTGCTCCTGCCCGACAAACTCCGCGAGCGAAGTGGGACGCATCCGCGTCGAGAGCGGGATCCCGTGGCCACCGCCACCGGTGCCGGCCGTCGTGCCCGTTGGTCCCTGAGGGCCACGGTCCCGTGGGTTCGCAGCTGCCGGCTCGGGAGCATCGTCAAAGAGACGGTCCATCCCGCCATTAAACGACTGTGGCCCGCCGGATCGACGGGCCACAGTTCGAGCTGTCAGTTCTAGGCGGCCTGGCGCAGGGCTGCAAGCTCAGGGTTGCGCGCGAGTGTCGTGAGCGCGCGGCGCTCCAGCTCACCCGCCTGGGAGGTCGTGATCCCCAGCTCGGCACCGGTCTGGCGGACGGTCCGGGGTTCATCGCCACCGAGCCCGAAGCGCAGCTCAATAACGTTGCGCTCCAACTCCGGGAGCTTGGCCAGGACCTCGGCCACCTGGGCGTCACGCCAGTTGTCGTGAGCGTGCTCCTCCGGACCGCGGTCCTCACTGCGCAGGAGATCGCCAAGCGCCGTCTCACCGTCGTCACCGACGGGCTGATCGAGGCTGGTGATCGCCGCAGAGAGCTCACGGACCTCAGTGACCTGGTCAATCGGCAGGTCGGCCACCGCCGCAACCTCCTCGTCAGTGGGTTCGCGACCGAGCTTGAGCGCGAGCTCACCCTCGACCTTGCGGACCTTGACCTGACGCTGAGCGACGTGCACGGGCACCCGGATCGTGCGACCCGAGTTCTGGAGCCCGCGCTGGATCGCCTGCCGAATCCACAGCGTTCCGTAGGTCGAGAACTTGAACCCCTTGCGCCAGTCAAACTTCTCGACCGCGCGGATGAGTCCGAGCATGCCCTCCTGGACCAGATCCTCCAGCGGCAGACCATGCCCCTGGTAGCGCCGGGCCTGAGCGACGACCAGACGGAGGTTGGCGTTGATCATGCGCGTCTTGGCATCGAGGTCGCCGCGCTCGATACGCTTGGCCAGCTCGATCTCCTCGGCGGCCGTCAATAGTTCGTGGGTGCGAGCCTCGCGGAAGAAGATCTCCAGCGCTTCCATCGAGCCGTCCAGCACCGGAGTAGCAGCGCGACGGCGCGGCGCCCGCGCGTTCAGCGCGGTACCCCGGCGCTCACGCTGCGTGCTCGCGGCGCTGCTGCGGCGCGGTGTGCGCGCAGTCTCCTTGTCCGTGTGCTCGCCCCTGATGCGGGTCTTAGGTGTCATCTGCTCGTTTTCGTTCGCTAATTTGATGATGATCGAATTATACGTCTACGTAAAGTTCTGTCAAGGCCGGTGGATTCCTGCCTGACGCCGTATGCGAAGTTGCACGCTGCGGGGCCGGAGTACTGGATGGGCGTGAGGAAAAATCTTCCCTGTACGCCATATCAGAACACTTCACGCAACACAGAGATGCGTAAGTGCTGTTTAAGAAGTGACTAAGACGGAAGCTCTCAGATCACCCGAAACGATCGGCACGGCCGCTCGGAACCTGAGCGACAGCAGGCGGAACTCGACCGCGCCTGCAAATGATACCCCAAAGCTCGCGGAGCGTTACAGATCGTGAGATGTGAGGCACGCGCTCTGGCGGTCGTCGCCGAGAACGCACTCGAGCAACCCCGGGAAGCGCGCCTCAACCTCTTCGCGACGCAACGAAACGAGCCGCTGCACGCCCTCGCTGCGGGTGTACGTGAGGCCGGCGTCGCGCAGAACTCGAAGGTGGTGGGTGAGCGTCGATTTGGAGACCGACACCTCAACACTGCCCGACGAGAGCTCGGCGTGAGCGCTCAGCAGGCGCACGATCTCCAGGCGCACCGGATCGCTGAGCGCGTGCAGCACCTCCGTTAGATGCAGCTGCTCGAGCTCTGGGTGGGGGATCACACGCACGCTGCGTTCACGTCCCAGACCTCGGTGCCAGACACGTGGGCCCAGGATAGCGGAGCCCTGTGAGAGCTCATGAAGAGATCCGCCCAACCCAGCGGGCGAGGTAACCGCCTACCGTGGCGGCGCCTCAGGCTCCGGACACGTCTGGGCGACCCAACGCAGAGAGCGCCTCGGCGTGGAGCAGCCCGTTGGTGGCCAGGCCGCTGCCCCCAGCCGGATCCGCCGCACCGGCGAGGCTGGTGAAACGGCCACCCGCCTCCTCCACGACGATCGAAACCGCGGCCATATCCCACAGTGTCGCCTCCGGATCGGTGGCGATCTCTGCCGCCCCCTCGGCGACCAGCATGTACTGCCAGGCATCACCCACGCCACGCGTACGCCAGCACCGGCGTCCGAGGTCAACAACGCGCTGAAAGCCCCCGATCGCGTCCCACTCCTCGATCCCACTCCACAGGAACTGAGCTGACTGCAGCTGGTCAACATCTGAGACCCGGATCGCCCGCCCATCCGCGAACGCGCCCTGCCCACGCACGGCCCACCAGCGCTTTCGCAGCGCCGGCATCGAAACCACCCCAACCTTGACCTGGCCGTCCTCCAGCAGCGCGATCAACGTGGTCCAGGTGTCCATCCCACGGACGTAGCTCTTGGTTCCGTCGATCGGATCGATCACCCAAGCGCGGCCCGCGGCTCTGGCCTGTTCGGCCCCACCGAACTCCTCGCCGATGATCCTGTCCCCCGGCCGCATGCTGCCGAGACGCTCGCGCAGAGCCAGTTCGGTGCGTTTATCGGACTCCGAC